>CASKJV010000022.1 GCA_949388605.1 uncultured Clostridia bacterium
CTTGTAACATAGCCCTATGGGCGTTAAAGTAAAAAACCCCCGGCTTAGCCGGGGGTTATTTATTAGAGTAAATCAATTTAAAATTTTTATAATATAAAACTTTCAATAAATTTTTCACATTTGTTAGATGTTTTTATAAAAAATACTATTTTTATATACATCTTGTAGTTTTTTGCTATCAAATATTCTATGTAGTTATACAAATAAAGTCTGAAAAGTAGAAAAGCTTCGTTACATTAACATTATATTGGTAGAGCTTAAGATGGTGAATTTTTACGCTATACTTTTTAAGATTTATTTGATATAATATATCAAATAATAATAGAAATAGTATATGAAAGAGTGAAGTATATGATAAATAATAAAAGAGTTGCATTTCTTACATTACGGTTGTAAAACCAATCAGTATGAAACTAATGGAATGATACAAAAATTTAAAAATAGTGGATACGAAATTGTAGATTTTGAAGAAATTGCGGATATATATATAATAAATACTTGTACAGTAACTAATATGTCAGATAAAAAATCAAGACAGATTTTAAGACAAGCAAATAAAAGAAATCCTAGAGCTTTAGTAGTTGCTTGTGGTTGCTATGTTCAAGTTGCTAAAGAAGAAATAGAAAAAATTCCAGAAATAGATTTATGTATAGGAACTAATGAAAAGGCAGATATTGTAAAATATGTTGAAGATTACGAATTTAATAATAATGTAAAATTACAAAATATATTATATGAAGCTGAATTTGATGAGTTTGGTAGTGTAACATATACAGAAAAAACTAGAGCAGTAATAAAAGTGCAAGATGGATGTGATAGATTTTGTTCTTACTGTATAATTCCTTTTGCAAGAGGCAAAGTTAGAAGTAGAAAACCAGAAAATATTATAAATGAGATAACACAAATTTCAAAAAATGGAATAAAAGAAGTTGTAATAACAGGAATTCATATTGCTTCCTATGGAAAAGATTTTGAAAAAGAATATAAATTAATAGATTTATTAGAAGATATTAATAAAATAAATGGTATTGAGAGAATAAGACTTGGCTCCATAGAACCATTACTTATAACACAAGAATTTATTAATAGATTAGTAAAATTAGACAAAATATGTCATCATTTTCATTTATCACTTCAAAGCGGTTCTACAGAAACTTTAAAAAGAATGAATAGAAGATATACGATAGAAGAGTTTGAAGAAATTACTAAGAGATTAAGAAAAGCTTATGAAGACGTAATTTTAACAACAGATATTATTGTTGGTTTTCCAGGTGAATCTGAAAAAGAATTTGAAGAAACTTATAAATTTCTAGAAAAAATTAAGTTTTATAAAATGCATATTTTTAAATATTCTCCAAGAAAAGGGACAAAAGCAGCAGAAATGAAAAATCAAATTCCAGGTGATATAAAAGAAAAACGAAGTAAAATGCTTTTAGAATTATCAGATAAAAATGAAAATGAATATTTAGATAATTACATAAATAAAGAAATTGAAGTTTTATTTGAAGAACAAGACAAAGAATTTTATAAAGGACATACTGCAAATTATATTATGGTAAAATTAAAAACAAACATGAATGTTTCTAATGTAATTGTAAATGTCAAAATTACAGGAAAAGACAATTTAAATTTAATTTCCTCAGAAATTGTAACAAAATAGTAATGTAAATTTAATTAAATTATTATTGAATAAAATTTTTAGATATAGTATAAATAATATGATAAGATGATTGTATTAGGAAAAAATATTTTTTATAATATAAAACTTATAATTTTGCTGTGTACAAAAGGGGGATAAATATAAATGAAAGAATATAATTTAGTAGAATCAGAAAATGTGGGGAATTTACCTCTTGTTGTTGGAACTTGGCAAAAAATAAAGGGTTTGCTATGTAAGGAATTAGAATTTAATAAGCCAGTAGTGTTAGAATTAACACAAAAAGAGGAAAAAGTGTTGACAGAAGTTTATGATTTTTTATTTCAAGAAATTAAGTTTCCAGAATTACATGAATTTTTGTGCAAACCAATAAATTTCTTTAGAAAAAAATAAAAATGATCTTTTAGATAAAAAGAAATATAAAAGTATAAATAAAAGGCAGATACAAAAATGTGAAGTGAAGCCAAAATGTTAGACAAAAGTTTAACAAGGAGGGGGCGCTTCAATGTATCTGCTTTTTGATGTATGAAATATATAAATTTATTAGAAATGAAAATTAATAAAAACAGTATTTCAAAAATATATGAAATAATTGAGAATATAAATGGATGCTTTATCAAAAGAAGCAGTAATTAAGGAGAAAACCAAATAGTTAAACCAAAAGATACAAAATGTCTAAATTGTGAAGTAAATATGGAAGTAATGATGGTATTGTTTCAATTATTAATGTTAATGAAATACTAAAAAATGATGTAGTATAAAAGTTAATATTAGGATAAGAAAAATATATTAATAAATTGTTAAAAATATTGTAAAATAAGAGAGAAATAATTAAATTGAAAAAATGTCTTGAAAAAACAATTTAATTATTATAGAATAATCTCGGTCTAAAATGACTAAAATATTTAAAAGATACTTAAAAAACAGAGAGTATCAGAATGGAGGATTTATATTATGTCAGTAAAAGTAGCTATAAATGGATTTGGACGTATAGGACGTCTTGCATTTAGACAAATGTTTGGAGCAGAAGGATATGAAATTGTTGCAATCAACGATTTAACAAGCCCAGATATGTTAGCACATCTTTTAAAATATGATTCTGCACAAAAAAGATATGAAAAAGCAGATACAGTAGTAGCAGGAGAAGATTCTATTACAGTTGATGGAAAAACAATTAAAATTTATGCAGAAAAAGATGCCGCAAATTTACCATGGGGAGAAATTGGTGTTGATGTTGTTCTAGAATGTACAGGTTTCTATACATCAAAAGAAAAAGCATCAGCTCATATTACAGCTGGAGCTAAAAGAGTTGTTATATCTGCACCAGCAGGAAAAGATTTACCAACAGTTGTATTTGGTGTAAATGAAGGGATTTTAACTTCAGAAGATACTGTAATTTCAGCAGCTTCATGTACAACAAACTGTTTAGCACCAATGGCGAAAGCATTAAACGATTATGCACCAATCCAATCAGGAATTATGACAACAGTACATGCTTATACAGGAGACCAAATGGTACTTGATGGACCACATAGAAAAGCAGATTTAAGAAGAGCTAGAGCAGCAGCTGTTAATATTGTTCCAAACTCAACAGGAGCAGCTAAAGCTATAGGATTAGTTATTCCAGAATTAAACGGAAAATTAATTGGTTCTGCACAAAGAGTTCCAGTTCCAACAGGATCTACAACAATATTAATTGCTACAGTTAGAAGCAATGAAGAAGTAACTCCAGAATCAATAAATGCAGCTATGAAAGCTCAAGCTAGTGCTTCTTTCGGATATACAGAAGAACCATTAGTTTCTTCAGATATTATAGGAATTACTTATGGATCATTATTTGACGCAACTCAAACAATGGTTACAAAAGTAGAAGATGGATTATATCAAGTACAAGTTGTAGCTTGGTATGACAATGAAAATTCTTACACAAGCCAAATGGTAAGAACAATTAAATACTTTGCAGAATTACATTAATAAATAAGAAAGCAAATGGACTATTATTAATTATTTTAATATGTAAGTTGCTTAATAATTATACCCCCAGTTATATTGAACTGGGGGATAATTATTATAAACAGCAAAAATTGATTTGGAATAATTATACCACAACAGCTCTAACTTAACATAAAGTTGATAAAATTCTTATATTATGGTATAATATGAATGTGGAAATATATAATCCAAACTGCAGTCGATTGACTTGCAAACTAAAAAAATTAACTCTAGGAGGCAAAACAATATGAGTAAGAACATTGAAAATGGTAAAAATTTTGTAACTGGATGTCAGAATCACAAAGAAACCGCCGAGGAGTTCTGGGAAAGAATGGCGGATGAGCCAAAACCCGAATGGCTTCGGTTATGGGACGAAATAGAGGGATATAGTAAGTTTAGATCTCTTTATGAAATGGAAGAACAGGAGCCTTTCTTTGCAATATTGATTCGTAATGAAGAGCTCAAAAATAGCAAGAGTATCAGAGAACTGAAGAAAATGGCGGCAAAGTATGCTGATGAATGCCGTGCTGCGGAAAGAGCTGCTAAAGAAAAGACTTCTGCAAAAGTTTTTGAGGCTTTAACACAGCGCTGGCCAGACTTGTCTGCTCCACACTTTGAATGTTCCGTGGCGATGAATGAGGAAGAAATAAAAGATTTTATGAAGTTTGTTCATGAATCTGAGTGGCTTCAGTATATTGATCAGACAGCTGAAGAGATAGAGCTGATGCTCATGGAACATTGTTCAAGAGTGGGTGTTGACTCTATAATAAGAATGACTATAGAAGATTATGAAAAATTATTATCGTTGAACTGATCCCCCAGTTATGATAATTACTATAGTTAAGAGCTAATTTTTGAAATTTAATAGTGGATGTTTGCGTATTCGTAGGCATCCACTATTTTTTTGTATTATAGGAAATTGCTAAATAATTCAATTGATTTTTATAGAAAAAATTAATTAATAGAATTACCAAAATTGGTAAAAATAGTTAAAAGAATACTTGAAAAGTATTCTTTTTTGTTATAGAATAGCCTTGATATAATGTAAGAAATGTAAATATATATAATTAAAAAATCCAGATAAAAAGAAGATGTATGAAAATTATATATTAGTGAAATTAATAATTTAACAGAAAAATTGTATTTATTTGATATTACAATTTAAAAACTTTATGAAAAAATAATTTTAAGGAGGATAAATTAATGAGTAAAAAAACAGTAAAAGATATCGATGTAAAAGGAAAGAAAGTATTAGTTAGATGCGATTTTAATGTTCCATATGATGAAAACAGAAAAATTACAGATAACAGAAGAATTGTTGCTGCTTTACCAACAATCAAATACTTACTTGAAAATGATTGTAAAGTAATACTTTGTTCACATTTAGGAAGACCAAAGGGAGAAGTAAAGCCAGAATATTCAATGAATATTGTAGCTGAAGAACTTTCAAAATTATTAGGAAAAGAAGTTAAACTTGCAAAAGATGTTGTAGGACCAGATGCAAAAGCTTTAGCTACAAACTTACAATCAGGAGAAGTTATGCTTCTTGAAAACGTTAGATATGAAGCTGGAGAAGAAAAAAATGACGAAAATTTATCAAAAGAATTTGCTTCACTTGCAGAATTATTTGTAAATGATGCTTTTGGTACAGCTCATAGAGCTCATAGCTCAACAACAGGTGTGGCTAGTTTCTTACCAGCAGTATCAGGATTTTTAATTGAAAAAGAATTAAAATTTTTAGGATCAGCATTAGAAAATCCAGAAAGACCTTTTATGGCAATTTTAGGTGGAAAGAAAGTTTCAGATAAAATTGGTGTTATAAATGCATTATTAGAAAAAGTAGATGTCTTAATGATTGGTGGAGCAATGGCTTACACATTCTTTAAATCAATGGGATATGAAGTAGGAAATTCAATTTGTGAATTAGATAAATTAGATTTAGCAAGAGAACTTATGGAAAAAGCAAAAGCTAAAGGTGTAAAATTCATGTTACCAGTAGATACAAAAGTAGGCAAAGAATTTTCAGCAGATACAGAAAGTAAAATTGTTAAATATACAGAAATTCCTGAAGGATGGGAAGGTTTTGATATAGGAACAGAAACAATAGAAATATATTCAAAAGAATTACAAAATGCAAAAACAGTAATTTGGAATGGACCAGTTGGGTTATTCGAATTTGATCAATTTGCTGTTGGAACAAACAGTATAGCAAAAGCATTAGCTGATGTAGATGCTGTTAAAATAATTGGTGGAGGAGATTCAGCAGCTGCTGTTGAAAAAGCAGGACTTGCAGAAAAATTTACTCATATTTCTACAGGTGGTGGAGCATCACTTGAATTCTTAGAAGGAAAAAAATTACCTGGAATAGAAGCACTACAAGATAAATAAAAAATAATTGAAAGAAGATAAATATATGAAAAGAAAACATAGTGTAGATTATAGTTATGAGAGTAAAGAAATAGCCAAGAATAGAGAAAGACTAATTGTATATAATGAAAATAAGGAACCAATAGCATTTATTAGTAAAGAGAGATTACACGACTTAGATAAAATTAAATTAAAAGAAGGAGTATCTCCATGGATAGAATGTGTAATTTGCTTTGTTGTAGACCCAAAAGATAAAAAAGTAGCTGTTCAATTTAGAAGAGATTATGAAAATGGTTTAGGTAAATTGGATATCTGTTCTGGAATTGTTAAGGATGGAGAAATAAATAAAACTGCTATGATGCGTGGTTTGCGAGAAGAAATGCAAATGAAGAACTATGAAAATCTTCAAATTGCTGATAAATTAGCTTTTCTAGGAAATTTAAAATCTAAGTTTTCTGATAACGAAGATTCTAAAGAAAGTAATCTACATTGTTTTACAGCAGTATATGCATTTTTAGTTGATGATAAAAAAAGTATAAACCCAAATGAGGAATCTATTCAAAAGATAAAATGGATTAATTTAGAAGATGTAAAAAATGCAATAAGAACTTCAATGTTTAGATTTGCTTATACAGAAGATAATAAAGCGTTATTTGAAAAAATATTCGAAAATTTAGATAGTCTTATTGAAAACAGAAAACATATGGGAGAAGAAGAATACCTAAGAGATTGGGAATAATTTTATTAAAGGAGATAAAATATGAGAAAAAAAGTAATTGCAGGAAACTGGAAAATGAATATGCTTCCAAATGAAGCAATAGAATATATTCAGGCGTTTGAACCAATGGTAAAAGATTCTAAAGCAGAAATAATTTTATGTGTACCATATATTGACTTATTTTATTGTTTAATGAATGCACAAGGAACAAATATAAAAATAGGTGCTCAAAATATGCATTTTGAAGAAACAGGAGCATATACAGGAGAAGTTTCAGCTAAAATGTTAAAATCAATAGGAGTAGAATATGTAATTATAGGTCATTCAGAAAGAAGACAATATTTTAATGAAACAGATCAAACTGTAAACAAAAAAATAAAAGTAGCTTTTGAAAATGAATTAAAACCTATAGTTTGTGTTGGGGAAACTTTAGAACAAAGAGAAAATGGAGAAACAGAAAAAATCATTACTTCTCAAACACGTTTGGCATTAGATGGATTAACAGCAGAGCAAATAAAAAATACAATAATTGCTTATGAGCCAATATGGGCTATAGGAACTGGAAAAACAGCAACTTCAGAAGACGCAAATAATTCTATAAAAGCAATTAGAGAAGAATTAAAGAAATTATATGGCGAAAATGTTTCAGAAGAAGTTATTATCCAATATGGTGGAAGTGTAAAATCATCAAATGCAAAAGAATTATTCGAGTCATCAGATATAGATGGTGGATTAGTTGGTGGAGCAAGTTTAAAGCCAGAAGAATTTAGCAAAATTGTAAATTATGATAAATAATATAAAGTTAAAATGTATTTGTGCTGTCATATATAATATAAACCAATAAAATATAAATAGATATCTTTGTCACTATAAAAATAAATAAAGACAAAGTGAAGTAAAGGAAGTGTAACAAAAATGAGTAAATTAACAATGTTAATGATATTAGATGGATTTGGAATAAATGAAAAAGAAGAAGGAAATTCAGTAAAACTAGCAAATACACCACATTTGAGCGATATATTAACTAAAAATCCAAATACAATAATTCATACTAGTGGATTAGCAGTTGGATTACCAGATGGTCAAATGGGAAATTCCGAAGTAGGACATACAAATATTGGAGCAGGAAGAATTGTATATCAAGACTTAGCTAAAATAACAAAAGCTATTGAAGATGGTAATTTCTTTAGTGTACCAGAATTTGTAAAAGCTATCGAAAATTGTAAGAAAAATAATTCTAAATTGCATATTATGGGATTACTATCTAATGGTGGTGTTCATAGTCATAATCGTCATCTATATGCATTACTAGAATTAGCTAAAAGAAAAGACTTTGAAGATGTATATGTTCATTGTTTTATGGATGGAAGAGATACACCACCAGCTTCTGGCGAAGGATATATTATAGAATTAGAAGAAAAAATGAAAGAAAAAGAAGTTGGTCAAATAGCAACTATTTCTGGAAGATTTTATGCAATGGATAGAGATAAAAGATGGGAAAGAGTTAGTTTAGCATATAATGCAATAGTAAATGGTGAAGGTGAAAAAGCTTCATCTGCTATTTCAGCAATTGAAGAATCATATCAAAAAGAAGTTTTTGATGAATTTGTTAAGCCTACAGTTATTACAAATAAGAATGGCGAAGCTATAGCTAAAATTGAAGATGGAGATTCTGTTATTTTCTTTAATTTTAGACCAGATAGAGCTAGAGAAATTACTAGAAGTATTGTAGATAGAGAATTTGATGGATTTGAAACTAAAAAGTTAAACACATATTTTGTATGTATGACTCCATATGATGAAACTATGCCAAATGTTGAAATTGCTTATAAAAAAGAAGAATTAAAAAATACTTTTGGAGAATATATAAGTAATAAAGGATTAAAACAATTAAGAATTGCCGAAACAGAAAAATATGCTCATGTTACATTCTTCTTTAATGGAGGAAAAGAAGAACAATATGAAGGTGAAGATAGAATTTTAGTACCATCACCTAAAGTCGAAACTTATGATTTGAAACCAGAAATGAGTGCATATGAAGTTACTGATAAAGTTGTAGAAGCAATAAAAACAGAAAAATATGATTCAATAATATTAAACTTTGCAAATCCAGATATGGTAGGACATACAGGAAGTGTAGATGCAGCCATAAAAGCAATAGAAGCAATAGATGAATGTGTATATAGGGTAGTTGAAGCTATAAATGAAGTTAATGGTACTTTATTAATAACAGCTGATCATGGAAATTGTGAACAAATGGTAGACTATAAAACTGGTGAACCTCATACTGCACATACAACAAGTCCAGTACCATTAGCAATTGTTGGATTACCTGTTAATAAAAAAATAAAAGAAGGGCGTTTAGCAGATCTTGCTCCAACAATGTTAGATTTAATGGGATTAGAGAAACCTGAAGAAATGACAGGTGAAAGTTTATTAGAAAACTAATCGTTAAATTTTAGGAGAAATTTATGATAAATTTACCAGAAGAAAAAATATTGTATGCTGATATACAAAAGAAATTATTTTATATAATTCCAGAAAAGTGGGAAAAAATATATTTATATGCATCAGTTATAGATTTACCAAAACAGAAACCAGTTGGTGAAATGTATTTTTACTATCTACCAAAAGGAATTATAAAAAAGAAATTTGTTAATGGTTATGAAATACCAAATATATTTAATATAGATGAAGAACAATATTCTAAACTAATTAGTAATGTATATAATTCAATTAAACTTTTACGTGAAAGATTTATAAATACTAAAAGAAAAATTTGGAGTAGTATAAATATAACAATAGAAGATTCTAAATTTAAAATTGAATTTGATTATGAAGATTTAAAAAAATCTCCATTTGATTCTTATGAAAGACATTTAATTTGGAGATATAATCATTTACAAGAAGGTATAGAACATTTGGGAAGAAAAGATAAAAAAATAATACAGTCATATTTGGAATATCAAAGTACTCAAATTCCAATGAAGAAAGATGTATATATTGAAGCTATATATAAACAGCCAGTTAAAAATATCATAGATTTTGAAAAGACTTTAACAATTGAAGAGGCTATTGCCCAACAATCTAAAAACTCAGAATCAGTTAAAGAGAAAAAGAAAAATAAATTATTTAAGAAAAAGAATAAAATTGAAGATATAATAATTGATGATGAAGATGAAGAAGAATGCTATGTTAATCAAATTTTAAATATAAAGAAAAATTAGTTTGTTATAGACTAAATTAGTAGATTTTAACAAAGTAAAATCTAAATTCATATAAAAAGCTTTGGAAATTTAAATTTTCCAAAGCTTTTTTGTTCTATTTTTAATTTTAGAGCATATATAAATAATAAGAAAGAGGCGAATAGTGAAAAAAATTATAGAATATTTTCCAGATAAATTACGAGGAATTTTGTACGAACAAATTAAGGATAAGGACAATGAGTTAGAAGAAATAAGAATACGAAATGAAAAGCCTATTATTTTGAAATTTAATAAAGAAGAAAATATTATAAAATATAATGTTAATTCAGAAGAAATTTTAACCATATTACAATTAATATGTGAGAACTCAATATATTCCTATCAAAAACAAATATCATCTGGGTTTATTACATTGCAAGGTGGACATAGAGTTGGACTTGTTGGATCATGTGTAATTGAAAATAATATTTTAAAAAATATTAATTACATAAACAGTTTTAACTTCAGAATAGCAAGACAAGTTATTGGTTGTAGTAGCAAATTGTTAAAGTATATATTAAATTTGGAAAATAATAGTATATTTAACACACTTATAGTTTCACCTCCAGGATATGGAAAGACAACCATTTTAAAAGATGTTGCAAGACAAATTTCTAGTGGTAATGAAGAATTAAATTTTAAGGGAATAACTGTTGGAATTGTAGATGAAAGAAGTGAAATAGCAAGTTTATATAAAGGAGTTCCTCAAAATGATGTAGGAATAAAAACTGACATTATAGAAAATGTTTCAAAATCTATTGGAATGAGAATTCTTGTACGTTCTATGGCACCAAAAGTAATTATTGCAGATGAGATTGGAATTCCAGAAGATGTAGATGCTATTAATTATTCTCTTTGTTCAGGATGTAAAGGAATTTTTACTGCTCATGGAAGTAATTTTAATGATATTTGTTTAAACCCTGTTTTGAAAAATTTATTGGATTTACATTGTTTTGAGTGTCTGATTTTTTTAGATGAAGTGAAAAGAGGTTATGCTAAAGATGTTTTTATTTTAAATAAAGATAGTCTTGAATATGAAAAAATTGATGAGTGAAGGTTATAGCAAACAAAATAAAATATATAGTATTTTCTCATATTAAATATTAGATTTTAGAAAACTATTTAGTATCTATTTGGAGAAGAAGTTCAATTTATAAATCTATTCAACAAATTACAATTTAACAGTTTAAAAATTAAAAAATTTAAATTTCATCTAATTATTTGGAGGAAACATGATATTTATAAAAAATGTAGAATTAATTTCTATTATTATAATATGTTCATATATTGGATTTTTAAAAAGTAAAAGTTTTGAAAACAGAGTTATAGAACTTTCAAAATTTCAAAATGCTCTTGTTATGTTTGAAAGCAAATTAAAATTTACATATGAACCAATAAAAAACATTTTTGAAGAAATTTCAAAAGTAATATATAAAAATGAAAATAATGTATTTTATTATACAGCCAAAGAAGAACGAAATATTTATAAAGCATGGTGTGATGGAATAGATAAAAATTCATTTTTAAATATAGAAGATAAAGATGTAATAAAAATGATGGGAAAGCTACTTGGAAAAACAGACATAGAAGGACAACTTAGTGAAATTTCTTTAGGACTTGATTTAGTTAGTAAACAAATAAAAACTGCTGAGTTTGAAAAAAATAAAAATTGTAAATTATATAAAACTATGGGAGTTATTTTGGGACTTGGGATTTGTATAATTTTAATTTAAATTTTGAAGAACGTTGAAAAATAATTACAATTTTTCAACTAGATTTGTGCCTTAAGAAAGGAAAAAGATAAAATATGAATATTGACTTATTATTAAAAATTGCAGGTGTTGGAATTTTAATTGCAGTTTTACATCAAATTTTAACAAAAGCTGGTAGGGATGATCAAGCAATGATGACATCTTTAGCAGGTATGGTAATTGTGCTTACTATAGTTGTAAAAGAAATAAGTACATTATTTGATACAGTTAGGACGGTGTTTAATTTATAAATGGATATCATAAAAATTATTGGGATAGGATTTTTAGCATTAATTTTAACGATTATTTTAAAAGAATATAGAAAAGAATATGCAATATATGTAGTAATAATTTGTGGAACTATAATTTTATTTTATTCGTTAGATACAATTACTTCAATTGTGAGATTTTTACAGGATATATCAAAAAATAAAAGTTTTAATACAGAATTTATTTCGTGTTTGTTAAAAATTACTGGAATATCTATTTTAACAGAATATGCTGTTAGTATTTGTAAAGATTCGGGAGAAGGCGCTATTGCTAGTAAAATTGATTTTGGAGGAAAAATTATTATTATTTCAATGTCAATTCCTATAATAGGGACAACCTTAGAATCATTGATAAAAATTTTGCCCTAAATAGATATTGGAAATTATTAAAGAATTTATACAATATAAAGTTTTTTAAAATATTTTTGTAAAAATATTAATTTGTGTATAAAGGAGATGTGAATGAATGAAATAATTGAATCGCAAAGTAATTTATTTGGAATAAATGAATTTATAAATCAAGCAAATAAATATACTAAAGATGCATTTCCTGACTTAAATATCACTAAAGTTTTTAATGATAGTATTTCTGGAAATGTAGGAAATATATTTAGTAATTTTGGAATAATGAATTTTTTCTCTAATCAAATTTCTTTTGCAATTGAAATTATGATAGAAGTAATAATAATCATTATTATTAATAGTATTTTTAAAGCAATTATTGAAAATTTAGGTAATTCCAATACTGCTCAAATAACATATTTTATACAATATTTAGTAATTGTTACTTTGGTTATAAATACTTTTACTTCAATTTTAAATTTAACTAGAGAAACTATAGACAATGTAGTTAGCTTTATGACTTCACTTATTCCCTTATTAATAACTTTAATGCTAAGTACAGGAACTATAGTTACAAGCACTGTAGTTGAACCAGTTTTGCTAATAATGATAAATATTGTTGGAAATTTTATTAATAGCTTTTTAATACCACTATTATTGATTTCTATGAGTATTTCAATTGTTTCAAATATTTCAGATAAAATTCAAATTGAAAGATTATCTAAATTTTTGAAATCATCAATTATTTGGATTTTAGGAATATTACTTACAGTATTTACTACTACATTGTCTTTGCAAGGAAGTCTTACTAGTTCTGTTGATGGAATGACTGCTAAAACAGCAAAAGCTGTAGTTTCTAATTTCATTCCAGTTGTTGGAAAAATAATGGGAGATACAGTAGATAGTGTAATAGGATGTGGAAATATATTAAAAAACTCTATGGGAATAATTGGAGTTATAGTAATAATTGGAATTGTTTTAGTACCAATTATTAAAATCTTTGCTTTGTGGATTTCATTTAAGCTAACTTCTGCGGTTTGTGAAGTTGTTGCTGATGCAAAAATTGTAAAATTAATAGATCAGATTGCAGATAGTTATAAGATATTACTTGGAATGTTACTTTCAGTATCTGTTATGTTTATTATTGGAATAACTTTGGTTATTCAAATGACTAATAGTGCATTAATGTATAAATAAGGATTAATAGTAATGATATTTAAATTAAAACAATGGTGTGAAGGAATAATAATTGCAATAGTAATTTGTATTATTATTGAAATATTAATTCCAGATACAAAAAATAAAAAATATGTAAAAGTCATAATTGGAATATATATAATGTTTGTTTCTTTAAGTCCAATTTTAGAAATTTTAAATTGTGACATAAATTTTGATAAAAACTTTATAAATAATACTGTGCCAACTTCTAGTAATATTTATAATGAAAAAATGAAAGATGTATATGTTTTAGGAATTAAGGATAAAATAAAAAATGATATAGAAGAACTTGGATATAACGTTGCAAATGTAGAGATTACAGTAGATTCTAATTATGAAAAAATTGATAGTATAAATTTAAAAATATCTGGTAGAAAAGATGAGACTATTACAGAGATAGAAAAAATTAGCATAGGCGAATCAAAAATTGAAAATCAAAAATTTGATGATATTATACTATTTTTGAAGACCAATTATTTAGTTGAAGAGGAACAAATTGTTATTAATAAATAGAAAAGGTGAGAAGAAAAATGGATTTTTTTAGTAGAATAAAAAATATTTTTAATAATAAAGAAAAAAGAGTTGAAAATTTAATTTCTTTTTTAATAATTCTTGTTATAACTTTAATTTTCATTAATAAAATATTAAAAGGTGATGAGAAGAAAGCAAAAGTTGATTATACAAATGAATCAGGTGTTGAACTTGCTTTAGATAATGATGAAATTAATGTTAGTTATAATGAGTTTGAAATGAAATTAGAAAATATTTTAACAAAAATTAATGGAGTAGGAAAAGTTTCAGTATTACTTACATATTCTGAATCAAGTACTGTAGTACCAATCTATAATATTAGCCAAAGTACTAGTACAACAGAAGAAAAAGATACTTCTGGAGGGACAAGAACTATTACGTCAGAAGATAATAAAAAAGATGTTATAACAGATTCTTCTTCTAATATAGTAACAGAAAAACAAATTATGCCTAAAATAGAAGGTGCAATAATAACAGCAGAAGGTGCTAAGGATGCAAATATTAAATCAAATATAATAGTGGCAGTTGAAGCTGTAACTGGTTTAGCCAATCATAAAATTCAAGTTTTTGAAATGGGAGGAGATTAAATTTGAAAAATAGTAAAGAAAAAGTAAAACAAATTACTTTATCATTTATTGCTTTAATGTTAATTTTATTAGGATATGCAAATTATAGTCTTAATAATAAAGAAGATACTGTTGAAGTTGCTAGTAGAACAAGTTCAAATGAAGCTAGTATTGGTGATGTAGAACTTGTAAATAGTAATCCTGTAGACGGAAATTATATAGAAGGAATTGTTTCAAATGATGAGTTAGAAAATACACAAAATACTATTTCTAACTCAACAGTAAATAATTTAGTTGAAGATACTACAAATTATTTTGAAGAAACAAGAATTCAAAGAGACAGAATGTATTCTGAAACATTGGAAACATATCAGAAATTGATTGATAGTAGTCAAACTCCTCAAGAACAAAAAGCTGTAGCTGCACAAGAGATTTCTAATATAACTAATAAAAAAAATAGTATAATGATATCTGAAAATTTAATAAAAAATAAAGGCTTTGAAAATGTAGTAATTTTAGAAAATAATGGAAATATTAGTGTAATTGTAAAATCTTCCAATTTAAGTCAAGATGAAATTTCTAAAATTCAAAATATTGTGCAGAGAGAATTAAGCGTTGATATATCTAATATAAATATTAGTAATAAATAGTTTTCAAATATTGCTAGAATAATTTTTTATATAAAATCAATAATAAAATTATATGAATTATAAATTCATATAATAAAAGAAAGGATATAAAAAATTATGGCAAAGAAAATTTTTATGGTAGCTTTTGCTATAATAGTTTTATGTTTATGTTGTGGTGTTTGTTTTGCAGAAGAAGGTAATGGTTCATCTGTAAACTTGGGAAATGAAATTATGGAATCATTAGATAAAACAGGACAAAGTATAGATAATGTAGTTTCAGGAAATGTAGTTAGAGATGCTGGCAATACAATAAAAGACGCAGGTAATAATGTTAAAAATGGCGCAGAAAATTTAGGTAGAGATGGAAGAAATACTGTAGATGGTGTTGTAAATGACGGAAACTTAGGAAGATATAATACAACAAGAACAACTACAGAAGGAACAATAAATAATGGTTTTTCTACAATGACTACTACAACATGGATGTGGATTATTTTAGTAGTAGCAGCAATTGTAATTATTGCAGCAATTTGGTATTATGCAACTAGAACTAATGATTAGTAAATTGCATATAATCAAATAGATTTTGAGAATAAAAAAGACATATTAAATTTTTAAATTGTACTTTAAGAATTTAATTTGTCTTTTTTTTAAATAATAGGAAATTAATCCGAAAATTCTATTATACAGAGATTTTTAGTTTTTGAGTAAAACGAGTTAGAAATAAGATATAAAGAGTAAAAACAAGTTATTTAAATATATTTTAAAAACAGTAAAGATTATCGTAGTTGCAAAATTATGTAAAGTGTGATATACTACATAAGTAACCTGCATTGAAGCCGGAAGGCAGTTTTTCCGATTGGAAAGGAAGGTATATGTATGGCATTATTAATTACTTTAGTACTTGTTGCATTATTGAGTTATTCTTTTTTTGAAACTCGAAAAAATGGGTTAAAAGGAAAAGAGGCAATATTTGCAACTGTAGTTATGTTTTGGGCAGGAGTTTTGGTATTAGTTTCTTCAATAGTCGCAGTTGTAATTGTAGCTACTTTAGTATTATTTATATACTGGGGATTATTCATAATTATTAAATTGACAATAAAGCCTATAGCAATTGCAATGTTGATTGGCGGAGCTGTAATAATGATTGTTGCAGTAATCCAGTTTATCAAATGTAGACGGAAATAATAAAGTAATTAAGGAGTTTATAGTGATACTATAATAAAATTCTAAAGGAAATAAATCAACTTGAAAGGCGGTTATGATAATGGAAACATTTGGTTTAATATTAATATCTACATGTGTATTAATAGGCTGCTTATTCTATTGCTTATGGTATTATGACAACCGGTTTGCGCTTGAAAAAGTAACCAAAAAAGATATATTTTTGGAATTAGTGTATTGGCTATTTTGTAGTATAATAACACTAATATTTATGATAGCATGTGGAGCGTTTTTATTATATGTTGCGATGTTTTTAAATCAAATATTAAAGAATTTAGGAGTTCCCATGCTTTCATTGTTTTGCGCATAACTATAAAATAAGATATACTAAATCTATTTTGCCATTAAGTAAGCAAAAAGCTCACGATATTATCGTGAGCTTTATATATTTTTTTTAAATTGATTAATTTATTTTTATAAAATTTTTTATATTATTATAAATTATTTTTTTAATCTTATTAAAATTGCTATAGATAAAAGGATAATTAATACACCTATAGCAATTAAAATTATACATAAAATATTGTTTAAATCTAAATTGGCTTGTGAATAACTATTCATAGTTGATACTCCAGTTACAGAAGATCCCGAAGTTGGTGCTAAAGTTGATAATGCAGTTTGTGAACTTGAATCTTCTTGCACAATATTTTCAGAATTTTCATCTAAATTATTATTAGTTTCAGAAGTAGCATGAGATAAATTAAAGTTAAAAGTAAATATAAAAAAGATAGATGATATTAATAATATTTTAAAAATTTTAGACATATAAATCCTCCTTAAAATTTTCAAAAAAGTAAAAAGCTTTATTTAATAATGTTAAAAATACATTTTTATGAATTTAATTTCAATATAAATATGATATACAAAAATTTAAAAAAAGTCTATAGAAAAGCAAAAAAATTAATTTAAATATTGTAAAAAAATTTTTAATATGATAACATATAAAAGCAATATAAATTAAATATTCGGGTGTCGCCAAGCGGTAAGGCATCGGACTCTGACTCCGACATTCGTAAGTTCGAATCTTACCACCCGAGCCAGTAATTCTATTATGTAAATGTAGAAATATTTCATATACATTTACATATTTATTTTTTATTCTAATAATTAATTATTCACATTATTGGAATTATAAGTATGAATTTGATATAAAAAGAATGATGACAATTAAAGAATTTGTTTCTACAATATGAGAATTTTTAGATGAAATAAATGAAAAATATGCAGATAAAAAAGTAATACTTATTCATAACAGAGTTTGTAAAGCAATAGATGCATATTTTAATAAATAATTAAATTCTATAAAGATTTTATTAAAGTTTAAGATTTATAAATAGAGGTAATAATATGATACTTTCAACATTATGTTATATAGAAAAAGATGGAAAATACTTAATGTTACATAGAACAAAAAAGAAAAATGATATAAATAAAGAAAAGTGGATAGGAGTAGGTGGAAAGTTCGAAGAAGGAGAAAGTCCAGAAGAATGTATTATAAGAGAAGTAAAAGAAGAAACAGGATTAGTACTTAAAAATTATAAATTAAGATGTATTGTAACATATGTGTCTACAATATGGGAAACAGAATATATGTATGTATTTACATCAGATAAATTTGAAGGAAATTTAATTGATTGTAATGAAGGAGATTTACAATGGATTGATAAAGATAAAGTTACACAATTAAAAACTTGGGAAGGCGATAAAATATTTTTAGAAAAAATTCAAAAAGATAATACATTTTTTACTATAAAATTTAATTATGATGGAGAAAAATTAGTAAAATATAATTTAAAAGAATATACAAAATAATAAAAATTAATATAAAATATTAAAGAATAATAAATATTAAAAACAACTTTAGAGTATAAGGAGAAATATTATGAAAAATATAATATTAACAGGTGCAAGTGATGGTTTAGGAAAAGAATTTGCTTATAAATGTTTAAAAGAAAAAGATATTAATATAATTGCTTTATGTAGAACTAAACCAGATTATGAATGCGATTTTATAAAAACAGATTTAGCTGATGAAAAATCAATGCAAAATGCATGTAATATAATTAAAGAAAATTATAACAAAATAACTGCTATAATAAATTGTGCAGGTGTTCCTGGAGTGCAAAAATTAGAAGAAGTTACATATGATGTATTAGATAATTTAATGAAAATAAATGTACTTGCTCCTATTTTCTTAGTTACAGAACTTATAACTTTAATAAAAGAGAGTGAAGCAGACATTTTAAATGTAGGTTCAACAATTGGAACAAAAGGAGGATATCCTGATCAAATAGCTTATACAACTTCAAAATGGGCAATGCGTGGAACAAGTTACAACTTACAAGTAGAATTGAAGAAACATAATTGTCGTGTAATACAGTTTAATGTTGGAGGAATGAATACTAGAATGCATACTAAATGGACAGGAAAAGTAATAGAACATCCAGAAGAATGGATGAATCCAGCAGATATTGCAGATTTAATGGTCTATCTATTAAAATTACCGAAAATGATTGAAGTAAGTGAAATAACAATAAATAGAAAAGTTGTATAACAAAAAGATGAACAATGATATTGGTGAGTATTCAAAATTTATTACTTACTTAACATATATTATATAAAATAATTGGAATAAAAATGAAATCATTTCATATATAATTATGAGGTGATTTTTTTGATTTATATAGATATTGAAGAAAGTAAGCAAATGGAAGTTAAACAGAATTTTTTTAAAAAGTTTTTTGAAAAGATATCAAATAAAATTCGTTCTAAATCTAGTAAAATAGTTGAAGAAAAAATTGAGGACAAGGTATTAATAAAACTTCCTAATATTGAAAATAAAACATTAAATAAGCTTTCGAAATATATTAAACAACATTGTGTTTGTAGAATGTGTATTTCTGATAGTTTATTGCAAAATTCTGTTTTTATGGAATATATAAAAAATGAAAATGTAAAAATTTTTGATGGAAAATGGCTTTTTAAAATACTTGCTATAGATACTGTTAAATATATAGCAGATAACAAAAAGGAGAAAATTGAATATCAAGAGGTATCTATTTTATCAAATAAAATAGATGATCTAATTGTTTTTTCAATAAGAAATTTGGCAGAAAAAGTAAAAATTCTAAATATTTTAACTAATGATGCTCACAAATTTAGAAAAATTGAAAAAGAATTATATGAAGAAAAAGGTATAATTGTAAATATGAACAATAATTATAAGAAAAGTTTAATTAAAAGTGATATTATTTTAAACTTCGATTTTTCAGAAGAAGAAGTTAATAAGTATAATTTGCCTAAGAAAGCATGTATTATAAATTTGGATAAATATGTTAATATAAATAGTAAAATTTTTGATGGAATAAATATTAAATTTTATGAAATATCTATTCCAAAAAAATATTTTAATTATCTACTATATTTCAAAAATTTTAATTCTTCAAATTTGTATGAAAGTTTAATTTACAAAAATACGAATCCAGTTAATATTGTAAAGGAAATCCAAACAGATGAGATTAGTATAACTTTTTTAATGGGAAAAAACGGAAAAATTAGAAAAAATGAGTATTTGAAAATGTCAAAAAAGTTAGTGAATTAGCTTGACAAATTTCGAATTAACACATATTATATGTAAGAATATAAAAACAAACGATTTAGGAGGTCTTGAATATGGGGGAAAAAGAATTTTTATTAACACAAGAAGGATTTGATAATTTAGAAAAAGAATTAGAAAGACTAAAAACAGAAGTTAGATATGAGATTGCAGATAGAATAAAAGTTGCATTAGGATTTGGAGACTTATCAGAAAACTCAGAATATGATGAAGCCAAAAATGCGCAAGCTGCCAATGAAACAAAAATAGCAGAATTAGAAGAAAAAGTTAAATATGCTAAAATAATTGATGAATCTGAAATTGATACAGAAGTTGTTCAAGTAGGAAATATTGTTAAAGTACATGATATGGAATTTAATGAAGATATAGAATACACAATAGTAGGTTCTACAGAAGTTGATATAATTAATAATAAAATTTCTAATGAATCACCAATTGGAAAAGCTTTATTAGGAAAGAGAAAAAACAATATTGTTGAAGTTCAAGCTCCTGCAGGAATTATAAAATTAAAAATATTAGCAATAACAAAATAAATTAAGGGGATATATGAAAAATCATATATCCTTTTTGTATAGGAGGAAATTATGAGAATAAGAGTTGCTGGATTAATAGAAATGGAAGATGGTTTTGCATTAATGCATAGAACTAATGTAAAGAAAAAAGAAAATTCATCTCAACCATATGGGGATTATTATGTATTTCCAGGTGGTGGAGTAGAAGAAAAAGATGAATCTTATGAAATTGGAGTACAACGAGAAATATTAGAAGAGTTTGGAATAGTAGTAGAAGTAAAAAACAAATTATACTCAAGAACTGTAGAAAATAAATTTGAAGAACATTTATATTATTGTATTTATAAAAGTGGAAAGCTTGGAACTGGTACAGGCCCAGAATTTTCAGGAGACCCTAAATATGCTGATAGAGGCCAATACATTCCTATTATAATTCCTAAAAATGAAATAAGAAATATACGATTATTACCAGAGGAATTTAAAGAAAAATTACTAAAAGATTTTAACTTATAATATAATTTTAATGAAAAAACAAATAGTTAAATAACATAAAAAAAGTATATTAATTTTATGTTGTAACTATATATAAAAATATAAAAAATATATAAAAAAGTAGTGTAAAAAAAATGTTTTTATGATAGAATAATTCAAGTATAAAATTCTATTATTATAAATACATAAATTGTAAAAATATAAGAATTAATATTTTACTAGTTATCATATTTTAAAAAGAAAAAAATGAATTACAAGTAAAATGAAGTAAAGTAAAGGAGTTTAAAATGATAGCCTATAAAAGAGTATTATTAAAATTAAGTGGTGAAGCATTGGCAGGAGATGAAAAACATGGAATTAATCCAGATGTTGTTGGTAAAATTTGTGATAAAGTAAAAGAAATAATAGATATGGGTGTTGAAGTTTCTATAGTAGTTGGTGGAGGAAATTTCTGGAGAGGTGCTAGAAACGGACAAAAAATGGATAGAGCAACAGCAGATTATATGGGAATGCTTGCAACAGCAATGAATGGATTAGCTTTACAAGATGCATTAGAATATAGAGGGGTATATACAAGATTACAAACAGCAATAGAAATGAGAGAAATCTCAGAACCTTATATAAAAAGAAAAGCAGCAAAGCATTTAGAAAGAGGTAGAGTTGTTATTTTTTCTTGTGGAACTGGTCATCCATTCTTTTCAACAGATACAGCAGCAGCATTAAGAGCAGCAGAAACTGAATCTGAAATTATTTTACTTGCAAAAACAATAGATGGAGTATATTCAGCAGATCCTAAATTAGATAGTTCAGCAATAAAATATGATGAAATATCTTATAAAGACGTTTTAGCGCAAGATTTAAAAGTTATGGATTCAACAGCTACAGCTTTATGTAAAGATAATAATATACCATTATTAGTTTTTGCAATTAGTGAACCAGAAAATATTGTAAAAGCTATTAAAGGTGAAAAAGTAGGAACAATAGTTAAATAGAAAGGATTTTAGAATATGGAATTAAATGAAATTGAAGAAAGAATGCAAAAAACAATAAGTGTTTTTGAAGGAAATTTATCAGAAATCAGAGCAGGAAGAGCAAATCCTGCAATATTAAATAAAGTAAGTGTTGAATATTATGGTGTACCAACACCTATAAATCAAGTTGCTGGAATTTCAGTTCCAGAAGCCAGAACAATAGTTATTCAACCATGGGATGCAAGTATATTAAAAGCAATTGAAAAAGCAATACTTGCTTCAGACATTGGATTAAATCCAAATAATGATGGAAAAGTTATTAGATTAAATTTTCCAGAATTAACTGAAGAAAGAAGAAAAGAGTTAGTAAAAGACATAAAAAAAATTGCTGAAGAAGCTAGAGTTAGTGTTCGTTCTATAAGAAGAGATGGAATGGACGATGCCAAAAATAAACAAAAAAATTCAGAAATTACAGAAGATGAAAAAGCTAATTTAGAAGATAGAATTCAAAAACTAACAGATAAATATGTTGCTGAAGTAGATAGCATATTAGAGAAAAAAGAAAAAGAAATAATGAGCATTTAATTTTTTTGAATTAAACGTTTATTCATTATCACAACTTCGAGCAAGATGTAATGTTTTATTCGTTGTTGCAATGGTCTAAAGTTTTTTGAAAAAATCGTTAATAGTAGTGGATGACGAGCAAAGCGAATACTAAGTAAAGTTATATTCGTTGTCGTAGCAATCTAAGGATCTTGGAAAAAATTGTTGAAGCGAGGAAAGGAATAAAAATGAACGCAAACTCAAATATGCCTAAGCATATTGCTATTATTATGGATGGTAATAGAAGATGGGCAAAAAATAGAATGTTACCTGTTAAATTAGGACATAAACAAGGTGCCGAAACTTTAAAAAAAATTGTTAGACATGCAAATAAAATTGGATTAGGATATATTACAGTATATGCTTTTTCCACAGAAAATTGGAAAAGAAGTGAAGAAGAAGTAAATGCTTTAATGAGTCTATTAGAAAATTATTTAGAAGACTTTTCCAAAGAAGCAGATACTGAAAATATAGTAATTAGAGTTTTAGGAGATTTAACAGCATTATCAGAAAGCTTACAAGAAAAAATTAGAGAAACATTAGAAAGAACAAAAAATAATACTGGTACTATTTTTAATATTGCACTAAATTATGGTGGAAGAAACGAAATTGTAAATGCTGTACAAGAAATTTCAAAAGAGATTATAGATGGAAAATTGAAACCAGAAAACATAAATGAAAATGTTATTTCAGAACATCTATACACAAAAAATGATCCCGATCCAGACCTTTTAATTAGAACTAGTGGAGAATTAAGATTAAGTGGATTTTTACCTTGGCAATCAGTATATTCTGAGTTTATATTTTTAGAAAAATTATGGCCAGATTTTACATCAGAAGATTTGGATATGGCTATAGAAGAATTTAAAAAAAGAAATAGAAAATTCGGAGCTAAATAATAAATAAAAAGGATAATTAGATATGAATATGAAAAGAGTTTTAACAGCTGTTATAGGCTTTCCTTTGGTAATGCTTATACTAATATTAGGTAATAGATATATTATAGACATTACAGTAGCAATTATATCAATAATTGCTATGAATGAATATGTTAAGTGCGCATCAAATAAGGAAATAAAAATAGTATCTTGGATTGGATATATCATACTTTCTACTATTGCTTTAATTCATGTAATACCAAATCAAATTTTTGTATATATTTCAATAATAGGTTTTCCTCTATTATTATTAGTACTATTTTTACATGTAATTGTCTCTAATATGAAAATAACTTTTAAAGACATTGCTTTTACATTGATGGGAATAATATATTTATTTACTTTTTTGGTTTGTTTACCTTTAATTTTTGGAATGGAAGGTAATGTATCGGGAAAATTTTTAATTTGGTATGTCTTATTTTCTGCTTGGGGAACTGACGTATTTGCATACATTATTGGAAAAAGAATAGGAAAAACTAAGTTCAGTAAAGTAAGTCCTAATAAGTCTATTGAAGGATGTATAGCTGGAACTATTGGGGCGATTATTGCTTGCTTATTATATACAGTTGCTTTAAATTTAATATCAGGGTATGAAATTTCTTATTTAACTATAGCAATCATATCATTAGTATTAAGCATTATTGGTCAAATAGGTGATTTTTCAGCTTCAGTTATAAAAAGATATTTTGATGTTAAAGATTTTAGTAATTTATTTCCAGGGCATGGAGGAATGATAGATAGAATAGATAGTGTAATGTTTATTGCACCATTTGCATACATATTATTCTTAATGTTCTTATAGGAGGATGATAATTTTTGAGTATTTTTATAAATGCTTTTAAAATAATATTTTTATTAGGTTTTCTAATTTTTATACATGAAGGTGGTCATTTTTTGGCAGCTAGACTTTCAAAAGTAAGAGTAGAAGAATTTTCAATAGGTTTCGGTCCTAAAATATTTAAAAAGAAGGGAAAAGAAACAGAATATTCTTTGTCACTCATTCCATTTGGTGGATATGTAAAAATGACAGGAGAAACAGAAAGATCAGAAGATCCACGTTCATTTAATAATGCTAAATTATTAAAAAGAATTTTTATAGTAGTTGCAGGCGCACTTGTTAATATTATTTTTGGAACTGTAGTATATTTTATTTTGTCAATGTCATCTGGATATAATATTTCTACAACAGTTGCCAAAATAATACCAGAAGCAAAAGAAAATATTCCATTAATAGAAGTAGGAGACAAAATATTAAAAATAAATAATAATACTATTAGATTAAAGTCTGATATAGCAGAATCGTTAGAAAATTATAAGGCTGGAGAAGATCTTACAATAATCATCGAAAGAAATGGAGAAGAAAAAAGTATTTCTGGAAAACCTACAAAATATGATGAAAACTATTATATATTAGGTATAGAAGTTGCTTTAGTTGAAGGAACACTAAAAGATAAATTATATTATTCATTTTGGGAAACAATAGATTTTATTTCTTCAATAGGAGAAACTTTAAAATTATTATTTACTGGAAATGTAAGTATAGAACAAATGACAGGGCCAGTTGGAATTTCAGAAATAGTAGTAAAATCTAATGGAATATATGATTTTGTATATTTACTATGTTTAGTATCATTATCATTAGGAGTTACAAATCTTTTACCAATTCCAGCTTTAGATGGAGGAAGATTACTATTACTTATTATAGAAGGAATTCGAGGAAAAGCACTAAAAGAAGAAGTTGAATTAGGAATACAATCAATAGGTTTTACTATATTAATCTTATTTTCGTTATATGTAACATATAATGATATATTAAGAATATTTTAAAAACTATTACAGAGAAAGGAAAATATATTGAAATGAGATGTAAAATTTGTGGAGCAAAATTAGCAAAAGAAAATGCAGATATATGTTTAAATTGTTATAAAGCATATCAAGAAGAAGAAGATTTAAAAAAAGATATTGAAGAAAAATTAATTGTAAAAAGAAGATATAAAATATCTTATGTCTTATTAAAATATTTTGAATTGATATTTATATTAACTTTAGCAACTTTAGGATGTATAGTATCTGGAAGTATTGTTTCTGCAATATTATGTGCTATTATTGCTGTAATAGTAATGCTAATTATATTAGCATTAAATAAAATGATTGCTAGAAATACTAAAGTAATTTTATATACAAAAAAAGCAACTTATACATCAAAAAATATATTTTTTAGTACTAACAAAACAGTAAAGTATTCTGATTTAAAAGATATAACAGTATTTCAAACTTATAGACAAAAGAGGGCAGGTTTTGGTGATATTTGTTTCTATGCTAAAGGAAGTATTCCAGGAGCTACATTGCTTAATGGATTCCAAATTAAAGATGTAGAAAATGTGAATAGTGTTATGCAACAAATATTAGAAGTTATAGGATTAGAAGAAAATAAAAAATAAGAGGAAAATATGCAAAAATATATAAAAGAAGTATTCAATGATTATAATGAAAATAGTAATTTAATAAATGCAATAATTGAGAATATTAATTTATATAAAAAAACTAATAAATTACAAATAAAAGTAGCATCAAATAACAAGATAGGCTTACAGGAAATTGAAAGCTTAGAAGATTATTTAGTGAAAACCTTCAAAGTGAATAAAGCATCTATAGATATTAATTATGGTGATTTACAAATAGAAGAAGAGATTCAAAAAGATTGGAATAGTATAGTAAAATACATAGGAAAAAAGGAACCAATTAGTAAAGCTATTCTAACTAATAGTGAAATAGAAGTAAATAACCAAAATGTTAATGTAAATTTAGTTATGAAAGGGGCTGCTTTTTTAGTATCGCAAAAATTTGATAAGGGTTTAGAACATTTATTAGCAAATTTATACAATAAATCTTATTCTGTAGAATTTTGTGAAAAAGTTTCTGAGGACTTTGAGAAGAAATTAATTGAAAGAAGAATTCAGGAAGAAAAAGAAGCTTTAATAGAATTAGAAAAACAAGCCAAAATAGAAGTAGAACAAGCAAAAGAGAAGAAGAAACTAGAAGCAGAAAAAGAAAAACAAAGAAAACTTGAGGAAGAAGAAAGGCTAAAAGAAAATTTAAGACAAGAAAATCCTGAACTTGCAGCTAAAATTGAAGCACATCAAAATAAATTACCAAGTGTTAAAGATGAGGAGTCACCTTTGATTTTGGGTAGAAGTCTTACTATAAGAACAGAACTAGTAAAAATAGAAAATATTCCAATGCAAGAAGACACAGAAATGAGAGTATGTGTTGATGGAGAAGTTTTGGCTGGATCGTTAGATTCTAGAGATATTAAAGATGAAAAAGCTATTTTAATGTTTAATATATTTGATGGTACTAGTACAATTGGATGTAAAGCTTTTTTACCTAGAGAAAAGGCTAAAGAAGCTAAAGGAAGAATTTCTAAAGCTAAAGGACTAAGAATTGAAGGATTGGCTAGATATAGTACATATTCAAGAGAAGTTGAAATAATGGCTAATACTATTATTGAATCTACTGGTTTTAAAAAAGAGAAAAGAATAGATGATGCAGAAATAAAAAGAGTTGAGCTTCATATGCATACTCAAATGAGTCAAATGGATGCTATTACACCGTGCAGTGATTTAATAAAAAGAGCAATTAGCTGGGGCTGGAAATCAATTGCAATAACTGATCATGGTGTTGTTCAAAGTTTTCCAGATGCACACAAACTTTTAGAAAAAACAGGAGATGATATAAAAGTTATATATGGTGTCGAAGCATATTTCTGTCCAGATAAAGATCCATGTGTAGTAAATTCCAAATCTCAAGATATAGATACAGAGTATTGTGTATTTGACTTAGAAACAACAGGTATTTCACATATTACAGAAAAAATAACAGAGATAGGTATAATAAAAATAAAAAATGGAGAAGTAATAGATACTTTTGAATGTTTTGTAAATCCTGAGAAACCAATACCAGAAGAAGTTGTAAAAGTCACTCATATTACAGATGATATGGTAAAAGACGCAGAAACAATAGATAAAGTTATGCCTAAAGTATTAGAATTTATGGGAGATTCAGTATTAGTTGCTCATAATGCCGATTTTGATATAGGATATATGAGATATAATTGTGAACAATTAGGATTACCATTTAATAATACACATATAGATACACTTCGTCTTGCAAAAGCTGTATTCCCAGAATTCTCAAGATATAAATTAGGATTTATAGCTGATAAATTAGGAATAAAGGTAGATGTTGCTCACCGTGCTTTAGATGATGTTAAAACTTTAGTTGCAGTCTTTAAAGAAATAATAGAAAGAGCAAAAGATAGAAAAGCTAAAACAATAGATGACTTTGATAATGTATTTGAAACTGATTTTAGAAAATTACCAAGTTATCATATGATAATTTTAGCTCAAAATTATGTTGGGTTAAAAAATCTTTATAAATTAGTATCTTATTCTCATTTAGATTATTTCTATAAAAAACCTAGAATATTAAAATCTATACTTAATCAATATAGAGAAGGATTAATAATTGGAAGTGCTTGTGAGGCTGGAGAACTTTATAAAGCAATTGTACAAGGAAAACCAGATGAAGATATTGAAGAAATAGCAAAATATTATGATTATTTAGAAATTCAACCATTAGCAAATAATGAATACATGATTAGAGAAGGACAAGTTGAAGGTTGGGAGACATTAAAAAAATTTAATAAAAAAATTGTGGATTTAGGAGAAAAGTTAAACAAACCTGTAGTTGCTACATGTGATGTACACTTTATGGATCCACAAGATGAAGTATATAGAAGAATTTTACAAGCAGGTCAAAAATATGATGATGCAGATAATCAAGCTCCATTATATTTAAGAACTACAAATGAAATGCTTAAAGAATTTGATTATTTAGGAGAAGAAAAAGCATATGAAGTTGTAGTAACAAATACAAATAAAATAGCAGACATGTGTGAAAAAATAAAACCAATTTCTCCTGAAAAATGTCCACCACATATTCCAGGATGTGAGGAAGATATAAAAAATATTGCTTATCAGAAAGCACATGAACTTTATGGAGATACACTACCAGAAATTGTACAAACAAGACTAGATAAAGAATTAAATTCAATAATAAGTAATGGATATTCCGTAATGTATATTATTGCACAGAAATTAGTTTGGAAATCTAATGAAGATGGATATATAGTAGGATCTAGAGGTTCTGTTGGTTCTTCACTGGTTGCTTTTATGACAGGTATTACAGAAGTTAATTCATTACAGCCACATTATAGATGTCCAAAATGTAAATATTCAGACTTTACAGATTATGGAATTGGAAATGGTTTTGATCTTCCAGATAAAACTTGTCCAAAATGTGGTGAACAACTAGCAAAAGATGGTATGGATATTCCATTTGAAACTTTCTTAGGGTTTAATGGAGATAAAGAACCTGATATTGATTTAAATTTCTCAGGAGAATATCAGGCAAAAGCACATAAATATACAGAAGTAATATTTGGAAAAGGGACAACATTTAAAGCAGGTACAGTTGGTACAGTTGCTGAAAAAACAGCTTTTGGATATGCTAAAAATTATTTTGAAGAAAGAGAAATACATAAACCAAATGCTGAAGTAGCTAGAGTTTCAACTGGATGTGTAGGAGTAAAAAGAACTACAGGTCAACATCCAGGAGGTATTATAGTTGTTCCAAAAGGAAGAGAAATTTTTGAATTTACACCAGTACAACATCCAGCAGATGATTCTGGTTCAGATATAATTACAACTCATTTTGATTATCACTCTATTGATGGAAACCTTTTAAAACTTGATATTCTGGGGCATGACGATCCAACTGTAATTCGTATGCTTCAAGATTTAACAGATATTGCACCAACAGATATTCCATTAGACGATCAAGAAACAATGTCAATATTTAATTCTACAAAAGCTTTAAAAGTTACACCAGAGCAAATTCATTCTGAAGTTGGAACATATGGAATACCAGAGTTTGGTACTCAATTTGCTCGAGGCATGCTTTTGGATACACATCCAACGACTTTTGATGAACTTATTCGTTTATCTGGATTGTCTCATGGTACTGATGTATGGCTTGGAAATGCTCAAACATTAATTAATGATGGAATAGTAACTTTAAAAGAAGCAATTTGTTGTAGAGATGATATAATGGTATATCTAATGAAGAGAGGACTTCCACCAGATAAAGCATTTAAAATAATGGAAACAGTTCGTAAAGGAAAAGCATTAAAAGATCCTGAAAAATGGGATGGATTTAAAAAAGTAATGAAAGAATTTGATATTCCAGATTGGTATGTAAAGTCTTGTGAGAAAATAAAATACATGTTTCCAAAGGCTCATGCTGCTGCATATGTTACTAATGCTGTTAGAATTGCTTGGTTTAAAGTTCATAGGCCTTTAGCTTATTATGCTGCATATTTTTCTATAAGAGCAAAAGCTTTTGATGCTGAATTTATGATAAATGGTAAAGAAAAAGTTGTTGCTAAAATGAAAGAAATAACTTCTTTAGGTAATGCAGCAACTCCAAAAGATAAGGATATGTATGATGATTTGGAATTGGTAAACGAAATGTATGAAAGAGGGTTTGAATTTTTACCTGTAGATTTATATAAATCACATAGTACAAGATTTCAAATTGAAGATAATAAAATTCGTCCACCACTTAATTGTATTGCTGGTCTTGGAAATGTAGCTGCTGAAAGTATTTATAAAGCAAGATTAGAAGAACCTTTTGAATGTATTGAAGATATGCAAGCTCGTTCTAAGATTGGTAAGTCTGTAACTGAGTTGCTTGAGAAGTTTGGTTGCTTGAAGGGAATGACAAAATCAAATCAAATGAGTTTATTTGTGTAAGATGAATTGTAATTTGTAGGACTAATTTAATAAATTTATTAATATTATTCTTGCACTAATACAATATGAAAAATTCAAAAATGTGCTCGCTCAAGCTAAATTTCA
>CASKJV010000023.1 GCA_949388605.1 uncultured Clostridia bacterium
AATTTACTTTCGATACGCTTACATTTTTTCATTTTTATATTGTATTATTTGCAAGAGTAATATTAATATTAAAAATATAACTTTAGATTGTAAAGAAATTTTAGAACAAGATTTAAGAACTGATAAATTTGGAATACTAGATATTAGAGCTATTATTGATTAATCTATTCAATGTAATATTGACAAAAAATTTCGAAATTTATATAATTGAATTGTCCAAATTTAAGAAATTTGCTAATAATACTGAGCTTACTAATTGGGTTAAATTTATAATGAATCCAGAGGTAATAGAAATGAGTGAAATTAATAATAATGAAACTTTAAAAAAAGCAAATACTGTTTTACAAAATATAAGTAATGATGAAAGAGAACAAGAACTTGCTTTCAAAAGAGAATTGTATATAATGGATCAAAAAGCAATTGAGGCTGCTGGATTTGATAAGGGTTTAGAACAAGGTAAAAAAGAAGAAAAAATAAAGATTGCTAAAAAATTATTAGAACAAAACATAGATATTGATATTATTATTGAAGCAACTGGATTAACCAAAAAAGAAATTGAAAATTTAGAAAAATAATTTATAAACATAATTGAAATATTAAATTTTAAAAAAAAGATATGAAAATACAAAATCATTTTTAATTCTGTTTTTTCATATCTTTTTTAGTTTCTATTTTTTCTAATTTTATTTTTTATTCAATATATTAATCTTTTATTATATTTACGAACTCTCAAACTTTGTAATATTATAGATGTAATAAGTCTGTTCACTCCTTTTTAATAGTAACAATAATTTATTATTTTAATTGACATAATTTGAATATGACTATATAATATTGTTGCTATTAAAAAAAGGAGAATAATAAAATGGAAGTAATATCTTTAACAAAAGATAAAGTACGCCAGATAAACTATGATGGAAAACCTTCATATGAAAAAAAAACTACAACAAAAGAAGTTCAAAATTTAAAAATAGCAACTCAATTTTTAAATCAAACTAATACTATTGTCATAAATAATAAATCATATAAAATAAAAGTACCTGAAATTTATTGTTGGAATGACAAATCAAATAATCTTATAATGGAAGAATGTATTGGTGATAATCTTGAATTAATGTTAAGAAATCCCCAAAAAAGAATTTTTGGAGTAAATCTTTTACATCATATAATGAAATTTATTTTAGATGAAAATTTTTATTGGCATGATTTTGCCCCTCGTAATATTTTATTCAATAATTCAAATTCAGAAATTTCATTAGTTGATTTTGAAAGAGGAATCTCTTTAGATTCTACTATAAATAAATTATCATTCTTTAGAGAAAATGTATATGAAGAATATGTAGCCTTTCTGTTACCAGAAGAAAGACCTATCAGTTCTAATGAAATATTTACATTACATAATGAATCAAATCCGACTTTAGAAATTAATTCACTTACAAGTAATCGTATTAAACTACTGGCTAGAAGACTCGGTTTCTCTAATACAATTTCATATAGCCAATACTTAAATATTATTCAAATGTTAATAACCGCAGAAACACCTTTTAAAAAAGGTAATAATATTATATTTCCAATTATTGAATTAGAAGATACTTTGTCACAATTCGGATATGAAAAATATATATCTATAATATTAGATCGAAATTTAATATTTGGTAAAGAAGGAGAAAGAAATGAATAAATACATATTAGAAAAATATTGTCCATTTAAAACAATTGAAAATTGCTATATTTTAAAAAATCAAATTAGCACAGAAAAATATTTATTATATTCATCATCTGATATAAACTATTCTTTAAAAATAAAAGAAAATGGATATATACCAAAATCTGGTTTGATTTTTCAAAATATTATAAAAGATATAGTAAAAGGCAAAAAAGTTTTAGATTTGGGAGCAGGTCAATTGGGAATTATAGGAATACATTCATTATTATCTGGAGCTAGCAATGTAACAGCTGTTGATATTGATTGTGAATGTGTAGAATGGTTAAATGTATTAATTAAAGAAAACGATTTTAAAAATATAGAAACAAAAACAAGCAATTTATTTGAAAATTTATCTGATGAAAAATTTGATATAATATTTAGCAATCCCCCACAAATGCCAATGATTAATGGTAACTTTCATGACTCTGGTGGAATAGATGGTAGAGATTACATTCTAAAAATATTAAAATATTCTATAAATCATCTTAATGAAAATGGTGAAGTATATATATTAATATTTGATTTTCTAGGAACCACTATTAAAACAAATAGTAATACTACCATAATTGACATTGCAAAAGATATTGGCTATTCACAAGTTGAAATAGTATCAGAAACTCCAAAAATTATAAAAGAAAATAGTGTGACATTTCAAAATTTAGAATATATAAATCAAATTTATCCTTATTATACTTTTAAAGAAATTAATGATAATTTATATTTTAATATCCAAATAGTGAAATTCTTAAAATAAAAATACTAAATATCCTCTAGCTAAGCCAGAGGATATTTAGTATTTTTATAATAATTTAAATTTTTATTTTATCTTTTATTGCATAATAATGTTCTTTAGTACATCTAACAATTTGTTCTTTATCTATCATTTTTTCAAATTCATCAAATGAAACTATTTTTGCATTTGAAATTTCCTCAGACTGTAATTTCAAATTATTCACATCTAAATTATCAATTTTAACTATATAAATATCCACAAATTGATATTTATATAATTGTGTTGAAATTAATTTAAAGTCTTTAGATTTCAAACTCAATCCAATTTCTTCATTCATCTCTCTTATAGAAGTTTCTAATGTATTTTCTCCTGCAATTGTGCAACCGCCTGGTGCTTCCCACATTAAAGGATGAGACTTTAATTCACTTCTTTGAGTAATTAATAATCTGTTATATGGTAATATGATAAACACTTCACTACCTTGATTAAATTCACCTTCATTCATTTCTGCTCCTCTAGGCAATGTTTTATTAATAAAGTTTCTATTTTTATCTAATACATCAAAATATTCCATATTTTCCTCCTTAATTATAACATTTAAATAATATCATAAATAATATAAATATTCAACACATTATTGTTCAAATATATTTTAATTATATTTATAAATTACTTCTCTAAATTTTCAATTTCTTCTGTTGTTAATCCAGTTACTTTACTGATAATGTTAATATCAATATTTTGCTCTAATAATTTCTTGGCAATTTTTATTTGTTCTTCCTTTTTTCCTTGTTCAATTCCTTGCTTAACACCTTTATCAAATCCAGCAGCTTCAATTGCTTTTTGATCCATTATATACAATTCTCTTTTGAAAGCAAGTTCTTGCTCTCTTTCATCATTACTTATATTTTGTAAAACAGCATTTGCCTTTTTTAATGCTTCATTATTATTTATTTCACTCATTTTTATTACCTCTGGATTTATTATAAATTTAACCCAATTGCTAAGTTCAGTATTATTAGTAAATTTTTTGAATTTTGGTAATTCAATTATATAAATTTCCAAATTTTTTGTCAATATTACATTTTTATATTCATCTTCACAAATATGCCATTTACTAAGATATTTATGTATTTGCTCTAAAGCAGAAATTTCATAATCTACAAATAATATAAGTATAGTTTTTTGCGCAGTAATATATTGTTCTCCTAAATTAATTGTTTTTGCATATAATTTGCTCCAATAAAATAGCAATCTATTCTCAATATCTTTTCTATCTACAATTTGCATCTCAATATTACATTGAATTGATTCGTCAATAATAGCTCTAATATCTAGTATTCCAAATTTATCTGTTCTTAAATCTTGTTCTAAAATTTCTTTACAATCTAAAGTTATATTCTTTATATTAATGTTTTCAAGAATTGACATTAATAAAGCTTTAGTAATGTCTTCATTTCCCACATATCCAAATATACGTTTAAATACATAGTCATTAGTAGGTTTTAACAATTTTCCTATAAGCATCATCTCCTTTTATAAAATTTAATATAGTTTGATTTTTTGACCAGAAATGGTCAGATTTTAATAATTAAGAATTAAATTAACTTTTGAAATATTAAATTTGAAAAATATTATCATAAAATTTTTATTTTTACAACAGATTAAAAATATATTTGAAGAATAAAATTTATTATAAATATATAATAGTTTTAATAGAAAAATTTTATTTTACAAAGTAAATATAAAATGATAAACTCTTGTATAGAGTAATAATGAGAGGAAAATTATATGGAACTATTAGAGTATTATGATGAAAAAAACGAAAAGAAACTAGGTATTGCTGAGAGATCAAATATTCATAAGAATAATTTGTGGCATAGAGAAGTTGGAATATGGATTTTAAATGAACAAAATGAATTGTTAATTCAACGTAGAAGTCCAAATAAGAAATCTAACCCAAATAAGTTATCAATTACAGCTGGACATGTTGATGTAAATGAAAGAGAAATTACAGCGGCATTAAGAGAAATAAAAGAAGAGATTGGGTTAGATTTTAATGAAGATGATTTGGAATTAATAGATATTTTTAAAAATGAACAAGAAGGAAATTATTGTTTTAGCTATACTTACTTAGTGAAAACAAATGCAAAAATAGAAGATATGATAATGCAAGAAGATGAAGTAAGTGAACTTAAATACATAACAATTGAGGAAGTAGAAGAAAGAATAAAAAAAGAAGATGATGAAATGCCATTAGCTAAAAAAGCTTCTACAAAAATAACAATTGACAAAATAAAAAATATTGTCAATATGCAATTTTTTGAATTGGAAAAGGAAAAAAATATATGATAAAAGTAAAAAAAGCAGGATGTATATTAATTAATATAAATACAAGAAAAATTGCATTAGTATGTAGAAATGGAGAATATTCTTTTCCAAAGGGACATTTGGAAAAGGGAGAATCTATTGAAGAATGTGCACTTAGAGAAACCAAAGAAGAGACAAGTCATAATTGTCACCTAATAGAAAATAAAGAAATTGATATATTATATTATAAAACATTAAGAGGTGAAGATGTTGAAAGTTATTATTATTTAGCAATTGATGATGGAATATGTGATGAAACAATATCCAAAGAGTTAAAAGAAATAATTGTTTGGAAAGAAATTGAAGATATTGAAGAAACATTATCTTATAAAAACATAAAAGAAATGTGGAAAAAAATAAAAGTATATGTAGGAAATATTATAAATAATATGAAGATGTAGTCTATTTATTTTAAAAGAATAAAAATATTTATAAGTAAAAAGATATGATAATACATAGTTTTAAAATTTGTATTATCATATCTTTTTTTAATTATATTTACAAATTATTTTCCTTAATTTTCAATTTCTTCTTTTGTTCTATTCATCTTCACAAATATGCCATTGCTTATGTATTTATTACAATTAAAGGTATTGTCAATTCTTCTTTGCTAAATCCAGAATGAGACCCCTTTATTTTCCCAATATACTTCTCTGCATCAACTATAGTATTAACAAAATATAATCCTTTTTTACAAAAACTAATATATTCACCTAAATTAGATTTCATATATTGTGATATTTTTTCTTTTCCAAATATATTATTTTTTATAAACTCATCTGTTTCAAAAATATACATTCTATCTTTATAATCTTTTTCAAATTCTTCCAAAAATTCTTTTCTTTTATCATTTTTTACATAATATGTAGCTGTCCCAAAGTCTATTCCAGGTAAAGCATAAAAATATTTATTGTATTTTTCGAAATCCATTGTGATATCATTATCTATTACATCTATTTGTCCATGGTCTGCTATTATAATAATCTCTAAATCTTGGATTTGTTGATTCTTCAATTTAATTAGTTGTTCTTCAATTTCATTGATAACTTTATTAACTTCTTTACTATAGACTCCATTATAATGGGATTCTGAATCTACATATGGTAAATACAAGTATGTAAATGTTTCTTTATCTAGATTTTTTTGTATTTCATTAGTTGCCTTCTTAAATGCTTCTTCAACACTATTATAAGCAACTCTATTTTTATTTAATACAAATTTTGAAAAATCACTATTAACTATGTGTTCTGGAAATAATGCTATTGTTTTTCTTTTTAATTTATTCATTTTAGAATCACATACATATATATCATTTTCATTTATATCTAATTCTCTTAAATTTTTCCCACTATACCTGTCTTTAAATAATAATGTATAATAATCTATATTTCTATCTCTGTTATAATTATACCATCCTATCATGCCATGAGTAGAAGGATATTCAGCAGTAGCTATTGACGGTAACACACAACCTGTAGTTGTAGGGAAAACAGTCAATAAATCTGCCACTTTATTCTTTTTTAGTAACATTTCATTAGAAAGAGAATCTATTAAATTACTTCCCATTCCATCAGATAAAATGAGTAATATATGTTTTTTGTTCTCGATGTATTCTTCTATTTCTTTATTTGTATCTTCTAATTTATATTGATATCCACAATACTTATAAATAGTTCTTACTACATCTACAATTGAACACTTTTTATAGTCTGGATAAATCATATCATTATTATATAAGCATTCTACTAAATTCATTTATTTTCACCTATCTTCACTTACTTATTTTTCATTTATTTCTGTACTAGTATAATTTATTTTCTGTATGTTTCTCATAAAGTTTATTACTATTGGATTATATCAATGATATCTGTTTTTTTGCAATGTAAATGGCATATTGGCGAAGATGAATATATAATGTATTATTAATAAAAATTACTTTTATAATGTTCCTTAAATTATTATTATTTGACAATTACAAATATAACATCTTATGAATTTTCCAACAAAATAGTAATATATTCATAAATTTTATTAGTAGATGATATAGACAATCTTTCATCAGTGCTATGAGCATCCCATATATTAGGAGCAATTGCAATAAAATCTAAATTTGGTATTTTTGTATTGAAAAATCCAGCTTCTAATCCAACATGCATTTTGATTAATTTAGGTTTTTTATTAAAATATTTAATATACTCATATTTACATTTATTAATAAACTCGGATGTTTTTTTATGTTCATAACCAGGTAATTCTAAAAAATTTTTAATCTGAAGATTATATTTTTTTATTTTTTCTTCAATATTAGTTATAAAATCTGAAACATATATTTCTTCATTACTTCTCATTGAGAAGTCGAGTTGAATATCTCCATGTGTTGAATCAATAACTCCAAAATTAGAAGATAATATAACATTTCCACTTTTGTCGTATCTTTGCACTCCATTTTTATAACTATTTAAAAATTGTAACATATTATTCATACTTTTTTTACTAAAAACTTTTCTATCTTTTATATTGTTATTTTTATAAAATTCAATTTTTATTCTATTGGCAAAATCAAATTCTTTCAATATTTCTAGCTTATTTTCTAATATAATTTTTTCAACAATATCTATGTTTTTTTCACTTATAAAAATATTACATTTACACTTTATTGGTATTACATTTGATCGAGTACCACCTATAATAGAATTAATATATATTTTTGTTTGTATTGATAATTCTTGTAATAAATTAGCCATTAATAATATAGGATTTCCTCTTTTTTTACCAATATCAATTCCAGAATGTCCTCCAGCAAATCCATAAAAATCTATTGTATATGAACTAAAATCATTTTCTTCTAATAATTCATATTCTGACTCTAAAGAACATGTCCATTCATGAGAACTTGCACATCCTATCCATAGTTCATCTTCATACATATTATCCAAACAAATCATTTTTTTACTATTTAACATACTTACATCTATATATTTTGCACCATTCATTGTTGTTTCTTCTTCTGTTGTAAAAATAACTTCAAGTTTTGGATGTTTTAAATTGTTATCATCTAAAATTGCTAATGCAATTGCCACTCCTATTCCATTGTCAGCTCCAAGTGTTGTATTATTAGCTTTTATATAATCTTCATATTCAATCAATTCTAATGGATCTGTATTAAAATTATGATTACTATCTCTAGTTTTATTACAAATCATATCCATATGACTTTGTAATATTATGCTTGAATTATTTTCATAACCTTTTGTAGATTCTTTAAAAACAATAACATTATTATATTTATCACTTATATATTTAAGATTTCTTTCTATTGCAAAGTTAACTATATAATTTCTTATTTGTTCTTCTTTTCCAGAAGGTCGCGGAATATTACTTATTTCTTTAAAAAATTCAAAAACTTTGTTATTCATTATTATCTCCTATCTAAAAATATATAAGTATAAGTTTATAATACTCATACTTGTTACAAATATCGATATACATAATTATAACCCTTCTTATTTTACATATTATATATACTTTTTTTATATTCTGTCAAATAATGTAACACTACCAAACATTGACATATTAGGAAAAGACATATATAATATGCTAAGTATATTGTGTCCGAACATATACATATTTTTTAATTAAAATGGAGGAGAATTATTATGGAAGAAAAAAATAAATTTTATATTACAACTCCAATATTTTACCCTAGTGGTAAATTTCATATTGGGACAGCTTATTGTGAAGTATTAACTGATTGTATTAGAAGATATAAACAATTAAGAGGTTTTGATTCTTACATGTTAACAGGTCTTGATGAGCATGGACAAAAGATTCAAAAAGTAGCTGAAAGCAATGGCATATCTCCTCAAGAACATGTAGATGATATAGCAAAAGATGTTTTAGAATTATGGAATTTGATGGATATTGGATACAATAAATTTATTAGAACTACAGATAAATATCATTGTGAAGCTGTAGAAAAAATAGTTAAAAAGTTTTTAGATAACAAAGATATTTATAAAGGTGAATATGAAGGATGGTATTGTATGCCATGTGAGAATTACTTCACACAAACTCAATTAGTTGATGGAAAGTGCCCAGATTGTGGACGAGAAGTTAAGAAAATGAAAGAAGAATCATATTTTTTCAATATGAAAAAATATGAAGGATGGTTAAAAGATTTTTATAAAGAAAATCCTGATTTTATTGTTCCAGAATCTAGAAAAAATGAAATTTTCAAAAACTTCATAGATCCTGGTTTAGAAGATTTATGTATTAGTCGTTGTACATTTGACTGGGGAATAAAAATGCCAGATGACCCAAAACATGTTTTATATGTATGGTTAGACGCCCTTACAAATTATATTACTGCTTTAGGTTATATGTCTGAAGATGACTCATTATTTAAAAAATATTGGCCTGCTGATTTGCATATTGTTGGAAAAGAAATTATTAGATTCCATGGAATATATTGGCCTATTTTCTTACATGCTTTAGGATTAGAATTACCCAAAAAAATATATGCACACAGCTGGATTGTTATGAAAGACGGAAAAATGTCTAAATCAGTTGGAAATGTAATATATCCAGAAGCTTTAATAGATAGATATGGATTAGATGCAACAAAATATTACCTATTACGTTTAATGAGTTTCGAACAAGATGCAACATTTACTCCTGAAGATTTTGTTGAAAAATATAATTCTGATTTAGCTAATGATTTAGGAAATCTTTTAAATAGAACTATAGGAATGATTAATAAATATTGTGATGGAATAATTCCTGTTAATATTACAGAAAAAACAGACTTTGATGATATTTTAAATGAATTTGCTCAAAATCAAATTTCTAAAATAGAAAAAGAAATGGACTCATACCATATTAGCAATGCGATTCAAGAAGCTTGGAAATATATTTCAAGAGTAAATAAATATATAGATGAAACTGCACCATGGGTTTTAGCTAAAGAGCCTGAAAACAAAGAAAAACTAAATTCTGTAATGTTTAACTTAGCTGAAGCTTTAAGAAAAATTGCTATTATTGTTTCACCATATATAAGAAATACATCAGAACAAATTTTAAAACAATTAGGTATTGAATTGGATAATCTTAATTGGGATAAAATTAATGAATCAAATGCTATAAAAGAAAATACAAAAGTAGTTGAAAAAGCTGAACCAATATTTATGAGACTTGATAAAGAAGAAGAAATAGAATATATTAAATCTTTAATGAATCATAAATAGAGAATAAATTTGTATTCAAAGACGAACGAAGGCTTTATCTTATAGAAAATTCAGAAAACTTTTCTATAAGATGAAAAAATATATAACTCATATTAGAACATATTTTATATGATAAAAAACCTGAAATACTAGATAACTTCTAATATTTCAGGTTTTATTTTAAGCTGATTTTTTCATATTTTTAAAGAAATTAAATACAACAGTTTTAACTTTTGTAAATACTTTTTTATACCAAGGAAAACTACTGTAATCCATAAGTAATCCTGAATTTTCACTAGAGCTTGCTTTTTCTTGTGAAATACTTTCTTCTATAGATTCATTTGTAATAACCTCATTATCTTCTTTTGTTGCACTATCAATATTTTTAGAATTATCAAATATATTATCAGGATTATATTTTTCTCTTATTTCTTCTTGATACTTTCTTTCATTTTCATTAAATATATTTAAAAGTTCTTGTTTTTGGTTTTCATTTTCACACCAATATTGAACTGTAAGCACAGCAATTAAAGCAGTTGTTTTTCTAGAAATATTCTGCTCTTCTAATGATTTATTTATATCTATATGTTTCTCATATGTACTTAATGCATTTTCTTTAAATAAAGCCATAAGTTTTTTTGGAATCTTGTTAGTATATTCTTCATCCATATAACTTAGAACTTCAAGTAATTCAGCATATGCATATGCTCTTTCAGGCTTTATTTTTACTGCCATTTACTTTAGTCCTTTCCAACATTTTCTTTGGTTAATTATAATTCTGGTCCATCTTCTGTTTCTATTTGTTTATCTTTAGTTGGTGCTTGTCCTACTTTTATTTCTTCTACACTTATTACTGGTTGTTTATTTTGAATATTTTTTGTAATATTAGAATTTATAATATCTCCTGCTGTTAATTCATTAATAATATTATCTTTTTCTTCAAATTCTTCCACAAATTCTTCACTAACTGTGACTTCTTCTGCTTTTAATCCATGATTTTCTACAACTTCTTCTTGAACATCTTTTGCTGATTTAGCATTATTAATAATTCCTGTTTTTACTGGCTGTGGTATAATTCTTTCACTTCTTAATTGAGCAGATTTTGATATTGGGATAACAGGTTCAAAAGAAGCTGTTTTTTCAGCATTTTGTGATAAGTCTTCTCTATTCTGTGGTGTTTTTCCAACAACCTCTGTAGTTATATTGCTTTGATCTACTTTTTCTGCCTGTCCGAATAAAGTTCTATTTAAGTTTTCTAATCCTTGCATTAAACCTCTTCTTATACTTCCTACTGCCCACATACTAGATATACTTCTATTAGTTTTTTGAAAGTTATCTTTATTTCCTGAAGTTAAAAGTTTAGTACTATTTTTTCCTTTTATTTTATCAATAATACCAGCAAAAAAACCTCTCTTTTCTGCAACTTCTACTTCATAATCTTCCAAAACGGCAGATTCATTTTCTATTTTTTTTGAATCTTTTATTTCATTACTCATGAATCTACCTCCCCTTTTTATCCTATAATTTCATTTTATCTATAAAAAGTATAAACTTCAACTAAGTTACAAAAATTTAATCAAAATGAAACATTAGGCATAACAAGAAAATGTATAAACATATTTTTTATTAATAAACCCCAGAAAATTTATGAAGCATTTTACATCTTCAAAAAATTCTGGGGTTATACAATTTAATTTTATTCTTGTATAAATTATATGTTATTTTGCATTAATTTATATGATTTTTCTCTTAAATTATAGAGTGTAAGATTACTATTTAATAATTTATTCTATTACTTCTTCTTCAGTTTTTTCTGTATTGATTTCATCTTTTTGAGCTGTTAACTCTCCAAATTCTTTTATTTCTTCGTCTAATTCATGCATTGATAATCCTGCATTTTTAGTATAACTTACTGGATTAAATTTAAATACTTGAACATTAGTTAAGTTTCCATTTTCATCTTTTTCAACTACTGCAACTTTTTTAGATTTCTTTGTTTTTTTCAAACTATCTGTAGCACTTAATTCAGAAATTCCATTTTCACTATTTTCTAGTATATCAGAACTTAATTCTGTTTCTTCATCAGGAGTTTCTTTAGATGTTTCTTCTTCATCTATAATAATTTCTTCTTTTCTATTTGCTTCTTGTTCAACATTTTCTTGTGAAACTTCTTTTTTATCTTTTTCTTCTGTTTTGGCTGTAGTAGTTATTTCTTCTAGCTCTTCTTGCTTTTTATATTCTTCATATGCTTGTTCTAAATCTTCTCCACGCTCTTGTGCTTCTTGAAAAAATTGTAACCATTCCTCATCAATGTTCATTGGAACACCATTTACAATATATGTATTGTCCATTTCAGTGTTTGGAAGTGGTGCAGAATTATCTACTTCTCCTTTTCCTCTAGTTTGTTCTACTTCACCTACTGCAAGTTCTACACTTGCTTGTTTAAATATTTCTACAAGCTCTGTATCTTTTATTAATTCAGTGTCTTTTTCACTTGTAATTTCATTTTGTATTTTTTCTAAGTCCATATTTGCAGTATTTTCAAGTTCTTCAAAAAATTCTTTCCTTTTTTCAGGAATAGTTAATAGTTCTCTTATCTGCCCATGATATGTGATATTAGACATAATGTCTAGTATCTTACCAACACTATCATTAACTTCTCCTTTTTGATGCATATCATTAAAATCATCTTTAATGTTTTCAAGAAATTTTTTTTCAGAAAGATCTTTTATTTGCTCTAATATTTCCTCATCAAAACTTTTTAAATATTCTTTATATTGATTAATTCCTTCTGTAATATCTTGTTGTGAAAATCCTTGTTTAAGAAGCATAAGTGGAATTTGCTTAATTTCTTTACTTGAATCTTTCTCTTCTATACTTCCTTTGCCATCTTGTGTATTTTCTTTAATATCAGTTTCAATATTTAATGAATTTTTATCTACATCTTGACTAAATATTTCAATATCTTTAGCAAATTCCTCATCAAAATGTTTTATAAGTTTTCCTACTTTGTCTATATAATCAATTTGACTTATTAATTCTTTATATTCTTCATTTTCTACTTCTTTTGTTTCATTTTTTGATTGAATTAATTGGGATATTTTCACCATTTTTCCCTGAATCGATTTTATATATGCATCTACTACATCTTCATTATTAACTTCTTTATCAAGGTTTTCATTTTTTAATTGATTTCTTATTTGATCGATTTCGTCAGGAAATTCCTTTGATAACATGTCCATTAATTTTTCTGATTCCCCAGGATGTTCTTTCATATTTTTTCTGAATTCTTCAAAACGACGACCAATATCAATTGCGCTTTTAGCATTTGTCTTATCCTCTTGCGATAAATCTTCATTTTCTTCAATTGCTTCCAATTCTTGATTAAATACTTTTTCTATCTGTTCAGAGCTTAATATTCTAAAATTATTTATTATTCCTTTCTTTTCTTCATTAGATAAATTTTTATAGTTATCTAGCATTTGATCAATCACAACAGCAGTTAATACAACATCTTTCATATCTATTTTGTCATTCTCATTTGATATTCTTTGATTATATTCATCTGTATTAGGAATAAACCTATTTTCATATTTAACTGTTTCTACAGCTTTAGATATAATTTCATTTGAAATGGTAAACTTACCACCTTGTATTTGTCCTAAAGAATCTGGATTCACTTCTGCTTGATGTAAAATAACAGGTAATGCTCTTGCATACTCATCATTTATATTATTTATGCTATTATCTGGTGACATCTCTTTTAATTTAGCAAATACACTCGCTCTTAGTTCTTCCTCAAACTCTTCTCTTTCTATTTTCTCATCACTATTTTTATTAGTAATTTCCCATAATTCATTTACTATTGCATCTGAAGCCATAATTTTCTCCTAAATATAATATATCTATTATATTTTATTTATAACTATTTCATTTTACAATTACTATATATTAACATTTCTATTACTTTTATATTGCAATTTTATGTAAATTATGGTAAACTATTATAGTAACATTTTAACAATTTTATATTAGGAGGAGATCTATATGGGATTTCGTAATGGAAAAATAATTCGAAATGAATCTTTTGAACCAGAAGAATTGACAGAATGGAATGTTAAAGTAATTCACCGTCGTTGTTTACTTGAAAAACCTGAAGTTGGAATTAGAACAGCTTATGCCCAAGTCTTCAAAAAATCATCCACCGGAAAAGAAACTCCGTTTGTTAGATTTAAAAAAGAAGCACTCGAGAAAGACAGAGAAAATATCGAGTTTTTATTGGGACAAATTAAAGCTGTTCATTCTGGAAGTAGAATATTGCCTTTCGATTATGGTATGGTTCATTACTCTGGTAAAGTATGGACTACTGATTCCAATATTCTTATTCAACTCTATGAATTAGGTCTTGCTACTGGAAACCTTACTCCATTCGTCAGGTCGGAAAAGAATCCTGAAAAAATTTTCACTATTATTGATATGTGTTCTCCTACTCTTGCACCAAATGATCCAAATTTTGCAGAGTGGTACAAAGAATATCAGGCTAAAAAATCCGGTTAAATCTCCAATATTAACCGTAATTAATCGGTACAAATAAAAAGACTCGTTTATATACTTATAAACGAGCCTTTTTACTATTGATAAATTCTCATAATTATTTAACATTAAGTCAACTACAGCAACTGTCAATACAACATCTTTCATATCTATATGATTATTCTCATTTGAAATTCTTTGATTATATTCATATGTATTAGGAATAAACCTATTTTCATATTTAATTGTCTCTACAGCTTTAGATATAATCTCACTTGAAATGGTAAACTTACCACCTTCTATCTGTCCTAAAGACTCTGGATTCACTTCTGCTTGGTGTAAAATAACAGGTAAGGATCTTGCATATTCATCATTTATATTATTTATGCTATTGTCTGGTGACATTTCTTTTAATTTATCAAATATACTCGTTCTTAGTTCTTCCTCAAATTCTTCTCTTTCTATTTTTTCATCACTATTTTTATTAGTAATTTCCCATAATTCATTTACTATTGCATCTGAAGCCATAATTTTCTCCTAAATATAATATATCTATTATATTTTATTTTTAACTACTTCAATTTACAATTACTATATATTAACATTTCTATTACTTTTTTGTTGCAACTTTATGTAAATTATGGTAAAATGTTATAGATATATTAAGAAAGGAATTTTTATAATGGGATTTAAAAATAAAAAAGAAACAAAATTTGTACCTGTAGATTTAAACGAAACTAATGTAGAAACTATTTTCAAAAGATGTTTACTTACTAATCAATCAAAAGAAATGCGTGTATCAATACTTTTTCAAAAGGTCTTGCGGATTTAGTGAAGATTCTAAGGGAGTTATTTTCGATGAAGAGAAACTTTTAAAAAATTATGATACTATTAAATATCTATATGGTCAACTTAAAGACGTACATTCAAAAAATAAAGAAGTTACTCCTATTTCTTCTTCTCTAAAATACTCTGGAGAACCTTGGACTAATAATTCAGCTGTTATATTAGAATTTCTTCACCTTGGAGAAGCACTTAATATAATTAAGCCTTTTATTGCAAAAACTAAAACAGCACGTATTTCAACTCTTGAACCTACACTTTCACCTAAAGATCCTAAATTTGCTGAATGGTATAAAGGATATGAAACTAAGATGAAAAAAGCAGAAGGTCCAGAACCAGCTGAAAAATAGTTAATTAAATATTTATACATATAAAAAACATATCTATTTAGTATAAACTTTATAGATATGTTTTTTGTATATAAAAGCATTATGATTTTACTTCCAATGGTAAACTTACCACCTTGTATTTGCCCTAAAGAATCTGGATTCACTTCTGCTTGATGTAAAATAACAGGTAATGCTCTTGCATACTCATCATTTATATTATTTATGCTATTATCTGGTGACATCTCTTTTAATTTAGCAAATACACTCGCTCTTAGTTCTTCCTCAAACTCTTCTCTTTCTATTTTCTCATCACTATTTTTATTAGTAATTTCCCATAATTCATTTACTATTGCATCTGAAGCCATAATTTTCTCCTAAATATAATATATCTATTATATTTTATTTATAACTATTTCATTTTACAATTACTATATATTAACATTTCTATTACTTTTATATTGCAATTTTATGTAAATTATGGTAAACTATTATAGTAACATTTTAACAATTTTATATTAGGAGGAGATCTATATGGGATTTCGTAATGGAAAAATAATTCGAAATGAATCTTTTGAACCAGAAGAATTGACAGAATGGAATGTTAAAGTAATTCACCGTCGTTGTTTACTTGAAAAACCTGAAGTTGGAATTAGAACAGCTTATGCCCAAGTCTTCAAAAAATCATCCACCGGAAAAGAAACTCCGTTTGTTAGATTTAAAAAAGAAGCACTCGAGAAAGACAGAGAAAATATCGAGTTTTTATTGGGACAAATTAAAGCTGTTCATTCTGGAAGTAGAATATTGCCTTTCGATTATGGTATGGTTCATTACTCTGGTAAAGTATGGACTACTGATTCCAATATTCTTATTCAACTCTATGAATTAGGTCTTGCTACTGGAAACCTTACTCCATTCGTCAGGTCGGAAAAGAATCCTGAAAAAATTTTCACTATTATTGATATGTGTTCTCCTACTCTTGCACCAAATGATCCAAATTTTGCAGAGTGGTACAAAGAATATCAGGCTAAAAAATCCGGTTAAATCTCCAATATTAACCGTAATTAATCGGTACAAATAAAAAGACTCGTTTATATACTTATAAACGAGCCTTTTTACTATTGATAAATTCTTATAATTATTTAACATTAAATCAACTACTGCAAGTTTTAATACCATTTCTTTTATATCTATGTTATCATTCTCATTTGATATTCTTTGATTATATTCATCTGTATTGGGAATAAACCTGTTTTCATATTTAACTGTCTCTACAGCTTTAGATATAATTTCACTTGAAATGGTAAACTTACCACCTTGTATTTGTCCTAAAGAATCTGGATTCACTTCTGCTTGATGTAAAATAACAGGTAATGCTCTTGCATACTCATCATTTATATTATTTATGCTATTATCTGGTGACATCTCTTTTAATTTAGCAAATACACTCGTTCTTAGTTCTTCCTCAAACTCTTCTCTTTCTATTTTTTTATCACTATTTCTATTAGTAATTTCCCATAATTCATTTACTATTGTATCTGAAGCCATAATATTCTCCTAAATATAATCTATCAATTATATTCTATTTATAAATACTACAATTTACAATTACGATATATTCTCAAATTTATTACTTTTATATTGCAATTTTATGTAAATTATGGTAAAATATTATAGAATTTATTTTATAAGGAGAGTATTTATGGGATTAAGAGATAAATATAAAAAAACTAATGAAAACAATCATTTTAAACCTTTAGATTTAAATGAGATGAATGTACAGGCAATATTTAAACGATGCTTAATAACAGATTCTACTGATGAAAAAAATATTATACATTCTATTTTATATGGAGAATCTACTGGTTTTTCAAAGTTAGGAAAACAGATATCATTTGATAAGCAAAAACTTTTTGAAGATACAGATACTATAAAATTTTTATATGGACAACTTCAATCTAGTCATAATAATATAACTAGAATTCCTATAAAAAATAGTAATAAAAAATATGATGGTCAAAATTGGACAACTAATGATGGTGTAATAATGGAGTTATTTCATTTAGGCCATGCTATCAATATCATATCTCCTTTCTATATATTAAATAATAATGTATTGGCAAATTCTATGAAATTTGAACCAACACTTTCACCTAAAGATCCTAAATTTGCTGAATGGTATAAAGGATATGAAGCCAAAATGAAAAAAACAGAGGCTCCAGAACCAGATGAAAAATAGCTAATTAAATATTTATACATATAAAAAACATATCTATTTAGTATAAACTTTATAGATATGTTTTTTTATATAAAGAAAATTTGCAATTTTATGTAAATTATGGTAAAATATTATAGATATATTTAGAAAGGATTATATAATATGGGATTTAAAAATAAAAAGAAAATTGATTTTGTACCAATGGATTTAAATGAAGATAATGTAGAAACATTATTTAATAGATGCTTAGCAAATGAACAAACCGAAACTAAAATACTTAGTTCTTTGTTTCCAGCAAATAACGGCTATGAAAATCCAGATAAACCAATTACATTTAGTAATCAGAAAATTTTAGAAAATAAAAAAAATATAAGATACTTATTTGGTCAGCTTGAAACAGTACATCAAGCTATACCTAATATATATTCAACTTTAGGAACAAAAAAATATACAAATATAAATTGGACTAATAATACTCGGTATCTATATGAAATTTCTTCATTTAGGATATGCATCTCGGTATAATGTTCCCTTTTGATAAAATATCTGACAGTGCATCATTAATAGATCTTGAACCAACACTTTCACCTAGAGATCCTAAATTTGCTGAATGGTATAAAGGATATGAAGCTAAAATGAAGAAAGCAGAAGGTCCAGAACCAGATGAAAAATAATTAATTAAATATTTATACATATCAAAAAAACATATCTATTTAGTATAAACTTTATAGATATGTTTTTAATTATATAATAACTTATTAACTTTTACTCATAAAAAATAAAAACAAATTATGTATTTTTCTTTAAATAATTCGCTTTTTTATTATATATATTAACAATTATTATACACTATTATAGATAAAAAAACAATTCTTTTCTTTATTTATAATTCAGTGTATAATAATACACGTGAGGTGATGACTTTGAATAAAAAATATGATTTAATTATTGTCGGAGCTGGGCCTAGCGGTGTTTTCACTGCATATGAGCTAATCGAGCTTGGCATTGCAAAAGATAAAAAAATACTTTTAATTGAACAGGGAAAATCTGTAGATAAAAGAAGTTGTCCTGTTGAAAAAGCTGGTAAATGTGTAAAATGCAAACCTTACTGTAATATTACTAGTGGATTTTCAGGAGCAGGAGCTTTTTCTGATGGTAAGCTTACTCTTCCAAACAAAGATAGTGATACTATTGAAGTTGGTGGTATTTTAGATAAGTATCTTGGTGTTGAAGAAACAAAAAATCTTATGTTTTATACTGATGAAATTTATTTAAAATTTGGAGCTGACCCAAAACTTGAAGGTTTAGAACATTTAGATGAAATCAAGAAAATTGCAGATAAAGCTAAAGAAAATAATATTACTTTAGCAAATTGTCCTATTAGACATCTTGGTACTGAAAAAAGTCATGAATTATATAAAAAAATTCAAGATTATATATTAGCTAATAATGTTGAAATTATGTTCGATACTAATGTTAAAGATTTAATTGTAGAAAATAATAAAGTTTCTGGCGTTGTTATAGAACCTTCTAATTCTTCTAATCAATCTCAAGAAACAGAACTATATTCTAATAGAGTTATTCTTGGTATTGGTAGAAAAGGTGCGGATTGGCTTTCAAAAATGTGTAACAAACATAATATAAAAAATCGCGCTGGTGTTGTAGATGTTGGTGTTAGATATGAACTTCCAGATAGTGTTATGAAAGACATAAATCAATACCTTTATGAAGGAAAATTTGTTGCAAGACTTGCTCCTTATGGAGATAAAGTTAGAACATTCTGCCAAAATCCTAGTGGTTTTGTTGCTAATGAAGTTTATGATAATAATTTAACTTTAGTAAATGGACATTCTTATAAAGATAGAAAAAGTACTAATACAAATTTAGCACTTCTTGCCTCTCATCATTTTAATGATCCTTTTAAGGAGCCTATTAAATATGGTATTAATATTGCAGAAAATGCTAATCAACTTGGAAAAGGAAATGTTCTAGTACAAAGACTTGGAGATATTTTCGCAGGTAAACGTACTTGGGAAAAAGATTTAGAAAACAACAGTGTAGTTCCAACTTTAAAAACTGCTGTTGCTGGTGATATTACTTATGCAATTGGCTATAGAACTATGGTTGATATATTAGAATTTATAAAAGCTATGGATAAAGTTGTTCCTGGTTTTGCTCATCCAGATAATCTTTTATATGCTGCTGAAATTAAATTCTATTCTAATCAAATTGATATTGATAATAACTTCGAAACTAGTATTGAAGGATTATATTCTATTGGAGATGGTGGAGGTCTTACTCGTGGATTAATTATGGCTTCTGCTAGTGGTGTTCAAATGGCTAGAAATTTGAAAGATATTTTATAATAAAACTTATTATTGAGAGAATTCACTTAAGTACAAAATTTCTTATGTGTATTCTCTCAATTTTTATATTTTAAATAATCAAAGTTAGATTTTTAACTAACTTATTTCCTCACATACTATTGCCTTCATAACAATTTATATCTTTTAAAAGAAAAAACAACACATTATAACAGTGGAACTAAAAAATAGAATTAAGATAGTGGTAAAATATTCCCAAAATTGTTGAATAATTAAACACTTGAGTGTAAAATAAGTGTATTGTATAAAAAAGTAAGAAAGTTAGTGAATTTCTAATTAATATAGCTAAAAAAGGAGGTGGAATTATTGACGGAAGAAATTGAATATTTAGATTTAGTTGATAAAAACGATAACGTTATAGGCAAAGAAGATAGAAATATTATATATAAAAACAATTGGAGAAATTTTAGAGTTATAAACATAATGATCTTTACAAGTGATAATAAAATAATAGTTCCAAAAAGAAGTGCAAATAGAAAAGTTTTTCCGAATTGCTATGACTGTTCTGTAGGTGGACATGTATCTTCAGGAGAAACATATGAAGAAGCAGCATACAGAGAATTGGAAGAAGAACTTGGAATTACAGATGTTAAATTAGAAGAAATAGGTTATTTTAAGCCTTATGATATTGACACAAGTGCTTTTTCTAAGATGTATAAATTAGTTTATGATGGGAAATTGAATTACGATAAAGACGGAATTCAACAAATTTATTATATGAAGAAAGAAGAAATTAGAAAATTAATAGATGATAATCCACTACAATTTAAGGGGGACTATCCAAAATTCTTTAATTGGCTAGAAAAAAACAATATCTTGTAATTAAAAATTGACAGAAAATATAATGTATAATCTGCTTTACCATGTCTAATTAAATAAAACATTGCCATATTCATAACTCCTATTAATCAATTACATAATAAAAGAAAAAAGTATAGAAATCAATATAAAATTTCTATACTTAATAATTTAATCTACAACTTCTAATCCTGCAAATTTTGCCATTAATCTTTTATGTCCTGCTTTATCAAAATTAATATCAACTTTTAAATCTTCTCCTTCTGCCTCAACAGAATTAATAATTCCTTCTCCAAATTTCTTGTGATATACTTTTACACCTGATTTGTATTTAGATAAATCAACATTTGAAGTATTTTGCTTTTTATTTAAACTTTGTAAAAAGCTATCTGCACTTCTATATTGGAAAGTTGTACTTGTTTGTTTAGAACCTTGTCTTTCTATATCTCTATAAGTTGATACTGGACTTTCATAAAGACTACCATAACTATTTCTTCTAGAGTTTCCATATGTCCATTCTCTATCTTCGTTTAAATTATATGTATTTGTTCTTTCTTCTATTTTTTCATATCCATCTAACATATTTGATGGGATTTCTTTAACAAATCTAGAAACTGAATTACAACTTGTAGAACCAAAAATTGTTCTTTGTTTACTACAAGTTAAAAATAGATTTTCTTTTGCTCTTGTTATTCCAACATAGCAAAGTCTTCTCTCTTCTTCAAGTTCCTTTGGTTCTCCAATTGATTTATATCCTGGGAAAATTCCCTCTTCCATACCAACTAAAAATACTACTGGGAATTCAAGACCTTTTGCACTGTGTAATGTCATTAAAGTAACTGCTTCTTCTGCTTCTTCCATATTATCTAGATCTGAACTTAAAGTGATTCCTTCTAAGAATTCACTTAATGTTGGATCTGCTGATTCATCTTCAAATTCAATTGCTACAGTTAAAAATTCGTCTAAGTTTTGTATTCTTGTTTCTGCTTCAACTGTATTTTCAAGTTCTAATGCTCTTGTATAACCTGTTTGATTTAAAGTATCTTTTATTAAATCTGAAAGCTTCATATCATCTTTTTTACATTTTAATTCTTCTATAATATTTATGAATTCTCTAGTATTAGAAAATACTCTATTTAATCCATAAACATCTGCATTTTTTATAACTTCATACATTGAAATTCCATTTTCATTTGCAATGATTTCAATTTTATCTAAGCTAGTTTTTCCAACTCCTCTTTTAGGTTCGTTTATTATTCTATTTAAACTTAAGTTATCTGATGTATTATGTATTAATCTTAAATATGCAATGATGTCTTTTATTTCTTTTCTTTCATAGAATTTTAGACCACCAACTATTTTATAAGGGATATCTTCTCTTCTTAAAATATCTTCTATACTACGTGATTGTGAGTTCATTCTATAAAGTACTGCAAAATCTGAATACTTATAATATTCTTCCATTTTCAAAGTATTTATTTGTCTTACTATATAGTTTGCTTCATCGTATTCATTATCTCCTCTGAAAACTTTTGGCAAAGCTCCTCTTTCATTATCTGTCCATAATTTCTTTTCATATTTAGTTTCATTATTTCTTATAACTTCATTTGCAGCATTTAATATACTTTGTGTACATCTATAATTTTGTTCTAATTTTATTATTCTTGTTCCTGGAAAGTCTTTTTCAAAGTTTAAAATATTTGTAATATCTGCTCCTCTGAATGAATAAATTCCTTGATCGTTGTCTCCAACAACAGTAATATTTCCATATTTACCAGCAAGTAATGTTACTAATGTAAATTGAGCTTTATTTGTATCTTGATATTCATCTACTAAAACATATTTGAACTTACTTGAATAGTATTCTAATAAATCTGGATTATCTAATAAAATTTTTATAGTAAAATTGATTATATCATCAAAATCTATTGCATTATTTTCTTTTAGTCTTTTTTGATAAATTTGATAAATTTCACCTATTTTTTCTTTTCTAAAGTCTGTTTTATATTTTGCCATATATTGTTCTGGTTCTAACATTTCATTTTTTGCATTAGAAATTTCATATAATACAGATCTGTCTGTATACAATTTATCATCTAAATTTTGACTTTTTATTATTTGCTTTATTAAAGTTTTTTGGTCTGAAGTATCAAAAATAACAAAAGATGTATCAAAACCAATTCTATCTATTTGTTTTCTTAAAATTCTTACACAAATAGAGTGGAATGTTCCTATCCACATATCTTTTGCTACATCTCCTACAAGACTTTCAACTCTTGATTTCATCTCATTGGCTGCTTTGTTTGTAAATGTTATAGCTAATATATCCCAAGGTTTAACATCTTTTTCTCCCATTAAATATGCTATTTTATGTGTTAATACTTTTGTTTTTCCACTTCCTGCTCCTGCTATAACTAAGCATGGTCCTTCTGTATTAACAACTGCTTCATATTGTTTATCATTTAATCCTTCTAATAAATTCATTAATTTCTCCTTAAATTTTAAAGATGTTATATTCTAAATAACCTCTCTTAATATTTTTATATTTTTACCATTCTACAAAACTTATGTTTGTATTATACAATCATTAAATTTTGCTGTCAATATTATACATTAATTTATTAAAAAAATCATTATTTTATTTAAAATCTATATTATTTTTATTATAAAGAACTTCTGCTTTTCTAATATCAAATTTAGAACCTATTTTTAAGTTAAATCCCTTTACATATTTTATCAAATCATATATAGTTTCATTATCATTTTTTATCTCTATTTCAAGAAAAATACCTAAATTCTTTATTTCTTGTATATATGCAACATATTTTTCGTTTTCATACATATAATTAGTATCAATCATTCTTAAATATCTTTCATATCCTAATACATTTAAAAATTTTTCACTATCAACTATATCTTTTACTTTTAATACTGTTTCTTCTGTACTAATCTCTAGTCCTTCATCATCATATTTTCTTTTTTTACAAATAATCTGTTTGTTATTATTATCAACACTTCTTATTATCAAAGTATCTGATATTTTTCCATCTTTTAGAAAAAATTGATTATTTTCTTTATTATACATATATATATCATCTAAAGTAAAAGTTTCTATATATTTAAATCCATTTTCTAATAAAACTTTTTTTATTTTTTCTATTTTTTCAAAAACTTCACACGTAATTTCAATATTCTTCATAATGTTATATCTCCTTTTTTTCTATTATAACATACATTAAATGAAATCAATTATTTTGTTTATGATAAATTTATATGTTAATCTAGCTTTTGTTAAATTCTTTATAGAACAAAAAAATGACTACTAAATTTAAAGTAGCCATTTTTCATCATTATTTATTTAGTTCTTTTACTAAATCTTCAACATCTATTCCATGAACTCCACAAGCTTCTTCTAAAGTTTCTGCTTGTGATGCTGGGCATCCTAAACAATGCATTCCAGCTTCTAATAATATATCTGCTTTTTCAGGAAATTGTTCTAGTAAATCTCCTATTTTCATATCTTTATCTATCATAATTTTCTCCTTTCCTTCACTCTACTTGCAATCCAAACTTTAACTTCACACAAAATTGCTATTATATTAGGTATATTTTTAAATATAAGATAACAAGTAAATTCTTATTTTTAACTCTTTTTTGTAATCTATATTATAAATTATGATAACAAAAAAGAGATATCTTTAGATTTAAATTTCATAAAATATTTTAGCACAATTTTTCCAAAAAGTATAGACAAACTGCAAAAAATGTTGTATTATGTTTCAAATTTACTAAAAAGGGGTGATTTTATGGAAATCCTTACTAACCTCTTTTTCATAAGTTTTGGTATAAATATATTTATAATCATTTGCTTTTTGTATTCTTTACTAGAAATCTTTTTCTTGCATAATCTGCAAGGTTCCAAGTTAAACTATAAAAAAATTCAATTAAATAAAAAGAGGTAATGTTGAAAAAATTACTCTTTAAAGTAATAACTTATATTATTTCTTTTCCTTTTGCTATTATTTTTATATTCAGCATTTTTAGTCCTATTTTTAATGCAAAAAGTCTTATTTTTCCTTATGCTATTAATCCTTTTGATATAATTTCAGTATATCCAGACACTTGGATTTTATTAAAAAAATTTTATTTAATTTCTTATTTCATATCTTATTTTATTTTTTTCAATAAAATTTCAAATATGCTTTATTCAAAATATTCAAATGTAAAAAGCAAGAAAAAATTATTATTACCTAAAAATTCTTCTGAAATATCATTATTAATTGGTATATCTAATAATATCCCTATTTTTATATCTGAAAAAGGATTATATCAAAACATATTAATAACAGGAACTATTGGCACAGGAAAAACTTCATCAGCAATGTATCCTTTTACAAAACAACTTATTAATCATAAAGCTTCAAATCAGCTTGAAAAATTATCTATGCTTATTTTAGATGTAAAAGGTAATTATTTTAAAAAAGTTTTAGAATATGCAAATAATAGTAATCGACTTAAAGATATTATTACAATCGATTTATCTGGCAGATTTAAATATAATCCGTTAGATAAACCAAATTTAAAACCTATTGTTTTAGCAAATAGACTAAAAACTATTTTATCTCTTTTTAGTCCAAATAATTCTGAATCTTTTTGGCTTGATAAAGCAGAACAAATATTAGCTGAAAGTATAAAATTTTGCAGATTATATAATGATGGCTATGTTTCTTTTGCTGAAATACATAAATTACTAATGTTTCCTGAATATTATCAAGAAAAATTAGAAGTTTTAAAGATATTATTTAGACAAGGAAAATTTGATGATACAGATGTATACAATTTACTAACTTGTATTGATTTTTTCGAAAAAGAATATTTTTCTTTAGATTCAAGAACAATTTCAATTTTAAAATCCGAAATAAGCAGAATTACTAGCATTTTTGTATCTGATTATAATGTTTCAAAAACTTTTTGTCCCCCAAAAAATGAAATTAATTTTTATGGTTTTAAAGATGTGTTAGATAATGGAAAAATTGTAGTATTAAATATGAATATATCCGAATACAAAAATTTATCTAAAATAATAGCTGCATATTTAAAACTTGATTTTCAAACTGAAGTAATGTCACGACTTGGAAATAATAGTATTTTAAGAAAAAGTGCTTTTATTTCTGATGAATTTCACGAATATGTAACAATTACAGATGCAGACTTTTTTGCACAATGTAGAGAAGCAAAATGTATTAATATTGTAGCAACACAAAGTTATTCATCAATAAAAAACGCATTAAAAGATGAGTCTGCTACTAAAGTTATATTGCAAAATATGATTAATAAACTTTGGTTTAGAACTGACGATATATTTACAATTGAAGAAGCCCAAAAGCAAATAGGAAAAGAAGAAAAAGAAAAGATTTCTACAACAATTTCTGAAAATGCGAAAGAAACAAAACTAAATTTAATAACAAATACTCTTATGTCAAGAGATTCAAATTTATCAGAAAGTTATAATACATATACTCAAAAAGATTATATATATGATACCAATTATTTTTCACAAACACTTGAAACTTTTAGGTGTTTAAGTTTTATATCTGATGGATTAAAAATTTTAAAACCAACAGAGCTACAAATGATACCATATTACGAAGAAGATACTTATAAATTTTTAAGATAATTTTTTAAAGAATAAAAGAAGCACATTTAAAATTCTATATCACTTTAGTAACATTATGTGCCTCGTTTTTCCTCTGTATAACTTATCAGCTATGCTTATTCTAAGCTACGCATAACTTATCTGTACGAATTAAAAATTCTACACCTAAGAAATGTTCAGTGCACCGATTTTGTTATACAAAATCGTCTGCAAATTTGAGCAAAGTCTTTATATTATAAGTTATAGAGATATAAAATACTTTTTAGTGTTAGATGAATTAAAACACAAAAGATATAAAACTTGTAATGGTTTATAGGTAAAACCATAATTAAAAACCTAAATATATTATAAAAGGAGTAAAAATGAAAAATAAGAAATTTAAATTACTTTATACTTCAATGATTTCTTTACTATTTTTAACAACTTATAGTACTAGTGTATTTGCAGCCGATCCAAAATTAGTTTCAACTTTAAATTCTGCTTTTGAAAAAATTGAAAGTTATATTGTAAAAATGTCTACACCTGCTGCAGCTGTTGCTGTAGGTACTGGTGTTCTTATGAAAAAGTTTAGTTTTGGTGATGAGGAAAAGATTCGTACAGCAAATAAATTAATAAAAGGAAGTTTATTCTCTTATGGATTTATTTTATGTATTGATTTAATCTTATCTCTATTCCAAACTTTACTAACTTAAAACTTTAGGAGTTATATTTTATGGAAGAAGAAAAAATAAACTTAACAGAAGTTATTTTGAATTCAATAAACGAATTGTTTTCTCAATTATTTTCATCTATTGATAATACTATATATAGTACCCTAGACAATTTAACTTTTATTTCCCCAGATATTATAAAAAATAATTCCTTTCAAAATATTCTTGGTACGTCTGCATCAGAAGGAATTCTATTAATATGTAATAGTTTAATTTTAGGTTTTATAATCTATTATGCTATAAATTATTTAATTTCACATTTAACATATTCCAAAATAGATAGTCCAAAACAATTTATTTTCAAAGCAATTATTTTTATTGCAATAATGAATTCTTCACTTTGGATATGTGAACAAATTATAAATATAGTTTATATTATAAGTTGTTGTATTTCAGATATCGGATTAAATCTTTACAATACCTCAATTACCTTTTCAAATTTTATAGATAATATAAATGAAAACATTTACTCTTCTGGAGATATTTTAAATATTTTTTCTTTTGACGGAATTATAAAATCTTTTACAACTTTTGGATTAATAAATCTTTTATTCACATATTCCCTTAGATACATTATGATTCAAATCTTTGTTCTAATTAGCCCTTTTGCTTTTTTAAGTTTAATTACTAATACTTCTGAATGGTTTTTCAGAGTATGGATAAAAACTTTCCTCTCTCTTTTATTAGTGCAAATTTTAGTATCTTTTATTTTACTTTTGTCCTTCTCTATTCAAATTACATCAAATTCTACAATTTCAAAACTTTTATATATAGGAATCATTTATGCATTAACTAGAGCAAATAATTATATTAAAGAATTATTTGGAGGAATTTCGACTACTGTATCAACAGGAATTTCAACTTTTTCTGCAAATTAATTTAGAAAGGAGGTCTCATGCATTTCATTTTTCCAAAAAATTATAATTTCAAACCAAAATTGTTGGGTTTTATAGATTACAGTACTGCTATAATAGACACAGTTATTGGAATTATAATTTACTTTTTTGTTAATATATTTTTTACTAATCTTAATACTAAAATTTATGTTTTTATTTCTTTATTCCTCCCTATCTTATTAATTAGCATTTTAGGTATTAGTCGAGAGAGCTTTATTAATGTTTTTAAATATATGACTAAATTTATTAAAAATCAAAATGTGTATCTTTATAAAAGATAAATTATAATTTGTAGGGTAGATTTTATTTTAAAAAATTATTAACATATATATTTTTTTTATTGCTCTTATTTAATTTTACTTTATATAAGAATTATTAACAAAATTATATTATTCATATCCAGTTCCTAGTTCAAGCTAATTC
>CASKJV010000024.1 GCA_949388605.1 uncultured Clostridia bacterium
AAAATATAAAAAAGAATCTATTATGGATAAAATATCTTAATAGATTCTTTTTTATTTAGTAGGAAAGTGCTCTACACTTCCTACTAAATAAAAGCTTCACTAATTTTTGCAAACAATTTTGTACAACAAAATCGGCGCTTCTAACAAATACATGGACGATCTAGTAAATTTTTGTATTTTGTAATTATCATATCGTCCACTTTTGTTCTATTATAGAAAATTGTTTTGCAATTCTCACAATATAAAGTTATAAAATCTTAGGCTAATTTCGTACATTTTTTTCTATAAGAAATGTATTTTTGGCTTGTTGTAATAACAATAATTATTTTAGTAAGAAATAACAATAATTGTAAAATAAAAAACTTGTAATTTACATAATAGTGCGATACAATAAATAAGAACTTATTATTTGCTGAGTGCAAATGTAGCCCAAAAACCTAATAAATAATTTTAAGGAGGGTATTATGTTAGGTAATGATACTAAGAACGAAAAACGGGATGCAGTAGAAAGCGTTCCTGAAAAAATGAATTGCGAAATTGAATTCGATTCCAGCAAGATGCTTGATGAAAAGAAGGATGTTTCGGATTTTGATGGAATTTGTATTAGCTGTGGTAATCTTGAAAACGGCGGTAGTGCTTGCCTCTAAAATCTCACTTAAGATTTGTAGAAAATTAAAAAAATGTAAAATTAAATAAGTTAAAAAGTCCGTTTTGGCTATTATGTCAAAGCGGATTTTTTAATAGATATAATACTTTAGAAAATTTATATAGAAGAAAAATATAGCAAATTTGAAAGTGACTTTTGTATTTTTGCATATAATAATATTATTAGATAAATTTTTAATATAAAATGTGTTCAAATTTATATTAAATTATGAAAATTGAATAAGTAGGAAAAAATAGAAAAAAGGAAATTAAATAATCAATATCAATTGACTTAAATAGTTAAATAATATATAATAGTTTTGAAAACTAGATAAAGAGGTGTCCAAAATGAAAAAAGATGAATATTTTTTTGAATATCCAGATTTTAATAATGTAAAAGATATAGTTTATGATGTTGTAAAAAAATATCCTAATAATACTGCTTTTATTTTAAAAAATAAAATAGGAAAAGATATAAACTATGAATATAAAACTTTTACAGATTTTTTAAAAGACATAAACAATCTTGGTACAGGTTTATATGAATTAGGATTAAAAGACAAGAGAATAGCTATAATAGGTAAAAATAGATATGAATGGGTTTTAAGTTTTACTACAATATTGCTTGGTAATATGGTTGTAATCCCATTAGATAAAGGACTTACAGAAATAGAAATAGAAAATAGCATAAAAAAAAGTAAGGCAGATGTTATTATTTTTGACGATAGTACAGAAGAAACAATTACAAACATAAAAAATAAGAGTAATACAAGTGTAAAAGAATTCATTAGTATGAATAAAACATCAGAATACAAAAATATATATGAAATTTTAGAGAATGGTAAAGCTTTAAGAGAAAATGGTAATAAACAGTTTGAGGAAACAGAAATAGATTCAGAAAAAGCTAGTGAATTATGTTTCACTTCAGGAACAAGCGCAAATTCGAAAATTGTTATGCTTTCCCAAAGAAATATTGCTTTTGATATTTCAGCTATGCATGCAACTGAAGATTTTAGAAAAACAGATGTAAATTTAGCTTTTTTACCTTTACATCATACATTTGGTTCAACAGGCGTATTATATCTACTTAGTTATGGAGCTGCTACAGCCTTTCCTGATGGATTAAGATATATTTCTCAAAATTTAAAAGAGTATGGAGTGTCTGTTTTTATAGGAGTTCCACTTTTAGTTGAATCAATGTATAAAAAACTTGAAAAAGAAGTTGAAAAGCAAGGGAAAACTAAAATTATAAAAGTTGCTAGAAAAGTTACTAACTTATTACCTTTTACAAAAAGAAAAGTATTTAAACCAATAATAGATCAGTTAGGAGGAAAACTTAGACTTATAATCAGTGGTGCAGCTGGACTTGATAAAGATGTATGGAAAGGTTTTAATGAGTTAGGTATAAAAATTATACAAGGATATGGCTTAACAGAAGCAGCTCCAGTTGTTGCAGCAGAAAATGCAAAATACGGAAAAAAAGGATCAATTGGATTTCCTATGAAAGGAATACAAGTTAAGATAATAGATAAAAATGAATATGGAATAGGAGAACTTGCTGTAAAAGGTGATAATGTAATGCTTGGATATTATGAAGATGAAGAAGCAAACAAAAATACATTTACAGAAGATGGATGGCTTTTAACAGGTGATTTAGCATATATAGATAAAGAAGGTTTTATATTTATAGCAGGAAGAAAGAAAAATGTAATAGTATTAAAAAATGGAAAAAATATATATCCAGAAGAAATTGAAACTTTAGTAAATAAAATTCCTTTAGTAAAAGAATCTATGGTATTTGGATTACCAAAAGCTGATGATATGGTATTGTCAATTAAAGTTCAATATGATATCGAATATGTTAAAGAAAAATATCCTAATCTAGATTTTAGTAAAATAGATCTTATTCTATGGGAAAAAATTAAAGAAATAAATAAAACTTTACCTACTTATAAATATATTAAAAATTTAATTACAACTAAAGATGAATTTATTAAAACAACTACTGCTAAAATAAAAAGATATGAGGAAATAAAAAAGCTTCAACAAAGAGTATAAATAGTTTATATTTGTTTTAAATTGCAAACAGAAAAACATGTTAAATATGTAGATTTAACATGTTTTTTTCTATAATAGGAAAGTTCTCTGGAATTCCTATTATAGAAAACTTTCAGTAAATATTACACATAACTTTACTATGTAAAATTAGGAACATGAACATTTCTTAATTGTTTGAACGAAGTTCTTAGATATAGAATTTTTAATTTGTACAAAGAAGTTATGTGTAGCCTGTAATAAGCGTAGCTGATAAGTTATAAATAACAAAAACAAGCCAATAAAATATATTAAAAAATATAGAAAGTGTTTAAAGTAGTTCTTTTGGTCTTTATTAGTTTTTCTTATTGAAAATTATTTATATTAGATATAAAATATATAAAGATAAATTAGAAGAATTTTTTAATGATAAGAGTTATGTTAGTCAATATATGGCGTTTTCCAATAGCCAATCTAGAGATATAGCAGATACACTGTATACTGGAAGTTTTGATAAAACATATACTAATATTTTAGAAGACTGTAAGATTTTTTGGAATATTGTAAAAAAATAAATATTATAAATGAACTATAAACGAGGTGTTAATGAAGAAATTTATAAAAAGATTAATTATATTAGTAATTTTAATAATAATGATAGTAGCTGGAACATTTATTTATCAAGGATATTCTTTATATAAAGAAGCAATTGAGGAAATGAGTATAGAACAAAAGATTGAAGAAATAAAAGATGAGGCTACAGAATATATAAAATATGAACAATTGCCAGAAGATTATATTAATGCAGTAATAGCAGTTGAAGATAGAAGATTTTTTAGTCATAATGGAGTAGATGCAATTTCGATTATAAGAGCTATTGCTAAAGATATTCAGACTAGGAGTTTAGCAGAGGGTGGAAGTACAATTACCCAACAGTTAGCCAAGAATGTATATTTTACTCAAAAAAAGGAAATGACTAGAAAAATTGCTGAAATTTTTATGGCTTTTGAGTTTGAAAAAGAATGCACAAAAGAAGAAATTTTCGAATTATACATAAATACAATTTATTTTGGTGATGGATATTATTGTATATATGACGCTTCAAATGGATACTTTGATAAAATGCCAAATGAAATGAATTTATATGAATGTACACTTTTAGCAGGTATTCCTAATGCACCATCTGTATATTCACCAACTGTTAATCCTGAACTTGCAAAACAAAGACAAGCTCAAGTATTAGGAAAAATGATTAAATATAAATTTATAACTCAAGAGATGGCAGATAAAATTTTGAATGAAATGTAAATTTTAAAAAAGAGGTAAAATACTTTGGAAGAGATTTTTAATAAAATTATTGAAATAGACAAAAAGGCAAAACAAATTGTTGCTACCGAAAAAGATAAAAAGCAAAATATAGAAGATTATATCGAAAGCGAATTTAATACAAAAAAAGTTATACTAGATATGGAATTTAAAGATCAAATACAATTACAAAAAAGAAAATATGAAGAAATGTTTCAAAAAAAGAAACAAGAAATAGATGAAAAATTGAAAAATGAAATAGAAGAAACAGAGACAATTTATAAAGAGAGAGAAGATAAGATTATTAAAAATATTATTTCCAGTATAAAAAATGAGGAGGATTAAATGGGAATTAATTTTAAATATCCTGCTCTAAACAGTAAAATGAAATGCATGTATGCAAATAATCTATCAAAGTATGATTTAGAAGAATTACTAAGACAAAATAATTTGAAAGAAGCTATAAATTTTTTGAAAGTTAAGTTTCCAAGTTTAGAAAACTTGAACGAAAATATGCATAGAAAAGAGCTAGAACAGGAACTTAATAATTTATTTATATATGAGATTTTAAAATTGTCTAAATATTTAAATACAGATGAAAAAAAAATTTTTATGCAATTTTTATCTAAATATGAAATTAATTGTGTAAAAAATGTTTTTAGGAATGTTACTACAAATACAGATTCTACAATATATTTAAAAAATATAGATAACTGGACTACTAAAATGTTTAAAAATATAAATGGAATTAATCAAATTACAGAAGAAACAGAATTCTTAGAGTTAATTAAGAATGAAGATTATTATGAAATATTTGAAGAGTATGAAAATATAATTGAGAACGTTCCTTTACAAGATATTGAAGTGAAGTTAGATATATTTTATTTTCAGAAAATGTATAATTTATCTAAAAAAGTTAATAAAACATTAAATTATTTAGTAGGAACTGAGATTGATTTATTAAATATTATTTGGATTTATAGAGCAAAAAAATATTTTAATTACCCAATAGAGGAAATAAAAAATATTATAATTCCTATTCATTATAAAATAAATAAGAAAATTTTGGAAGAATTATTAAATTGCTCAGATTTTAATGAACTGAAAACAGTACTAGACAAAACAATATATAGAAAGGTTTTTTGTGAAGAGACTAAAATAGAATATGAGAAAGATAAATATTTATATGATATAAATATTAAAATTTTTAGAACTAAAATGTTTGATATTTCAACTGTATTTTGCAATATAAACTTAATAGATATTGAAATAAAAAATATAATTAATATTATAGAAGGTATAAGATACAAATTGGATAAATCTGAGATACAAAAGAAAATTATTATATAGGAGGCGAAAGATATTGGCTGTTGAAAAAATGAAACTGCTAAGTATAACAGGAAAAGAAGAAAACATAGATGGATTTATTGCAGAATATCTTTTGGATAGTGGTATTCAAACAGAAGATGCAGTTAAAGTATACGAGAAAAGCTGGAAGCTAAGTAACTTTAATTATGATTCTACAGCAAAAGATTTATTAAAGAAATGTAAAACTTTATTAGATAAATATAAAATAAAATATAATATTGATTCTGAAAGTGAAAAAATGGAAAAGAATCTTGAATATATTGATAGGGTTCTATCAGATATACAAATTACTTTAGATGGTTTTGAGAATACAATTATTGAAAAGAAAAAAATGTTAGCAGAGTATGAAAAAAAGGCTGAATTATATGATAATACTAAAGATTTAGATATTGACTTAAATGAGTTATATAATTTAGAGTATATAAGATTTAGGTATGGTAAAATTTCTAGAGAGAATTATGGAAAATTAGAAAATAGTATTAAAGATTTGAATGCTTTTTTAATAAAAAATTCTGATGATGGAAAATCAAAGGATATATGGCTTACATGTTTTGCTACTAAAGAAAATAGTGCAAAAGTAGATAGCTATTTAAATGTTTATAAATTTGAAAGATTTAATTTACCAATAGATTTAGACGGCAGACCAAAAGATATTTGGAGAGAATATGAAAGAGAAATTCAGAGATTAAACTTCGAAATAGAAAATAAAGAAGATGAGTTAGTTAGAATTGTTGATAGAGATGCCGAAGAACTTGTTGAATTATACTCACAGATAAATTTGTATATAAAAATAAATAACGTAAAAAGATTTATGGCTTATGATGAAAATGGATTATTTTATATAATTGGCTGGATACCAGCCAAAGAATTAACAAGAATTTTACCAAAATTATCTAAAGAAAAAGATATAAAATATGTAATAAAAAATCATGACGAGGTGGCAAGTATTCCACCAACTAAACTTAAAAATAACAAAATAGTGCGACCTTTTGAAACTATAGTAAAAATGTATGGACTTCCTAATTATACAGAATTAGATCCGACTACTTTTGTAGCTATCACAGCTTTTTTATTATTTGGATTTATGTTTGGTGATGTAGGACATGGATTAGTTATATTTTTAATAGGAATTTTAATGGCAAAAAGGAAAATATCATTAGGGCCAGTATTTGAAGCTGGTGGAATTGCTTCAATGATATTTGGTGTATTGTATGGAAGTGTTTTTGGAAATGAAGAAATTATTCCAGCAATATTTATAAGACCAATGGAAAGTATTCAAACAATGCTTATTTATGGAATTGCAATTGGAATAATATTAATTCTTTTTGCAATGATGCTTAATATTAGAAATGGTATTAAAAATAAAGATAAAAAGAAAATATTTTTTGATACAAATGGACTAGCAGGGCTTATATTTTATACTTCAATTTTAACAGCAGGAGTTTACTTTATATTAAAAGGGAAAATGATAGCTTCTTTAGGAGTTCTAAGTGTATTTATTGTAATACCTTTAATTGCAATTATGTTTAAAGATACAATTGCAGAAAAAATATTTAAAGAAAAATCAGAAGAAAAAAGTTCATTATTTGAAAAGATATTTCATGTAGTTGAAATTTTATTATCTTTTGCAAGTAATACAATTTCTTTTGTAAGAATTGCTGCTTTTGCAATTAACCATGTTGGATTATGTATGGCTATATATATATTATCAGATATGTTTACTGGAACAGGTAGTATAGCAGTTACTATATTTGGTAATGTTTTGGTAATAGTCCTAGAAGGATTAATAGTTGGAATTCAAGTATTGAGACTTGAATATTATGAGTTATTTAGTAGATTCTACACAGGTGATGGTAAAGAATATAAACCATTAAGAGAAAAAATTTAGAAGGAGAAACTAAGGAAAATGAAAAGAAAAGTTTTAATAATATTTTTAAGTTTAATACTAATTATAGGAGCTTTAACAACAACAGTTAGTGCAACTAGTAAAAATAGTAAAAATCAAATAACAGAAGAAAGTGTACAAACAATGATAGATCAAAAAGTTGAATCAGCAGTTACAACAGCAGTAACCGAAATGCAACAAAATCAAGATGCTCAAAAAGAAGAAAATAATACTGAAGAAGAATCAAGTGGAATTGGAATGATAGCAGCAGCAATAGCAACAGGTCTTGGTTGTATTGGTGCAGGTATAGCCGTTGCAGTAGTTGCATCTAGTGCAGTTGGGGCAATAAGTGAAAATCCATCACTTTTAGGAAAAACAATTATATTTGCAGGACTTGCAGAAGGTATTGCAATATATGGACTTATTATAGCAATTATGATTTTAAACAAAGTATAATAACCAATTGGCAATTTAATATAAAATAAGTTATGCTGAGCTTAAAATAAACATAATTGATAGAAATAAAAAGGGAGAGCAATTTATGAGAATGGTTTGCATCAGTAGAAGTAATGACATAGCAATAGGATTGAGACTTGCTGGAGTTCAAAGTTTTTTTATTAAGGACGAAAAAGAAATAAAGGATAAGATTAGAGAATTATCAAAAGATGCAAATGTTGGAATTATTAATGTTACAGAAGATGTTTATGAAATTGCTAAAACTGAATTAAATAGTATTTCAAAAACTCAAGATTTACCGCTAATTGTTAAAATTCCAAATTCTAAATAAGTAATTTAGGAGAAACTTTATATGATTGATATTAATAAAAAACTAGAAAAAATAGAGAAAAATTGTCTGGATATCTCAAAAAAAGAATTAAATTTAATAAAACAAGAAAATGATACTTTTATTGAACAAAAACTTTCAGAAATGGTAAATTCTTATAAAAACGAATTAGATAAGAAATATGAAAATGAACTTGACAAGCTCAAAAGAGAATATAATAGAAATCTATTTGATTATGAAATGAATGAAAAAAAGCAAATAAATAATTTGAAGCAAAATTTAATTGATAATATAAAAGATAAAATTAAATTGGAATTTCAAAATTTTGTTAATACTGCAGAATATAAATCATATTTATTTAAAAACGTAGAAAAAGTATTGAGAAATATAGAAGGCAGAGGAAGTACCATTTTTATTACAGAAAACGATTATTTTAAATTTAGTGAAGAAATTTCAGAAACTTTTAATATGAAAGTTGATAAGATTGATAATGAAAATATAGGCGGATGTGTTTTAATCAATATTAACGATAAAATTTCAATAGATAATACAATAAAAAATAATATAGAAGAAGAAATAAAGCAAATTAAATTTTAAATAGTGTAAAATATATGAAATATTGAGCTATTAAAATACAATACGAAAATTATTATCCAAATGAGTAGAGGTGAAAAAAGTGCAAAAGAAATTTATAATTTCAATAAATGGTCCAGTTGTTGAATGTAAAGGAGACGGAGATTTTGCTATGCATGATATGGTATATGTAGGCAAAGATGAAATTATAGGAGAAGTTATAAAATTAACTAAAGATATTGCTACAATTCAAGTTTATGAAGAAACTAGTGGACTTAGAATAGGAGAAGTTGTTATAGGAACAGAAGCTCCATTGTCTATTACTTTAGGACCAGGAATTATTGGAAATGTATTTGATGGAATAGAAAGACCATTAAAGACTCTTCAAGAATTGTCTGGAGATTTTCTAAAAAAAGGCAATAATATTAATGCAATAGACGAACAGCATGTATGGCATTTTATACCTACAATCGAATTGGGAAATAGAGTAAATTTAAATACAATTTTAGGTGAAGTAAAAGAATCTGAAGTTATAAACAATAGAATAATGAATCCATTTAAAATTGATGGTGAAATAACTTATATTGCAGAAGAGGGAGATTATAAAGCAACAGATGTAATTGCAAAAATTAAAACATCACTAAAAGAATATGAAGTTACTATGATACAAAAATGGCCAGTTAGGATTCAAAGACCTTATAAAGAAAGATTAACTGCAAATATTCCATTAATCACAGGACAAAGAGTTATAGATACAATGTTTCCTATGGCAAAGGGTGGAACAGCAATGATTCCAGGAGGATTTGGAACAGGAAAAACAATGTTACAACATCAAATTGCTAAATGGTCAGATGCAGATATTATAGTATATATAGGATGTGGTGAAAGAGGAAATGAAATGACAGAAGTTCTGGAAGATTTTCCAAAACTTATAGATCCAAAAACAGGAAAGCCTCTAATGGAAAGAACAATATTAATTGCAAATACATCAAATATGCCAGTTGCAGCAAGAGAAACATCAATTTATACAGGAATAACAATTGCAGAATACTATAGAGATATGGGATATAATGTTGCCATAATGGCAGATTCTACATCAAGATGGGCAGAAGCTTTAAGAGAAATATCAGGACGTTTAGAAGAAATGCCAGCAGAAGAAGGATATCCATCTTATTTACCATCAAGATTGTCACAAGTGTATGGAAGAGCAGGATTAGTAAAAGGATTTAATGATAAAATAGGATCTGTATCTATGATTGGAGCTGTTTCTCCACAAGGCTCAGATTTTTCAGAACCAGTAACACAAAATACAAAAAGATTTGTTCATGTATTTTGGGGACTAGATAAAGAACTTGCATATTCAAGACATTATCCTGCAGTAAATTGGAAAATTAGTTATAGTGAATATGTAGATAAACTAGAAGATTGGTATGAAGAAAATATTAATGAGAATTTTTCAAAAGATAGAATTAAAATAGTAAAATTACTACAAGAAGAGAATGAACTTCAAGAAATTGCAAAAGTTGTAGGTCAAGATGTGCTTTCAGATAATAAGAAATTGATTTTAGAAACTTGTAGAGCAATAAGAACAGGCTTTTTACAGCAAAGTGCTATGAATGAAAATGACACATATGTACCAATAAAAAAACAGTATGAGATGATGAATACAATTTTAAAGCTATATACATCAGCATTAAAGTTAATTGAAAAAGGAATTCCAATTTCAAGAATAAAAGAAATAGGATTATTTGAAGAATATATAAAATTGAAATTTAATGTAGGTAATAATGAGCTATATAAATTTAGTGAGTTTAATCAAAAGGTTGCGCATGAACTAAAAATTGTAAAAGAAGAATATAAAGAACATATGACCAATTAGGGACGTAAGTTAATGGACATTTTTGACCATTAACTTACGTATGTTATAAAATGTAACTAATAAAGTATATTATATATGAATGTTCAAATATAACATACGTATAAAATTGGATAAAATGTCCAAAAATTAACGTCGACAATAGGTCAAAAAGGAAGAGGTGAGATTTTGAAAACACAATACTTAGGACTAGAACATATAAATGGTCCATTAGTATATTTAAAAACTCCTGATAATATTTCTTATAATGAGCAGGTTGAATTAATTCTAAAATCAGGAGAGAGAAGAATTGGTAATGTTATTACATTAAATGAAGATATTACTGTAATTCAAGTTTATGAAGGTACAGATGGATTAAATATAGATGGTGTAAAAACAGAACTAAATGGAAAAGCACTACAAGTAAAACTTTCAAAAGAAGTTTTAGGGAGAGTTTTTAATGGTGTTGGAAACCCAGTAGATGGACTAGGAGAGATAAAGTCTTATATAGAAAGAGATATAAATGGTATTGCAATGAATCCAATAGCAAGAAAGTATCCTAGAGATTATATAGAAACAGGTATTTCGGCTATAGATGGTTTAATGACACTAATTCGTGGTCAAAAATTACCTATTTTTTCGGGAAGTGGTATAAATCATAATGATTTAGCTGAACAAATTATAAGGCAAGCTAATATTAAAGATGATGAAAATTTTGCAATTGTTTTTGGACTTATGGGAGCAGAATATGAAACTGCTGAATTTTTTAAGAAGAGTTTTCAAGAAAATGGTGTTCTTTCTAAAGTTGTTACTTTTCGAAACTTATCAAACGATCCATCTATTGAAAGAATTTTAACTCCTAAAGTTGCATTAACATGTGCAGAATATTTAGCTTTTGATTTAGACATGCAAGTTTTAGTTATATTAACAGATATGACAGCATATGCAGAAAGTTTAAGAGAAGTTTCTACATTAAAAGGTGAAATTCCAAGTAGAAAAGGATATCCAGGATATTTATATAGTGATTTAGCTTCAATATATGAAAGAGCAGGAATGCTAAGAAATAAAAAAGGCTCAATAACACAAATTCCAATTCTTACTATGCCAAATGATGATATATCACATCCAATTCCAGATTTAACAGGATATATAACAGAAGGACAAATTGTTTTAGGAAGAGAATTATATCAAAAAGGAGTAAACCCACCTATTAATATTTTAGATTCTTTATCTAGATTAATGAAAGATGGAATTGGTAAAGAATATACAAGAGAAGATCATCAAAAAATTTCTGATCAATTATTTTCATCATATTCTAAAGTACAGGAAGTTAGAGCTTTAGCTAAAGTATTAGGCGAAAGCGATTTATCTGAAATAGATAAAAAATATATGGAATTTGGAGAAGCATTTGAAAATAGTTTTTTAAATCAAGGAAGATTTGAAAATAGAACTATTAATGAAACTTTAGATTTAGCTTTAGAGCTATTAAGAATTTTACCAAAAGAAGAATTAGATAAATTTTAATTATTAAAAAATTAAAATTTCGCAATTATAGAGAGGTTTTATGAGTAATAATTATTTGCCAACAAAAAGTAATTTAATAAAGTTGCAATCTTCATTAAAAATTACAAAACAAGGTTATGAACTTCTTGAAAGAAAAAGATTAATCTTATCAAAGGAGCTTGAAAAATATTTGGGCAAAGAAAAAGATTTGGAACAGCAACTTTTTGAGCTGATGGAAGTTGGAAAAAGTCTTGTAAGAAATGTAAATATAGATATAGGAATAGACAATTTTACTAATATATCTAATGGTGTAAAATTTGATGACTATATTGATATAAAAAATAAAACTTTAATGGGATGTGAAATACCTTCTGCAGTTCATAAGCAAGAAATTGTAAAAAGAAATTATGGATTTTATAACACAACACAAGCAGTAGATGAAGCAATTTTTAAGTTTAATGAAATTCAAGATAAATTAATAGAGCTTGCAATATTAGAAAATACTATTTATAGATTAAAAAATGAAATGGAAAGAGTTAGAGAAAGAGCAAATGCACTTAAAAATATTATCATTCCAGAAAATGAAAAAAATTTAAAGCAAATATCTAGTATAATAGATGAACGTGAAAGAGAAGAATTTGCAAGATTAAAAGTTGTAAAAAAGAGAATTAAATAAACCAAAAACGCACTAATTAAAATACAATTAGTGCGTTTTTAAGATTATGCTGTAATTTAGTCATGATTTTTCATTCCAAAAAATCATTAATCGTAGACCATTATTCCATTGAGAACGCCAGTAAACAAGCCTAAACTTTCCTTCTTCTTTTAGAGTTCTCTCAACCCGAGGTCTCCGTGAGTGGAGACAAATATTAATTACATACTCTCCATTTTTAGCAGCTTTGCGTATATGCCTTTCGATTTTTTTGAGCTGAATTTTATCGAGAATGCTTAAATTTTTAGGATGCTCTAAAGAAGGATTTATAAGTTCCCGTGCTTCACTTGCAGTAATCATAGTATGTTCCTCCTAACATTTGTTATAGATTACTTATAATCACTTAATTTGAAGCATATTATATCACACGAATTATGTAAAGTCAATTGATTTTATTCTACTACCACTTCTACTTTTTCAAGTTCAGAAGTACAATGACCACATCTTGTTGCTTTATAAGGAATTTCACTATAACAATATGGACAAATTTTTACAGTAGGTTCTGGAATAGGTTCTTCCTTTTTTATTTTTCCTAACTTTTTAGTTACTTTCTTAACTTGTCCTAATCTGATGCTTTCCATTTTTTCATTAATTTTATTAAGATATGTAATAACTAAAAAAATAGAAAATGCTATTATTAAAAAATTAACAATAGATGTAATAAAATTGCCATATTTGATTGAAGTTTCCCCAACAGTAAATACCATATTAGAAAAATCAACCTTTCCAGTAAATATAGATACAGTAGGCATTAGAACATCTGAAACTAATGAGTTAATAATTGCTTGAAAAGCACCACCAATAACAACTCCTACTGCTAAATCCATTATATTGCCACGTGTAGCGAATTTTTTAAATTCTTTTAACATAATTAATTCTCCTTTTATTAAAATGATTATACTATTTAAAATTTATAATAATTAAATATTATAGCAAAATTTATATAATAATAGTAAGTTATTGTCAATAAAAATAAAATAATATTGACAAAATGGATATTATATAAAATTAAAATAATAATTAGGAGTATTAAATGAATAATAGTTACATATTTTGGAAAAATAAAGAATATGAAAAAATTATTTTTAATAAAAAATCCTGATGTATTTCAGGGAGAAAGCAAATTAAATACAGACAAGATGTATTTTGAAGGATGGTATTATAAGAATACAAATAGTAACGAAGGAATAGCATTTATTCCAGGTATTAATATAGATAAAAAGGATAGAAATGCATTTATACAAGTGATAACAAGAAATTCATCGTATTTTATAAACTATAATATAAATGATTTCGAATTCAATTTGTCACCTTTTTATATAAAAATAGGAAATAGTACTTTTTCAAAAGATGGGATTAATATAGATATAAAGGATAATACACAGAATATTCGTATTAATGGAGAAGTTAAATACAAAAACAGTATAAATATTAATACAAATTTTCTTAGTCCAAATGTAATGGGACCATTTTCATATATTCCATTTATGGAATGTAATCATGCTATACTTAGTATGAAAAGTAATATTAATGGTGAAGTAATTATTAATGATAAGAAAATATCTTTTTATAATAATGTTGGGTATATAGAAAAAGATTGGGGATATTCATTCCCAAAATCTTATATATGGTGTCAAGCAAATGATTTTAAAAATCCAGATGTTAGCTTTATGATTTCAATTGCAGATATACCTTTTAAAATGTTTAGTTTTAGAGGAATTATTTGTGTACTTATAATAAATGGAAAAGAATACAAATTTACTACTTATAATAATGTTAAATTATTAGAGTACGAGTTAAATAAAAATTATATTAATATAACATTAAAAAAAGGAAAATATAATTTAAATATAAAGTCCAATTATGATAAAGGCTTAAAACTTTCAGCTCCAATTAAAGGAGAGATGAAAAGGGATATTTATGAAAGCATTTCTTCTTTAATTACTATTACATTAAAAGAAAATAATAATGTTATTTTTTCCGATACAAGTAAAAACTGTGGTTTAGAATTAGTTGACTAGAAACAAAAATTGTGAAATGAAGTTAGTTTAAATTTCGGGCTTAACAATTGATAGAATAAGAAAAACTAAAATTTCACTTTTAAATTATAGCTATAGATTTTTATTTTTGAAAGATATATAATATTATAAAAATAGAAATTAGTGTTTAATAATTTTAGAAGAAAGAAGGTATTATATATGAAAAAAGTAGCTGTTTTGTTAGCTAATGGATTTGAAGAAATTGAAGCATTAACAGTTGTTGATGTTTTAAGAAGGGCAGAAGTTAATTGTGAACTTGTAAGTATACAAGAAGAGTTTGTTACTGGTTCCCACAATATTGTAGTAAAATCAGACAGATTATTTGGAGAAGATATAAAAACATATGATATGATAGTATTACCAGGAGGATTACCAGGTGCTGAAAATTTAGCTAAAAGTACAAAAGTTATAGATATAATTAAAGAATTTAATAAAAATGAAAATAAATATATAGCTGCAATATGTGCTTCTCCAGCAATGGTTTTGTCTGTTGCTGAAATTGAAAAAGATAGATATATAACTTCATATCCAGGAATAGAATATGAAGAAATGCTTGAAAAATCAAATTATGTTGATGAACTTGTTGTAATAGATAAAAATTTAATTACTAGTAGAGGACCAGCAACTACGTTATTATTTGCATATAAATTAGTAGATGTTTTAGGTGGCAATAGTATTCAATTAAAAAAAGGAATGCTTTGGGATATGATTGAAGAAGAAGGAAAAGATTAGGGAATATTGACAAAATTGTTTAAAAGTGATAATATTCTTCAGTAAACATAATAGGTGAAAGGTGAAATATGAAATTTTTATTTTACCAAAGCATGTAAAAGGGAGGACGTCGTTGTGTTAAAAATTGTAAACAGAAAGATTACTGTAGGTCAGCGGATAATTTTGCCTGAAGAATGGCATGAGAAAATTATAAAAGCTGGAAACCTAAAAAATTATCCTTATGCACTGGTAGTTGAAGAAATTGTGAAAAAAAAGAGTAATAAAGAAACTTATTTCTTATGCAGACCAGAAAAGAAGGAAAAAAAAGTATCATCAATTGCATTAACAGAAGTAGTAATGAAATACTTGATTAGTAGTCAGGAAGTACCAGATCAGAATATTGGATTATCTTTTAAGGAATTTCTACCATTGGAAAATACTTATGTTTTAGTAACTAGTGTTAGAAATCCAAGTGAAGTAGTTCCTGGGATTTTTAAACTTGAAACAGAGATGGTTCAATTGTCTGAAGGAAAAAAAGGTACAATTTGTTTGAATTTTAAAATAGACTATATCAATGGAAGTGGATTTTCATCTGTTAAACTTTATTGCGACGGTAACAAAAAATCTACATGGAAATTTTTGTATAATAAAGATGTATCTTGCATGACTGAATATGAGCAAATGTTTCAGGATACAATTATACATAAAATGTATGTAGAAAAGAGTTGTAATAAGTTAGCAAGTTATCTTGAAAATGAAGGTGCATTAGAACATGCCAGAATGTTGCGTGAGCGTGCAAAAACTCATGATAATAGCAAAATTGGTTGTCAGGATGAATTAAATGCTTTATCAAGAATAATTAATGATAAATCAAGTTTGATGGATTCAAGCAAGTATTTATCTCCTATTCAGCAGGATTCAATTAAACTTCATTGGAAGCATAATCCTCATCATCCAGAACATTTCAAAACACCAATGGATATGAGTAAACTTGATATCATGGAAATGTGTTGTGATTGGCATGCTCGTTCAAGCCAGTATGGTACAGAGTTTCTTAGCTTTGTAAAAGAACGGCAGGAAGATAGATTTCATTTTCCAGAGTGGATGTTTTCTGAAATCTGGCACTATTGTAAAGTGCTGGCGTCTGAAATTTAATATGATTAATATAAGAAAAAAGAAAAGAATGAATCAATGCATTTACATAGATTCATTCTTTTCTTTTTAAGTATTAACTACTATTGCAAATTGCATAGAATAGTAGTATAATAACTAATTGAAAAAAATTATTTTAATAAAAGGAGTGAATTATTATGATAGGAAAAAGAAAAGTAGTATTAGTTGGAACTGGATTTGTAGGAATGAGTATGGCATATGCAATATTAAGTCAAGGAACAGCTAGTGGAGTAAATGAATTAGTTTTAATAGATGTGCTAAAAGATAAAGCAATTGGTGAAGCAATGGATTTATGCCATGGATTACCTTGTTCATCAAGTCATATGAAAATAAAAGCAGGCGATTATGATGAGTGTTCAGATGCAGATATAGTAGTTATTACTGCAGGACTAAATCAGAAACCTGGTCAAACACGTTTAGAACTTTCAGAAGCAAATGCCAAAATCATGAAAGATATAACAATTCAAGTTGTAAATAGCGGATTTAAAGGAATATTCTTAATTGCGTCTAATCCAGTAGATTTAATGACAAAGGTTGTACAAGAAGTTTCAAAATTTCCAACAAGCAGAGTAATTGGATCAGGAACAACATTAGACACAGCAAGACTAAGGTTTATGGTTGGAGAATATTTAAATGTTTCAGATAAAAATGTTCATGCATATATTATGGGAGAACATGGAGATTCTTCTTTCGTACCATGGGAACATGCATATGTTGGATGCAAAAAGGTAGCAGATATATTAGAAGATGCTGGAAAAGGTTTGGAAGACTTAGATAAAATATATGTTGAAGTAAGAGATGCTGCATATGAAATTATAAATAGAAAAAAGGCCACATATTATGGTATTGGGTTAGGTCTTGCCAAAATAGTTAGGACAGTTATGAATGATACAAATGAAATTCTTACAGTCTCAGCTTATTTAAATGGTGCATATGGACAAAAAGATATTTATATTGGTGTACCAGCAATAATAAATAGTAATGGTGCTAGAGAACTATTAGAACTTGAATTATCTGAAAAAAATCAAGCTAAACTTGATTCTAGTGCTAAAATATTAAGAGAAAATATGGAAAACATTAGAAAAGTGTTAAATACAACTAAATAATATTCAAAATAAAAATCCTATTTAGTCTATTTTTGATTAAATAGGATTTTTTGAATATATAGTTATACAGTTTTTTTATGTACCAAATGAGTTATATATACTAAAGATGGAAGAATATGATGAAAGAATGAATTGTTGCGATATTATGTAAAATGTGATATAATTATTTATATCAATTATATTGGAGGTTATATTATGGAAATACGGAATGCTGAAGTAACAAAAAAAGACTATGTATCGTTCAAAGAGATGCACGATATATTCCAGTATGCGGGATCAAAAGATTGTAGCCGAAAAGCAATTATAAAGGACTATAATCAATATGCTGAATATGCAGAAAACGAATGGATTATTTTTGCAGTTGAAGGCGGGGAAGTTGTTGGATATGCAATTTTAACACCGTATGATGACATGGCTGTGAAGATCCAGGAAGTATATATTAAGAAAGATGTTCAGCGGAACGGGCATGGCAGGAAGTTTGTATATGGTCTCAGAGATTTTTTAAGAGAAGAAGGCTTCCGGCGTATCGAAGTATTTTCTGCAACAATGGAAACAGACGGATTCTGGGAAATGTGCAATTTTATTTCTTTGAATGGTTTGGAAGAGTACGTATATGTAATCCGGTAACCGAAAAAAAGGGCTGTCTCATAATAGAGACAGCCTTAACTCATATATATAATAAAAATGATTTGTATTTTATTTTTAGTTAACATTAATTAACTTTGCATGAACAACTATACGATATTGAGTATTGTTGTCACAAGTGCATAAAGTTATTATATTATCTTCATAAGGAACTTCTATATCAAAATTATAAATACTTTTTTGTTTACAATCAGTTATAAACTGATTAAATGCTTCTTCATTTTCAAAAGAATTAGATAATAATAAACTATTAGCATTAATTTTGTAAACAGAAAATATTTGTGCAATATATTTATGATCTTTAGTATTAAATATAAAATATTTATTTAAATTATCATTAAACCATTCAGGATTTAATAAATATTTTAGATTACTAAACATAGTATTATTACGTCTATTGTGACCATAAATAAGAGTGTTTTTATCTAAAGTATCAAAATTATTTGTATAATCTGCAAAAATCCAACCAGCGCTATTTGATTTTTTATCAAAATTATGAGTTAAATAATAACTATTATCATTTCCTTTAACAATTGGAAAATTAATATTTGTATTATTAATTTTGATCCATGCAACAGCTTGTTCATTATGATTTAATAATTCTTGAAAATTTACTTCAATTGTTTCATAACTAGGACTACTGTTTACATTTTCTTCTGAAGTTTCATCTGTAGGATTTACTTGTGTAGTTTGAGTTACACCTGTTATAAATGATTCAGACAGATTGTCTGCTAATTCTGAATTAGTATTATTTTCCAGATTCCAATTATAAAGTAATGCTAAACATATTAAAATAATTATTAATGAAATTAGTCTAAATATTAATAATCCAAGACTAAAGTTTTTTCTTTTGTTTCTCAAAATAATCACCCATTTAATTATAAACAATTTTTAAATTTAAATCAAGGATAAATATGAATGATATGCAATATATAAAAGATAAAGACAGATAGAAGTCTTTAATTAAAAGGAAACTTAAATGAAAAATTATGTATTAGTAAAGAAATTTTGGAAATACTAAAACAAATAGGAGTGTTTTTATGATTACTAATTTTTTACTAATTATATTAGGATTTATATTTCTTATAAAAGGTGCTGATTTTTTAGTTGATGGTTCAACTATAATTGCAAAAAAATTTCATATAAAAGAAATCGTAATAGGACTTACAATAGTGTCTATAGGAACTTCATTGCCAGAATTAATGGTTAGTTTAACATCTGCTTTAAATAATCATTCAGATATTGCAGTAGGGAATGTGGTAGGCAGTAATATTTCCAATTTATTTTTAATATTGGGCATTTGTTCGATAATAAAACCTTTAAAATTTCAAGAAGAAACTATTAGATTAGAAATACCAATTGTAATATTTTTAACAGCATTATTATATATTTTAGGAAATAATTCTAATGAAAATATAATTACACAAAAAGAAGGAGTTATTTTAGTAATATTTTTTGTACTTTTCATTTTTTATAATATTTTTATGGTAAAAAAAGAAGAGGCAGAAGAAACAGAGGACATTAAAATCTCTAATGTGAAAAAATCAGAAATTGTGAAAGGGATTATAAAAATATCTATTGGAATAATAGCTTTAAAGATTGGTGGAGATTTTGTTGTAGATAACGCTTCTGAATTAGCAGCAAAATTTGGTATAAGTGAAAAAATAATAAGTTTAACTATAATTGCAATTAGTACAAGTTTACCAGAATTAATAACATCAGTAAATGCTATATTAAAAGGAGAAATAAATTTGGCAATAGGAAATGTAATAGGATCAAATATATTTAATATTGTTTTAATATTAGGTGCAACTGCGTTAATAAATCCAATAGAATATTCGATTTCATATAACAAAGATATAATTTTCTTTTTAGTTGGAACAATAATTTTAGCTTTTTTACCATTATTAAATAAAAGAAAAATGCCAAGATTTGCTGGAATGATTTATTTTTCAGTATATATAGCATATATGATTAATTTAATTAGATAATAACTAAATTCACATAAAAATTATAAAAACTATTTATTTTTAAGGAAAATTGTGATATAATGGTATTGTTGAGTGCGTATAAAAACTCTGATTAGGATTATAACTTATATACTTATGAAAAAAGGACATTGAAAGTCTATTAAAGCTATAAATGTAAAATACATGTATAGGAGGTTATATGAAAAGATCAAACATGAAATTTTCAGTTGATGGAACTGCTGTAGCGTATAATATGCTAGATGGAGAAATTAAAGCTAGAATACTTACTAGAAATAATCCTCAGAAAAAAGCATTTTATGAAGAAAGAAAAATAATTAATTCTTCACCAGCAATTGTTAGATTTATGATTAAATATCCAAAGGTTTTTGGAAATAAAAAATTAATACATTCTGATGGTAGTAATTTCTTTGGTGGAATTTTATCATTATCTCCGATAGCGGGAACTAGTTCACAAAAAGAAATGCTAAAAAACAGAATGAAATATGAATATGGTTTAGTAAAAGACGAAATACAAGAAATGGATGGATTTTTTGAAGATTTAAATCAACTAAAATATTCTCCAGAAATAATGCAAATTGTTGATGAAACTGTAGCATATAAAAATTATATAAAGAGTATTTGGGAAGTTAATGAAGAATCAGTAATGAAACATATAGAAAAAGTTTTAGGCTATGAACCAGAAACAACAGGTAGTGTTAATACATATGTAATGTATCCAAACTTTGATACACATAGAAGTTGTCAACTTACAGATAATAAAATTTATATGTATTTTGGAAAATATAAAAGATTGGATAATAGTAGAGAAAATGATAAAATGTATGAAGCAAAAATATTATCAGCTTTAACACATCAAGCTATACATCAACCTATGTTACCATATAAGTCATCAATGACTAAGCAAGAAAAAGAAATTTTTCATTCTTTTATTAAATATTTAACAGACAAAGATATTTATAATCAATATTCAGGAAGAAGTTATTTAGATATTGTTAGTCAAAATGAAAATCATGAAATAATGGCTAAAATGTATCCATTTTGGCTAGGATATAGATATAGAAATGCAGATAAAGAAGGTAAAAATCCTGTTATAGAAATAAAAAAGGCTATTACTAGAGACAAAGAATATTATGATAGTTTGCCAGAAACTTCTAAAAGGAAAAAAGCATTTTCTACATATAATTTTGAAAAATTGGATTCTAATAAAATTGCCAAACTTTTTAAAGGAAAAAGAGCAATTACTCCATATGAATTTTCGAAAATAGATTTTGATGATAAATCCTTAGTTTATAAAGGTAGATATATTTCAGAGTCAGGAAGATAATAAAAAAATAGATATTAATAAAAAAGCAAATTGTTATAACAATTTGTTTTTTTTTATTTAGTAGGAAAGTGCTTTGCACTTCATACTAATTTCATAAATTCCACCTTCATTTCTTAGAAGAAAATTTACTATAGAATTAATTATTTTACTTCTTGTAAAAACCAATGTTTATTGTTAAAATTTTAAGCATATAAAATATTTATATTGATAATTGGTGATTAGATGGGAAAAAGAAAGAGAAGAAATTTAAATAGAAAAGCAAAAGAAATTATTGTTTTTGCACTAATAATAGTTTTATTTATAATTGCTGAAAAAACAGGAATACTGGATAAGTTTGAAAAGGAAATAGTTGAAGCAGGGATTGTAGATACATCAAATGTTGTAAAATCAAAGACAAATTCTAATGAAGAAATTATAACAAGTGTTTCTGAAGAAATTGTTATAGATAATGAAAAGTTAAATATATTATTTTTTAATGTAGGACAAGCAGATTGCGAATTGATAATATGTAATAATCAAACTTTATTAATAGATGCGGGAAATAGTAAAGATGGCGAAAAAATTGTTAGTGCAATTAAAGAATTAGGAATAACAAAATTAGATTATGTTATAGGAACACATGTACATGAAGATCATACTGGAGGAATGAGTTATATAGTAGATTCTTTTGAAATAGAAAATTTTTATTTACCATATAATACACACTCCACTACTAATTTTTACAAAAAATTACTAACATCTCTTACAAATAAAAAAATGAATATTTCAGAAGCCAAAATAGGAGACAAGTTTAGTTTGGGAGATAGTAGCTGTGAAATAATGTCTGTTGATAATACAGAACCAGAAAATATTAATGAAGAATCTATTGTTATTGAATTAAGTTATAAAAATCAAAAATATCTATTTATGGGAGATGCAGAAAAAGTAAATGAAGATTCTAGAAAATGGAATGATGTAGATGTTTTAAAAGTAGGACATCATGGATCAAATACAAGTAGTTCAGAAAAATTTTTAGAACAAGTTTTACCAGAAATTTCGATTATTTCAGTTGGTGAGAATAATAGCTATGGATTACCTAAAGATACTATAATAAATAGACTAAATGAAATTGGAAGTAAAATATATAGAACAGATGAAGATGGTACTATTCAATTAATAAGTGACGGAGAATCTAATGAAATTGTAAAAGTAAATTTAAGTTTAGATGGAAATTAAAATTAGAAGCTTATGCTATATAGATAAAATGTCGATAAATTTTGTAATGCTTTGATTTTATAAATATACATTGTTTACTTTGAACTAAAAAGCGAATATTTAGAATATGATTTGAATAATAAAAAAATGCACTTATATATTAATGTTTTTATACAGAAATATATAGTGCATTTTTGTTCTATTATAAAAGCCTACATAAAAAATTTATTTGTTTTTCTTAAATAGATTATTTACAATATTTTTAATTTCCTCTTGTTCATTGTTAGTAGCGTTATTGTCTAAAATGTATACTCCATTTATAAATTTTATAATATCTCCTTCTTTGCAATTTTTAGGAAGCAAAGTTTTCTCGATATTTACCATTTCGTTAGTAATTTTATTTTCGCAAACGGCAAAATTTCCTTCAAATCTATCAATCGAAAAAATACACTCTTTATTTAGGGTATTTTTTAATTCTTTTGAAAATGAATTATTAGAAATGTGATTTATATTATTTTCAATATTTAAGTCCATATATAATAACTCCTTTGTAGTTAAATTTTTAAGTTACCTTTCGGAAAATATTAGCATATATTATAAATAAAATCAAGAAATTTGATATAGAAACTAGATTGGTTTAAATTTAAAAGTAAATGCTATTGAAAGACTTTACTGTTACAGTTAATTTAAATTGAATCGTAATTCTTTATTTGATAGAAATTACAAATAATATTTTTACTAAAAAAATAATAAAACCCCTTTGCGATTTGCAAAGGGAGTTTTATTATTATGATCTTCGCCGTTGTAATTCTTTTTCCAATTCTTCAGTTGAAAATCTTGATAAGCGCTGTTGTAAGGTGAGTACAGGTGGATCATCCCTGTCAGGAATCATACCAAGGCAGTGAGAAACACTTTCATAAGTATATCCGCAGAAGGAACAGGTTGTGGTTTCATTACCTCCGTAGAAACCATATCCACCAAGGTGATGCTGTGTAATTTTTCCACATTTTGGACACTTAGTATCTGCAAAATAACTCATAGCTATACCTCCTTAAGTATAAGGGTAATCACCCTATAATAAGTGTACTAGTTACATAAATAAAATTTCTACTATAGTTTAACATGAATTTACATAAAAATCAAATAATTTATGATAAATAATTTGATTTTAATTCGCCAATAGTAGATGTTTTATAGAAATATTAGTATTTGAAATAAGTTATATGGAGTAAAGACAAGCCACTTAAATATATTTAAAATGTTTGAGTGTGTTAAAAGTAGCTCTTTTGTTCTTATAAATCTTGATTCTATATAATTTTATTGATAAAATAAGTTATGAAATTTAAATTAAAGGAGAAAAAATGAAGGAAAAGAAAAATATAATTTTGTTGATTTTTGCTGTTGTCTTTTTTTTAGTAGCACTTATTTTCTGTGTTTTTTGTTTTAAACCACATAATGATATTGGAATGACAAATATTAACAGTGATGTTAATATTAATGAGAATGAGAATAAGAATAATAACATTAGTAATGAAAATATTAGTAATGAAAATATTAGTAATGAAGGTGATAATAATGAAATTAGTCAATTAAAAAATGAAATAAAAGATGAATTAGAAAAAAAAGAAGAAAATGCAAATACAATATTAGAAGAAATTTCAAATACAGAAAATATAGAGAATGTTTCATATAATGATATCAAAGTTTATAAAGAAGATAGTTCAGAATTTAATTTATCTGAAATAGCCAATTCTTCAGCAATGATTTTATTTTGGAATCCAGAAGATGAAGCTTCTGTAGATGTCCTAAAAAAAGTAGAAAATGTATATAAAAAATATGAAAATAGAATTAAATTTTTGATGATAAGTACTTCTAAAGAAATTCCAAGTAATTTAAAAAATGAAATTTCTATGGAAATTTATTATGACTTAGATAGAGAGTATGAAAAAAAATATAATGTAACATCTCTTCCTGCAATGATATATATTTATAGTGATAATACAGTAATGAATGCTAAAAGTGGAGTTCCAAGTACAGATTCATTAGAAGCTAACTTAGATATACTATCTGATAATATTTAAAAAATATATAATATAAAATATAAAATCACAAATTGGAATTGAAAACAAAATTCCTTTTGTATTAAATTTAATGTAAAGTATAATTATTGAGATTATAGTAATAGCGATTTTTGATAAAACAAGAATCGCTAATTTTTTTTTCTTGTTTTGATTGTATAAATATGCTGGTATAAGAATTTTTAATGCAAATAAACTACTTGAAATAAATAATATTTTTGAGCTATATATTGCAAAATTAATAATTCCAGTTGTTTTTGTGAATGTTGAAAATATATCTTTAGGAAAAATATATAGTATTAATGAAAGAGAAATTTCTAATAGTGTGCAATATATTATAGTAGTAAAAAATTGCTGTTTAGATATATATATTTTTTTGTTTAAAGAAATGATTATTAATGGAAAAATCATTATTAAATAAATTATTAAATTTAGGAATATACCTTGTATTTGTGTTGTGTTCATACTTTCTCCGTTTCGTTAATTAAATAGTAATTTGTAGGGCTAATCCAATAAATTTATTAATATTACTCTTACAATAATACA
>CASKJV010000025.1 GCA_949388605.1 uncultured Clostridia bacterium
TTGAACTAGGAACTGAATATGAATAATATAATTTTGTTAATAATTCTGATATAGAATAAGAAAAATATTATAGTAAAATTTTTATATACATGCCAATAATTTTGAAAATAAATCTAATCTACAAATTACAATTTGTATTTCAGATATGAATACTAAAAAACTATAATGCTGGTAAATACTTGATATTGTACCAATTTCATGATAAAATACGCAAGGTACTTATTAATACCCTTTGAGGTGATTTAAAAATCTCGGAGGGAACTCCGAGATAAATATTAAGGAGGGAAAAATATGCTAATGCCAGAACTTGTACAGGGCAATTTTGAAGACAGAGAATCTGTAAAAGATTATTTTGGGCAATGGATTTGTGAAGGAATGTATGTAAATGAAATTACTTTTATTACTAATTCACAATGTCGTCAAGGATATATTACAGAAGTAATTGATGAAAATGACGGTTTAGGAAAAATTAAAGTTAAAATTGTACGGAAGGCAGGAAAGTTCTTAGATGAACAAAATTTTTATGTAACAGAGTTTGAACCAAGTGATAATTGGTGTAAAGCTTTAGTAGATGGCTAATAATAAAAAAGTATATTAAAAAAATAAAAAACTCTTTAAAATTAGATATTATACAGATAAAATCTGTAAATATTTATTTTAAAGAGTTTTTTTGCAGGTTATTTATGAACGTTAAAGAACAGCACAAATTTGACTTATATAAAAAAAGTAATATTTTATCAAAAAAAACTATCTTTTATATGACTTTTGTTATATAATATTGTGGAAAATTTGTATTTTAGGAGGAAAGGATGAACAAAAAATGGGAATTTTATAATCAAGATCAAGATAAAATTAACGAACTTATCGAAAAATTTCAAATTTCAGAATTACTTGCAACAGTCTTGGTTAACAGAAATATTATAAATGAAAAAGAAGTAGAATTATTTTTAAACCCTACAAGAAATGATTTTCATGATCCGTATTTAATGCCAGACATGAAAATAGCAGTAAAAAGAATTATAAAAGCAATTGAAAATAATGAAAAAGCAATAATATATGGTGATTATGACGTAGATGGTATTACAAGTATAACTGTTTTATCAAAATTCTTAAAAGAAAGAGGATTAAATGTTGGTGCATATATACCAAATCGTTTAAATGAAGGATATGGATTAAATAAAGAAGCAATAAAGAAAATTGCAGATAGCGGTTATAAATTAATAATAACTGTAGATTGTGGAATTTCTGGAATTGAAGAAATTAAATATGCGTATAGTCTAGGAATGGAAGTTATAGTTACAGATCATCATGAGCCATTAGATGAGCTTCCAAAAGCTTTAGCTATTATAGATTGTAAAAGAAAAGATAATAAATACCCATTTAATAGTTTAGCAGGTGTAGGAGTTGCTTTTAAATTGATACAAGCAATAGGAATAGAATTAAAACTTGATGAAAGGGAATATCTAAAATATTTAGACATTGTTGCTATAGGAACAATATCAGATATAGTACCATTAGTAGATGAAAATAGAGTTATTGCAAAATTAGGATTAAAACTAGTAGAAGTTACGAAATCTCCAGGCGTTAGAGCATTATTAAATGCAGCTGCTTACAAAGAAGTAAATTCAAATACAGTTTCTTTTGGAATTGCTCCTAGAATAAATGCTTGTGGAAGAATGGGACATGAAAGAGAAGCTCTAGATTTATTTCTTACAGAAAATATTGTAGAAGCTAATAAAATCACTAATACTTTAAATGAATATAATAAGCAGAGACAAAATATTGAAAAAAGAATTTTTGAAGAAGCTATTTTAAAAATAGAAAAAGAACATTTAGATAAAAATAATGCAATAGTATTAGGGGATGAAAGTTGGCATCATGGAGTTATAGGTATTGTAGCTTCAAAAATAACAGAATTATATTTTAAACCTAGTATATTGATATGTTTTGAAGGAGAAAATGGAAAAGGGTCAGGAAGAAGTATACCAGGATTTGATTTGCATGGGGCTTTATGTGCTACAAGTGATTACTTAGAAAAATATGGCGGACATGAAATGGCAGTTGGTCTAAGTTTAAAGAAAGATAAATTTGATGATTTTAGAAAAGCATTTGAAGAAAAATCAAAAGAAGCTAATACAGAAGAAATTGTTCCAGTTATAAAAATAGATAAAGAAATAAATTTGAAAGATATATATATAGAAAATGTTAAAGAATTAAATCTTTTAGAACCATTTGGAGAAGCTAATAAAACACCAATTTTTATATATAAAAATTTAAGAATTGATTCTATTAGAGCATTATCAGAAGGTAAACATTTAAAATTAACTTTAAAAGAAGGAAATACAATAATAAATGCTATAGGATTTAATATGGGGCAATATGCTGAAGAATATCAATTAGGAGATAAAATTGATGTTATAGGGGTACTAGAAATTAATACATTTAATGGAATTGAAAGTGTACAAATTAATATGAAAGATTTAAGAAAATCATATTAAAAGTTAGGGGGATTAAATATGGCAGATAGTAAAGTAGAAAGAGAAATAACCATTAATGATATTATTAATAAACAAGTAAGTAATTATCCAAATTCTGATATAGAACTTATAAAAAGAGCTTATTATTATGCAAGTGAAAATCATGGTAACCAATGTAGAAAATCTGGTGAACCATATATGATACATCCCATTAATGTTGCTTATATTTTAGCTGAACTTGGAATGGATGATGAAACATTATGTGCCGCTTTACTTCATGATGTTGTTGAAGATACACCTAAAACACATGAGGATTTAGTTAAAGATTTTGGTCTAGCAATCGCAGAAATGGTAGCTGGTGTTACTAAACTTGGAACTTTAAGATATACATCAAAAGAAGAAGAACAAGTAGAAAATTATAGAAAAATGTTTTTAGCAATGGGAAAAGATATTAGAGTAATTCTTATAAAACTTGCAGATAGACTTCATAATATGAGAACATTAAAATATCTTACTCGTGATAGACAAATAGCAAATGCAAAAGAAACTCAAGACTTATATGCACCACTTGCTAATAGATTAGGTATTTATTCTTTAAAATGGGAACTAGAAGACTTAAGCTTTAAATACTTACATCCAGAAGAATATCATGAAATTGTTATAGGTTTAGATCGAAAAAGAGAAGAAAGACTTAAATTTATAGAGAAAATTCAAGAAGACTTAAATAATGAAATAAAATCTCAAGGAATAAAAGCTGAGATTACAGGTAGAGCAAAACATTTATATAGTATCTATAGAAAAATGCAAAGAGATAATAAAACATTAGATCAAATATATGATTTATTTGCATTAAGGATTCTTGTTGACAATGTTAAAGATTGTTATTCTGTATTAGGAATTGTCCATGAAATGTATACACCTATGCCAGGTAGATTTAAAGACTATATCGCAGTTCCCAAAAAGAATATGTATCAATCTATACATACAACATTATTAGGTCAAAAAGGAATACCATTTGAAGTTCAAATTCGTACTTGGGAAATGCATAGAATTGCAGAATTTGGTATTGCTGCTCACTGGGCATATAAAGAAGCTAGTAATCAAGGAACAAAAAAATCTGTTGTAGTTACTTCAGATAAACTTTCATGGCTTCGTGAAACTTTGGAATGGCAAAAAAATACAGAAAATCCAAATGAGTTTTTAAATACTTTAAAACAAGAACTATTTGAAGATGAAGTTTATATTTTTACACCAAAAGGAATGATAAAAGTTTTACCTAAAGGAGCGACTTCAATAGATTTTGCATATAGTGTTCATGAACAAATTGGTCATAAAATGATTGGATGTAAAATAAATAGTAAAATGATGCCTATTATTACTCCATTAAAAAATGGTGATATTGTTGAAATTGTAACTTCAGAACATTCAAAAGGTCCAAGCAGAGATTGGCTAAAATTTATAAAAAGTTCATCTGCAAAATCTAAAATTAATCAATGGTTTAAAAAAGCTCAGAGGTCTGAAAATATAGAAAAAGGAAAAGACTTAATAGAAAAAGAAGTAAAAAAATTAGGTATAAAATATTCTGATTTAGTAAGACTAGAATGGCTACAATTAGCTTTAGATAGATATAAATTTGCAACTGTTGATGATTTATATGCAAGTATTGGTTTTGGCGGAATATCAGTAAATAAACTAATAGCAAGACTTTTAGATGAATATAGAAAAGAGCATGAAGAGGAAGATTTTGAACAAAAAATAGAGGAATTAGCTAAAGCAAAACCTGCAAGACCTAAAAATTCTAAAACAGGTATTGTTGTTAAAGGAATAGATAATTGTTTAGTCAAACTTTCTAAATGTTGTAATCCACTACCAGGAGATGAAATTATTGGATATATTACTAAAGGAAGAGGAGTTTCAGTTCATCGTACAGATTGTGCAAATGTTAAAGATTTATTAAATGAAGAAAATAGAATGATAGATGTTTATTGGTTTGACGATGTAAATGGTTCTTATAAAGTTGAAATTGAAATTTTGGCAAATGATAGAAGTGGATTATTGAAAGATATAATTAAACAAATTGAAAATAATAAAGTAAAATTAACTGGTGTAAATACAAAAACAACAAAAGAGAATATTGCAGTAATAGATGTTCTACTTGAAGTTGAAAATAAAGAAAAATTAAATAAATTAATAGTTTCTTTTAGAAGTGTTGAAAGTGTATATGAGGTTAATCGTAAACGTGGCTAGAGTTTGTTGAATTTCAATTGATAGATCAGGTTTATACTTTATCAAATATGTTTGCAAATAATACAATATAAAATGAAAAAATGTAAGCGAATTGAATTTTAGGTTGAACGAGAACATTTTTATAAAAAAGGAGATACAAATGATATTAAAAAGATTACAAGTAATAACTCCACAAGTTGGACTAAAAACAAATACATATGTTATTTGTGATGAAGAAACAAAAGAAGCAATGGTTATAGATCCAGGAGGAGAAGCTGAAAAAATTATAGAAACTTTAAATATACTAGAAGCTAATTTAAAATATATTTTTTTAACACACTGTCATGCTGATCATATTGGAGCTATTGCTGAGCTGAAAAAAAATAAAGGTGGCAAAATATTAGTGAGTAGACCAGATAGTGAAGGATTATATAATAAAGAAATCAATTTGGCTGAATATATTAATATGGAAATTCCCGAATTAGAAGCTGATTCTAGAGTTGATGATGAAGATTTAATACATGTTGGAAATATTGAATTTAGAGTTATTGCAACTCCAGGACACACAAAAGGAGGTCTATGTTTATATTCTGAAAAGGAAGGATTGATTTTTACAGGAGATACAATGTTTTCTGGAACTTGGGGAAGAACTGATCTTCCAACAGGAAATTTTGTAGAGTTGATTACTTCAATTACAGATAAATTAATGCCACTTCCAGACGATACAATAGTTTATCCAGGGCATGGAAAAATTACTATGATACAAGATGAAAGAAATATTTATATTGAATTAAGAGAAAAGGATTTTTAAAAAATCAGTTGCAGATGAGAGCGAAAATAGAATAGCAAAGAAAAGGGGAAAAATAAAATGATACAAAAACCAAAAGGAACAAAAGACTTATTGCCATCTGAAAGCTATAAATGGCAAAAAGTTGAAAGCAAAGTAAAAAAAGTATTAGAAAGTTATAATTTTAAAGAAATAAGAGTTCCAGTTTTTGAACATACAGAGTTATTCCAAAGAGGTGTAGGAGAAACAACAGATGTTGTTCAAAAAGAAATGTATACATTTAATGATAAAGGTGGAAGATCTATTACATTAAGGCCAGAAGGAACAGCGGGTGTAGTTAGGGCATTTTTAGAAAATGGTATTGGAAGTTTGCCAAGCCCAGTTAAACTTTGGTACAATATGGGAATGTATAGATATGAAAATGTGCAAAAAGGTAGACTTAGAGAATTTCACCAAATAGGAGCAGAACTAATTGGTTCGAAAAGTTATTTAGCAGATGTTGATACTATATTAATGGCAAATAATATATTTGAAGAATTAAATATTCCAAATATAAAATTAACAATAAATAGTATAGGATGTCCAAAATGTCGAAGTGAATATCAAAAGATTTTAAGAGAATTTATTGGGAAAAACTTGGATAAGTATTGCGATACTTGCAAAACAAGATTTGAAAAAAATCCTATGAGAATATTAGATTGTAAAGAAAAAAGATGTAAAGAATTAAACATTGGTGCTCCAATGATGATTGATTATTTATGCGATGAATGTAAAGAACATTTTGAAAATGTAAAATCAATGCTTAATGTTGCAGGGTTAAAATTTGAAATTGATCCAGGTATTGTAAGAGGTTTAGACTATTATACGAAAACAGTATTTGAGTTTATAGATGAAAAATCAGGTCTAACTGTTTTAGGTGGTGGGAGATATGATGGTTTAGTTGAAGAATTTGGTGGACAATCAACTCCAGCTGTTGGATTTGCTACAGGTGTTGAAAGACTTATGGAAATCTATAATGAATATAATAAAGATGTTGAAGATAAAAAACCAGATTTGTATATTCTTTCGTTAGGAGAATTAGAAAATAAAAAAGCATTAGAATTATCATTAAATTTAAGAAAAGCTGGATATATAGTAGAAAAAGATATTTTTGAAAGAAGTTTTAAATCTCAGATGAAATATGCAGATAAAATAGGAGCTAAAAATTTACTAGTTATTGGTGAAAATGAATTAAATTCTAATATTGCAAAAATTAAGAATATGAAGTCTGGTGAAGAAAAAGAAGTCAAATTATTAGTTGAAGATATTAAAAATAATATATAACTATTCTAAATAAAAAGCTTTTGAGCGGAGAAGATTTTTCTCCGCTTTTTTTGTAAGAACAAATATTAAAGTATTTGAAAAATTTAAAATTTATTCTTTGTGTTCTTTTTTTTATTCTTACTAATATAATTAAATTATTGGAGAGAATAATATGATTAATTTAGCGGTTATAAATATAAAAGATATTTTAAAAATAATAAAAAAAATATTCTTAATTGCATTAATTAGTGTTATTTTAATAACTATTTTTAAAAAGTTTAAATTTAATAGCGAAATTTTAAAAGAGAAAAATCGTTTTAATAGTAAAATAATAGATAATAATATTTTACTTTCTAATTATTACAATACTAATATAATAAAAAGTGAAAGTGGTTTGAAAAAGATTTTAGTTTCTGAGTTAGCACTTTTTTCTTCAGAAGAAGAATTAATGGAAAAAGAGAATCAAGAAGAAGTGCTAGAATTTGAAAATAATTCTAATAATGAGAATGTAGAGAAAAATTCAAGTAGTAATGAAAGTAGGGGAAAAGAAAATACTGAAATTGATAATGCTAGTGAGGATATGACTCAAGTACAACCAATAGCAAAAACGAAACTTATTAAAGAAAATAATAAAACAGATACATATACAAATACATATAAAAATGTAAAAATAAAAAATGAATCATCATATAATTTGACAGAAGAAATGCTTTTACCCAATGTTGATCTTCAAAATAAAAGAGATATTGTAATTTATCATACACATACTTGTGAAAGTTATACTCCAACAGAATCCAATAATTATGTTGCAAGTGGTAATTTTAGAACAATAGATTTAAATTACAGTGTTGCTAGAGTAGGAACTGAGCTTACTAATAATTTATCAAGTTTAGGTTTTAATGTTATACATAATACATCTTATCATGATTATCCTGCGTATACAGGTTCTTATACTAGATCTTTAGAAACTATAAATGGAATTTTATCACAAAATCCAAATTCAGAATTTGTTATAGATTTGCATAGAGATGCAATTGGAAGTATGAGTAATTATGCACCATGTGTGCAGATTGGCGATGAGGTAGGCGCACAAATAATGTTTGTTATAGGGACAAATGGAGGTGGTTTAGAGCATAGTAATTGGATTCAAAATTTCAAATTGGCTGTTAAAATTCAAGAAAAAGCAAATGAGATGTACCCAGACTTATTTAAACCTATAATATTAAGAAATTCACGTTATAATCAGCATGTAACAAAAGGAGCATGTATTATAGAAGTTGGAGCAACAGGAAATACACTTGAACAATGTAATGTGAGTATGAAATATTTAGCAAAAGTAATTGAGGAAGTAATGAAGTAAATACATTGACAAACTTAACATAATGTAGTAAAATATTAACGTAGCGTTTTAATAAAACATTTTATGAAAGGATGGTATTAACCATGGCAAAAGGAAACGTAAAGAAAATGTATGAAGAACTTTTAGCAGTTACAAAAGAATTGCGGGATGCTAATGACGCAGGAGATGTGAAAGGAATCGACCGTGCTAAACATAAGATGCTGGATATTGTGCCTATTCTGCATAATGAGCCGGAATATGAAAATTGGTCGGCGGATTTATTGGAGGCAATTAAAGGCAATATGTTGGGGAAATGCGATTTGGATTATGTAATCCGGTATGCTTTTATGCTGTGTAAGTTGCTTGAAATTCATTTGCAGAATGATAAAGAGTATAAGATTAATGAGATCAAAGAGAATGCCAAAGAGGCGTGCACAAATATTGTTCACAATGTGCAGGAAAGATTAAAAACAGCTCAGAAAGCGGTCAAAGAGGAAGGTCCCAAATATGCCACAATGGCAAAACATGTGATGGATACAGTAAAGAAAAAGGGGCCTGAGTATGTTACGGAGGCGACCAAAGCTTTCAAAAACGTATCTCAGAAGTTTGAAAATACGATTAATGACTTGATGAGAGAAGACGACGGCGACGATAATTAATCAAAAGTAGCCCAAAGTTATGATTTTCAGAAGTTTCTTATAAGTGGAATACCAAAAAGACGAGGAATATAATTTTCCTCGTCTTTGTTGTATTATAGAAAATTTGTCCCAATTTCCATAATATAAAGTCTTAGGTCAATATTTTGCATATTTCTTAAATCTTTGAACAAAGCAAAACTAGATATAAGTTATATAGAAAAAAGACGAGCGACTTAAAATACGTTAGAGAATGTTAAATATGAATATTTTGGTATTATATTATTATATAGAGAAAATTATGGTTAATTAAGAGGAAAGTTTTTATAAAAAACAAATATTATTTAAATATGATTTTGACAAAATTGACATAACATGATAGAATACGCAATAACCCAATGTGTAAGTCTTATGAAAGGTAGGTTATAATTATGAACAAACAAAACTTTGAATTTGAACTTAAAGAATTTAATCGGATCAAAAAAGGCTTAGAAGAAGGAGAAGAGTGGGAATTTGTAAAGATGTTAGAGAACAATATTTATGAATTGCTATATTATGATCCTGAATTTAAAAAATATGAAGAAATGTTTAAAGAAGTATTATTTGCTATTGATAAGTATTTTGAAGATGAAGTAAAAGATAATACAAATACGAGAGCTGCAAAGGAAAATATAATTGCCACTTTATTACCAATAATAGAAGCGATTAAAGCAGATATTAATGCTGAAGAAATGGAACAGGAAAAAAAGGATGATGATAAAGTAACTTCTTCTGAAATTAAAGTTTTATTAAGCAATATTATTAATAAAATAAAAGAAGAGGCAAAATCCAGTTGGGAAAATGCTGGGAAATATATTAAGACTCAGGAACTGCCAGAATGTTCTAAAATGATATCAGAGTTTAAAAAAACTTCGAAAGAAACAGAAAAAAAGATAAAAGCTCAAATCCAGAATTGGTTAAAAGATGATCATAAATAAAAGTTAAGTTTGTTTGTATATTGATATGTTTTAATTAAATCAAACCTTAAAAGTATTTAGAACTGATAAGTTATACAGAGTAAAGATGAGCTACTTATAAAATATTTTTGTATTTTATAGGTAGCTCGTTTTTCTATCTAATAAAAAATAATATTTACTATTAGAGAATGTGATTATAAAGTCATGTTAGATACAATTTTGACAAAGTCAACATAAGGTGATATAATAAACATGTTACTAAGAGTTATAGCATAGAAAGGTTGGTACATTATGAACAAAAATCAACAGAAAGCTTTAATTAAGAAACTCGTTAACATTAAAAATTCAATTCAGAAAAGATGCACTTATAAAGCTCTTGAAGAATATTTAGAAGCTTTAGAAGAATGCATGAAAGAAATGAAAGAAGCTAAATTTCATGAAGATTTGGCTGAGGTATTTTTAACTGCTATTAATAATTTTAAAGAAGGTAAGATTACGCAGAGTCAGATTGCTGAAAAATTAACAATATTTATTAAGCTGTTAAAACTTGAAGCTAATCCAGTAAAGGCTGAAATATGTGAAGAAGTCTATAATGAATTTAAGTCTGCATATCATACAGCAGTAGCTGTAGCCCAAAAAAATTATAAGAAAGTTCAGGATTCTTTTGAAGCCAATAAGCCTAAATATGTTGAAAAGGTGAATGAGGCCAAGGTAATAGCCAAAAATATGGAAAGAAAATTAAAAAGAGGAATTCGTAATTGGCTTAACGAAGATGACGAGGAGTAAAGAAAATGTTTAGTTGATAATGTAACAATAATTTTAATCCGAGGGAATACTTTCCCTCGGATTTGTTATATTTCAATAACTTTATGTGTATAATCTAAATTTGCAATTGGCTCAGATTTGTAACCCAAAGTATATACATTAGAAGCAAAAATATCTTTTGAAATCATATTTCTTAAAGTATTATCATTAGAATTTTCCATAAATTTTTTTACCGAAACTATTATTTTTAATTTAGGATTAGCTGCTGCAATAGCGGAAATAATCCTTTTTCCGTGTTTATTAAAACCAAGCACTCTTATATAAGGATTTACTCTTTTTGATGCATTTATATCTTTTTGTGATATGTTTAAAAGTGCATATAATAAAATTCTTTGAATTCTACTTTGAGTATATCTTTTTGTTTTTATACTAGAAATTAAATCTTGTAATGTATTAAAAGTATTAGCAGCAAGTTTTATTCTATTTTCTAATCCTTCAGAAACATCGGGTAAAGCACCTATTTCAGATAGAGTCATTCTTCTAAGAGTATAAATTATCTCTTTTTCGAAAATTGATAAATCAGGTACGATTTTTCCTGTTTCTATACAGTTTTCAAGTAATTCATATGTTTCAAAAGGAACTACATAATGGACATTTTTCTTATTTTGAATCATAGTTCTTATTGCAGTGGCACTAGCAATTCCATTCTTTATTGTTTTACTATTGTAATCACTGTAATCTCTTTTTATAGTTAAAGGCTTTATGTGACTTCTATGTTTTTTAATAGATTTTAAATATTCAACTCCTAAAATATTATTTGGATTATTTAGAATATCTGTATATTTTTGAGATGTACCAAAAAATTGAGATAATGCAATTTCTCTAGCTTTAGGATATGATAACCCAGATTTCAATTGTGCTGTAATTAAAGAAGAAAACTCTTTTGGCTCTTTATATAAAATTGATGCAACATCATTTAATGGTGAGATTTCACCAATTTCACTTCCAAAAGAAAGATAATCAACAACACCTAAACTATTTAAAATTTTTACAGCACCATCAGCAAAATTTTCTGCGCTAGAAATTGCGTAAACAGTTGGAAGTTCTAAAACTAAATCAATTCCAGCTTTTAAAGCCATTTCAGTTCTAGTCCATTTATCCACTAAAGCCGTATCGCCTCTTTGTACAAAATTTCCGCTCATTACAGCAACTGTAAAATCTGTTTTTGTTAATTGCTTAGATAATTCTAAATGATGAATATGACCATTATGAAAAGGGTTATATTCAGAAACTATACCTAATATTCCATCCAAAATAAATCACCACCTATATTGTAATATTTTAAATTTACTGGTATAATATCATAGAATTATAAAAAAAACAAATTAATATTTTAGTATAGAAATAAAAGTGAAATTTGAAAAAACAAAAGTCATTTAACATATCTGTATTTCAAAATAAGTAAGAAACAAAAATAAGGAGATTAATGTATGAAAAAAGTTACAATTTATACAGATGGAGCTTGTTCTGGAAATCCTGGACCAGGAGGATGGGGAGCAATTTTAATGTATAATGATACTTCAAAAGAAATTTCAGGTGCTAATAAAGATACTACTAATAATATAATGGAAATAACAGCTGTGTTAGAATCACTAAAATTATTAAAAGAAGAGTGTGAAGTGAAAATTTACAGTGATAGTGCATATGTAGTAAATGCTTTTAATCAAGGGTGGATACATAACTGGAGAAAAAATAATTGGAAGACTGCTAATAAATCACCAGTTAAAAATCAAGAGCTATGGGAAGAACTATACAGTTTAACACAAAAACACAAAGTAGAATTTATAAAAGTAAAAGGTCATAGTGATAATGAATATAATAATAGATGTGATTTTTTAGCAACTAGTGCTATAAAAACATTATAATTTAAAGGAGGAAAAGAGTTGAAAATATTAGGAATTACAGGATCATCAGGAGCTGGCAAATCAACTTTTAGTAAATTTTTAAGTGAAAAACAAGAGTTTAGAGTAATTGATGCAGATAAAGTTTCTAAAGAATTAGCAGTTCCAGGAAATGAGTATTTGGATTCTATAAAGAATACTTTTGGAGAAGATATTTTATTAGACGATGGAAATTTAAATAGAAAACTATTAGCAAGTAAAATATATAATAATGAAGAAGAACGAGAAAAATTAAATTCTTTAACAGTTAAATATATTTTAAAAGAAATATATAATAGAATGAAAAAAATTGTAGATCCAAAAGTAAAATATATTGCAGTTGATGCACCTCTTTTATTTGAAACAGGTTTTGATAAAGTATGTGATTATGTAGTTTCTTTAATTGCAGATAAAGATTTACAAATAGAAAGAATTTGTCAAAGAGATAACATAGACTACGAAACAGCAGTAAGTAGATTAAATAGTCAGAAAAGTGCTTCATTTTATACAGAAAATGCTGATTTTGTAATTATGAGTGGGAAAAATTGCAATTTAAAAGAAGAAGCAGACAAGCTTTTATTTAAGTTAGAACAAAAAGAAAAAAAGCCTAATGATGAAGTGCGTTAATTGTAGATTAAACATATGTAAAAAGTGTAAAAATGTTTATTAAACGAATTAACAAATTTTAATAATGTATTATAAGAATTTTGAATATTCGAATAACTATATTCTAGAAATTTTCTTTTTTTTAGTTGAAATTTTCAAGAATATAAAAAAATCACGTCACTAATTGAACATAGAAAGGAAAAAAAATGAAAGTTTCTGATTTTAATTATGAACTACCAGAAGAACTAATTGCTCAGCATCCATATGATAAAAGAGATGAAGCAAGATTAATGCTTTTAAATAAAAAAGAAGAAAAAATTGAACATAAGCTATTTAAAGATGTAATAGATTATTTAAATCCAGGTGATTGCTTAGTAATAAATAATACAAAAGTTATACCAGCAAGATTATATGGAAAAAAAGATACTGGTGCTAAAGTTGAATTTTTATTATTAAAAAGAATAGAAAATGATACATGGGAAGCTATGGTTAGACCTGGAAATAAGTTAAAACCAGGCAGTAAAGTTATATTTGGTGAAGGACTTTTAAAAGCTACAGTAGATGAAATTTTGGAAGGTGGAAATAGAAAAGTAACTTTTGAATATAATGGAATATTTAATGAAATTTTAGATGAAATAGGTTTAATGCCACTTCCACCATATATTACAGAAGCATCTAGAGAAGATAACGAAAAATATCAAACTGTTTATGCAAAATATGATGGTTCGGCTGCAGCACCTACTGCAGGACTTCATTTTACAGAAGAACTATTAGATAAAATAAAACAAAAAGGTGTAGAAATAGCAAATGTAACTCTTCATGTTGGAATTGGAACATTTAGACCAGTAAAAGTAGAAACGGTTGAAGAACATGAAATGCATTCTGAGCATTATTATATAAAAAAAGAAGATGCTGAAAAAATAAATAAGGCAAAATTAGGTGGACATAGAGTAATTGCAGTTGGAACAACATCTTGTAGGGTTTTAGAATCCGTATCAGATGAAAAAGGATTAGTTAAAGAAGTTGAAGGAGATACAAGCATTTTTATTTATCCAGGGTATACATTTAAATGTATAGATAGTTTAATAACTAATTTTCATTTACCAGAATCAACATTAATTATGTTAGTTTCAACTTTAGCTGGTAAAGATTTTATTATGAAAGCATATAATGAAGCCGTGGAAAACAAATATAAATTTTTCAGTTTTGGGGATGCAATGATTATTATATAATTATTTCGGAAAAATAGCTTTATAGTTTTTATAAATTTAATAATTTACTAGAGTATAAATAAAACTAACTAATCAAAGAAAGGAAATAATATGAAAAACGCAATAACTTATGAATTATTACATACATGTAAACAATCAGGAGCAAGAAGAGGTGTAATTCATACACCACATGGAGATATACAAACTCCAATCTTTATGCCAGTAGGAACACAAGCAACAGTAAAAGCAATGACTCCTGAAGAATTGAAAGATATGGTACAAGCTCAAATTATTTTATCAAATACATATCATCTATTTTTAAGACCAGGACATGAACTTGTTAAAGAAGCAGGTGGACTTCATAAATTTATGAATTGGGATAGGCCTATTCTAACAGATAGTGGAGGATTTCAAGTTTTTAGTTTAGGTGATTTAAGAAAAATAAAAGAAGAAGGAGTAGAATTTAGATCACATCTAGATGGAAGCAAACAATTTATTAGTCCTGAAAAAGCAATGGAAATAGAAGAAGCATTAGGCGCTGATATAATAATGGCTTTTGATGAATGTTGTCCATATCCATCAACATATGAATATACAAAAAAATCTATGGAAAGAACTACAAGATGGGCTGCAAGATGTAAAGAAGCACATACTACAATTGATAAACAGGGATTATTTGGAATTATTCAAGGTGGATTTTACAAAGATTTAAGAGAAAAAAGTGCAAAAGATTTAATAGAAATGGACTTTCCAGGATATGCTATTGGAGGAATAAGTGTTGGAGAACCAAAAGAAGAATTTTTAGATATATTAAAATTTACAACACCATTATTACCAGAAAATAAACCAAGATATTTAATGGGAGTTGGTACACCAGATTATCTAATTGAATCTGCAATAGCTGGAATAGATATGTGTGATTGTGTACTTCCAACAAGAATTGCAAGACATGGAACAGCAATGACATCTCATGGTAAATTAGTAGTAAGAAATGCTACATATGAGAAAGATTTCTCAGCTTTAGATCCAGAATGTGATTGTTATACATGTAAAAATTATACAAGAGCATATATTAGGCACTTAATCAATACAAAAGAAATTTTAGGAGTAAGATTATTATCAATTCATAATTTAAGATTCTTGACTAAATTAATGGAAAGAGTTAGAATTGAAATAGAGAATGATAATTTATTATCATTTAGAGACGAATTCTATAAGAATTATGGATATACTAAAGAATAAAATAGGAGGAATTATATGAATCTGGAAGAAAGCAATTCTTATCAAGATAATGTAGAAAGTAGAGATAGAAAAAAAAGAGGAGTAATGCTATCAATAATATTATGTGGAGTTCTTATAGCATTACTATTTATTATGATAGTTATAATAAGTTATCAAGATTCAATAACAGAAAAGTTTTTTATTAATGGAACTCAAACATCAAAACTTAGTAATAAAATTTATGGTGCAATAGATGGAGTTGTTTATATAGATGTTAAAGAACTTTCTTCTGTCTTAGGATATACATATACTAAAGGAGAATATAAAAAATATAACGAAAATGAAGATAGTTGCTATTTACAGAATGATTTTGAAATTATTACATTAACTTCTGGAGATAATAATTATAATAAATATATTGAAATATCTAATAATGCGACACTTGCAGAAATACAAGTTACTTCTAAAAATTCTCCTGGATATTATGAAAATTATAAAATTGAAAATCCAATTGTATATGAAAATGGAAAAATCTATGTACCATTAGATTCACTTCCAAAAATGTTTAATGTTAGCATTGATTGGCAAGAATATAGAAAGTATATATATACTTTAGAAGAGAAAATACAAAAAGCACAAAAGATTATAGCAAAATATAATTATCAAGAAATGAGTGGTTATTATGAAAATTTAAGAGCAATAATGGATGGTTATGTCATTGTTGGAGATGCAGAAGTAGCAGCCCAAAATGCATCTAAATACTATGGAGTATTTTCTTTAAACGATACTGCTGAAATAATAAGTTTAAAATATGATGAAATAATATATACACAAAATGTTGAAGAATTTTATATAAAAGCTGAAAATGGAACAATGGGAATTTTAGATAATACAGGAGGAACTATAATTGCTCCATCAGAATTTGAAGAAATATCATTATTAGATGAAGAAAATCAATTATACTTAGTAAAAAAAGATAACGAATATGGTGTTGTTAATAGAAATGGAAAAGTATTGGTATATGCAGAAAATGATAAAATAGGATTAGATGAACAATATATATCAGAATTTACTTTAGATACAATAGAAAACCCTAATATGTTATTTGGAAAGTGTATTCCAGTACAAAAAGATGGGAATTTTGGATTGTATAATAAAGACGGAAACATGATACTAAATCTTCTTTATCAAGGTTTTGGATATAAGTCAAGTGCTACTTCAAGAACATCTGGAAATGAGCAAAGTGTATTATTAATACCATCATCTGTAGGAATAAATGGTATTGTTATAAATTTAGGTGATTTGTATGGAGTTTTTGATATAAATACAGAATCAATAATTTTACCTTGTGTTTATGATAAAATATATGCAATTACCAAAAATGGTAAAACAACTTATTATGCTGATTGGGGTGGAAACACAATTGATTTAAAAGATTATTTGAAAAGCGAAGGGCTAAATAATGTTTCAGAAGATGATAAAAAAACAAATAAGTCATCATCAGATAATGAAAATACAGTATCATCAAATAATACAGTTTCATCATCCAATAATACAGTAATGAATGAAACAGTAGATAATGAAAATAATAATGTAGAAAATTCTGGAAATAATGTAATAGTTATTGAAACAAATTAAAAATTAAATGGAATAAAACAAAAAACTTCTAAATATAATGTGTTAGAAGTTTTTTTATTTTCTAAAAAATCGAAAAGTAATAAAAAACTTTCTGTAGAGTTCTTAGCTGTAGAATTTTTTATTTGTACAGATAAGTTATATAGAGAAAAAAATATGTGAAAGTTAAATTTTTTTGTGCAAAATTGTATAAGAAAATATTATTTTTTCTTTGCTATTTATTTGGAGGTATGTTATGAAAGTATTTTTAAAAAATTTATTATTATCTATTATTATTTCATTAATTTTAATAATTGTTTTTTCTGTACTAATGAGTAAAACTAATATTAATGATAATCTTTTAAATCCTATTATTATAGGTATTGTTACATTTTCTTTACTTGTGAGCGCATTTAATATGTCTAGATGTAAAAAAGAAAAAGGTATAATTTTTGGTAGTTTACTTGGAATTGCATATATTGTAGTTTTATATTTAATTTCTAGTTTTGCTATGTTAGACTTTTCAGTATCAATTAATTCATTAATTTTTATAATTTTGGGAATATTAGGAGGAGCTATTGGAGGAATTATAGGAGTTAATTTTTAATTATAATGCATATTTTACTATTAGTTTTATAAGAAAGTTTGAGAAAAACTCAAATTAAATCACTTGAATTTTTTGAAATTTATATAGTTAAATTAATAATAACAATGAAGTATAACTAATTTTTTAGATTTATATTTTTTATATTAAAATCAGTTGATATTTTTTTTTATTTAATATACAATTTAAAAGTATACAAATTACAAATTAATATATTTACATAAGTAATAAAATTACAAAGGAGGATATATGGTAACTTTTGAAGATGTTGTAAATAATGTTGAAATTAAAGAACTTATAATAAATGCTCAAAAGCAAATGGATGTTATAGGATATACAGAACATTCTATAAGACACGTTTCTTTAGTTGCAGAAAGAGCAGCACAAATTCTTAGAACTTTAGGATATGATGAAAAAAGAATAGAATTAGCAAAAATTGCTGGATATATGCATGATATTGGAAATTGTGTAAACAGAGTTGATCATGCTCATACAGGTGCAATTTTAGCTTACAATATTTTAAAAGAAATGGGAATGAATTTACAAGATAGAACTGAAATTATAATGGCAATCGGAAATCATGATGAATTAACAGGTACACCTGTTAGTGATATATCAGCAGCATTAATTTTAGCAGATAAATCAGATGCTCATAGAAGTAGAGTATCAAAACAAGATAAAAGTCTTTTTGATAAACATGATGAAGTTAATTTTGCGGTTACAAGTTCCGAATTAAAGATAGATACAGAAGAAAAAAAAGCTATCTTAAATTTAAAAATAGATACAAAAATTTGTCCTGTTATTGATTATTTTGAAATATTTATGGATAGAACTAATATGAGTAAAAGAGCAGCAAAATATTTAGGTTTATGGTTTGAATTAATAATTAATGATACAAACTTATTATAGGGGGTAGTTATTTTGGAAAAAAATATTAAAAGAATTAAAACAATAGCTGTAGTATTAATTATACTTTTAATTACAGCAATTGCATTTTGTGGTTTATATTTTAATAAACAAGGTGTATGGAAAAATATCTTACCAAAATTTAGTTATGGTATGGAATTAGATGGTGTTAGAGAATTAAGATTTATTCTAGATACATCAGAAGAAGAAAAAGAAATTTACGTAGATGCAGAGGGAAATTATGCAGGGGATGTAGTAAAAAAAGATGAAACTGCTGAAAATACAGAAGCAGGATTAGTAGATGAAGAAGGAAAACCAGTAAATAGTGATAACTCACAAGAAAATAGTGAACAAGAAAATCCAGAAGGATATACTAAAGAAACAAGAACAGTAAAAGCCAATGAAGATGAACAAATTAATATTAATAATTTTGAAAAAGCCAAAAAAATAATACAAGAAAGATTAGAAACAATAGATTTATATGAATATAATATTAGATTAGATAATATTACTGGAGAATTAGTTGTAGAAGTTCCAGATAATCAAAATATTGAAATTCAAAAATCTTTAATAACAACAATAGGAAAATTTGAAATTATAGATAGTCAAAATGGTCTTATATTAATAGATAATTCAAACATAAAAAAAGTTTCTGCAACTTATGGTGATTCACAAGATGGTAATGGTTATCAAGCTTATTTAGTAGTTCAATTAGATAAAATAGGAACAGAAAAATTAAAAGAAATTAGTAAGAATTATATAGAAACTACTGATGAAGCTGGAAATACTTCTACAAAATATGTTTCTGTTGAATTTGATGATAATCAAATATTAGAAACTTATTTTGGAGAAGAGTTGGCAAATGGAACATTAAGAGTTCCAATAGGACAAGCTTCACAAAACTATGAAGAATTTGCAACTAATTATAATAATATAATTAGAATCTCTAAAATGTTAAGTTTAGAAAAAATGCCATTATCATATAAATTAAATGGAGATAATTATATACAATCTTATGTAACAGATGAAATAAAGTTAGTAGCAATAGTGTCATTTTCAATAATAGTTTTAATAATTTCTATAGTAATGATAATTAAACATAAAGCAAAAGGGTTAAAATTAGCTATTTCAAATGTAGGTTATATTGCAATTTTAACATTAATATTTAGATATACAAATGTTATGATTACATTTAATTCATTAATTGCACTTATTGGAGTAGTAGGAATTAATTTGTTATTTTCTTTTAAATTACTTGACAATTTGAAAGAAAGTAATGATGTAAAAACAGTATTTGTCAAAACAATGAAAGAGCTTTATCTAGCAATAATTCCAGTTTGTATAATTGCAATTATATTTACATTTATGTCTGGAGTTGTAATTAGCAGTATAGGAATGGTTTTATTCTGGGGAATTGCTATACAAGCATTATATAGTGCTATATTATATTTTTTAGGATATATTAATTAAAAAAATTATGAAATAAAAAGCACAAAGCAATGTCTTTATCGTTGGCGTACTACGAGATTTTAAAAAAATCTTGGAGTACGAATGAAGAACACATAAACCAAATTAAGTTAAAAGTACTTATTTAAGTCTTTTGAGATGTCGCAGCTTCGAGAATTTGAAAAAATTCTTGAAGTGCGGATAAAATTTTATGAAATAAAAAGCACAAAGCAATGTCTTTATCGTTGGCGTACTACGAGATTTTTAAAAAAATCTTGGAGTACGAATGAAGAACACATTTATGTGTGATGAATAGGAGAATAATATGAAATTAAATGGAACAAAGAAAATCTTATTATTAGGTTTAGCTCTTATTATTATAGCAGGAATAGTAGTAGTTGCTTTAAAAGGATTTAATGTATCTTTATTATATGAGCAACATGCTTCCATAAACTTAATAATAGGTAAAGAAATAAATATAAATGAAATTAAAGGAATTTGTGAAGAAGTCTTTAAAGAAAAACAAGTTATTGTTAAAAAAGTAGAATTATTTAATGATGCAGTAAATATAAATGTTGAATCAATAACAGATGAAGAAAAACAAAATTTAGTAGAAATAGTAAATGAAAAATATCAAACAGAATTTACTACAGAAACAATTAATATACAAACAAATGCCAATATAAGAATAAGAGATATTGTAAGACCTTATTGTACACCACTTTTAATATCAGGAGTTCTTATAGTAGTATATATTGTAATAAGATTTAGAAAAATGAAAGTTGTAAATTTATTAGGAAAAATTGCTGTTATAGTACTTCTTACAGAAGCGTTTTTAACAAGTTGCGTTTTAATAACAAGAATACCTTTAACACCAACTCTAATAAATGTTATGATAGCTGTTGCTGTATTTGAATTAGTTTTATATATTGATTGTAAAGAAAAAGAATATAAAGAGATAAAACAATAATAGGGTTGGCTAATAAGTTAGGAAATGAGTATAATTTTTACATATTTGAACAATGTAAAAATTATTAATAAATCAAATATTACTTTTTTAAAGAGAATATTTGATTAAGCTTTTTAGAATAATATGAAAAACACTTGATTTTTTTTATAATACGTAGTAAAATGAATATGCTTAGTAAATACCATGTTCTTGGATTAAAGGAAAAAACCTACTTTATTCTCAGTATATGGCAAATAAAAAATATAGGAGGAAAAAGAAAATGACTAAAGAAAGAAAACAAGAAATTATAGCAACTCATAAAAGAGAAGAAAATGATACTGGTTCTCCAGAAGTTCAAATAGCTCTTTTAACAGAAAGAATTGCTGAATTAACAGAACATTTAAAAGTTCACAAAAAAGATAATCACTCAAGAAGAGGATTATTAAAAATGATAGGTAAAAGAAGAAATCTATTAAACTACTTAGCAAAAAAAGATGTTAACAGATATAGAGAAATTGTTAAAAAATTATCTTTAAGAAAATAAAATAGAAACCTGCAATTTATTGCAGGTTTTTATTTTATTAACATTAATGTTAAGCTACTTCAATTTTACTTGTGGATTTTATATATTTATTATAGCAAGTTGCTCTATAACTCCATAAAAGCTATTATAAAACATAAGTAAGTTATAAAATAAATAGATTAAATTTTTAAAATTATTCAATACTTTTTTCAAAATGCTGATAATCTTTTTTTGTTTTCCAATCACCACCCCAAGTCCATCCGATGATCAATAAAAATTCTATATATTAAATCATTTTTACTAATATAATATTTTTGATTCTGACTCCTATCAACAAATGCAGTGGCTGATACAGGAATGACTGTATTATTTACAATGTATGGATTATATAATGGATTTATATCTATTGCTGTTCCGCATAGAATGATTGGAGAGTTTTTGTGTGCCTGAAATAGTTCTATAGCAAAAGCAAGAAGTATTATTATCAGACATAGATAACTCATCATTAGCATTATACTCATCTATTAATTTCATTTTTTCGATAGGATATTTCTCTTCATATAATTTTTTGAATATTTCTATAACATCATTTGCAATTTTAGAATTAACAATCATTTCACCAATATGACTTTGCTCATCAAAACCATAATAAGAAATTTGTAAATAAGATAATTTATTTATATCTATTACATCTTTATACTCAAGTGGAATTGATTTTCCGAGCATTTTTTTTAATATGTAATCAGGAATATTTTGTATAGAAAAAATAACATTTTCAGCAGACGCTTCCAAATTATCTGCATTAATTTCATTTTCAAAAGAACATTCTAAACAAGTTTCATCAATAATATTTTTAGAAAGAGCTTCATTTTCAGTAGTACTAGTATTGGTTTTCATTAAAATTATTCCTCCCAATAATATAATAAAAATAATAATTTTTTTCATATTATATATTATATGTTATTTTGAACATAATATGAAAGTGAGAAAATGTAATTGTATTACTATTTGGATAAAATATAATGTAGCATAATATTGTTGAAATTATATTAACAAATGTAAAAAAGTAATAATTTGGCTACATTTACATAATATACAATTTTTCTATTGCTTTTTAAAATTACTTATAGTAAAATATATGTGGTTATTTATTTGAAGAGTAGCTTGCACAATGTATATAAAAAAATGTATATATTGTAGAGGTTACATTTCAAATAAATTATCCGAATATATACTTTGTAGATAAAATACAAGCAAAGTATAAATAAATGTCTTTACCATTATTGTAGCTTCTAACTTATAAAAATGTTGAAGTAACTATTATGAGTAAAGAGAAGTAAAGGAGATGTAAAATGTTTAAAACTTATAGTATGGAGTTAGCAGGAAGAACTCTTACAATTGAAAATGGAAAAATGGCTGGACTAGCAAATGGTAGTGTGTTAGTAAAATATGGAGAAACTACAGTATTAGTAAATGTTACAGCCTCAAAGCAACCAAAAGAGGGAATAGATTTTTTCCCACTTTCAGTAGATTATGAAGAAAGACTATATGCAGTAGGAAAAATACCAGGAGGATTTACAAAAAGAGAAGGAAGACCAACAGATAAAGCAATTTTAACAGCAAGAGCAATTGACAGACCAATAAGACCATTATTCCCAAAAGATTTTAGAAATGATGTAGTAGTTAGTTGTTTAGTATTATCTGTAGAGCAAGATTGCTCACCAGAAGTATGTGCTATGATTGGTGCATCAGCAGCTTTATCAATATCAGATATACCATTTGGAGGACCAACAGCGGCAGTTGCAGTTGGATATGTAAATGACCAAATTGTTATTAATCCAACAGAAGAACAAAGGGCAAATAGTAGATTAACTTTAACAGTTGCAGGAACAGCAGATAAAATAGCAATGATTGAAGCAGGTGCAGATGAAATACCAGACGCTACAATGTTAGAAGCAATCAAAGTTGCACATGGAGAAATAAAAAGAGTTTGTGAATTTATACAAAATATTAAAAATGAAATTGGTAAACCAAAATTTGAATATGTGTCATTTGCTGTAAATGAAGAAATTTATGATATAGTTGCAGGTGAATTCTCAGAAAGAATGAAACAAGATGTTCAAACTGAAGATAAGCCAGAAAGAGATGAAAAAATAGACAAGCTTACAGAAGATGTTAAAGCTTGGTATAGTGAAAAGTATGGAGAAGAAAAATTAGAAGAAGATAGCAAAGCTATAGCAGATGCTTTATATAAATTAGAAAAGAAAACAGTTAGAAAATTAATTTTAGATGAAGGAAAAAGAGTCGATGGTAGAGGAATTTATGATATAAGACCTTTATCATGTGAAGTAGGTTTAATTCCTAGAGTTCATGGAAGTGCTTTATTTAATAGAGGTAGAACTCAAGTAATGTCTATTGTAACACTTGGTATGAAAAGTGAAGAACAAATATTAGATGGATTAGATACAGAAGAATCAAAAAGATATATGCATCAATATAACTTTCCAGGATATAGTGTTGGTGAAGCAAAATCATCAAGAGGTCCAGGAAGAAGAGAAATTGGACATGGAGCTTTAGCAGAAAAGGCATTAATTCCAGTATTACCATCAGTTGAAGAATTTCCATATGCAATAAGAGTTGTATCAGAAATTTTAAGCTCAAATGGTTCAACATCACAAGGAAGTATATGTGCTTCAACATTAGCATTAATGGATGCTGGTGTTCCAATTAAACAACCAGTAGCAGGAATTTCAACAGGATTAATTACAGATGAAAATGATCCTTCAAGATATGTTGTTATTACAGATATTCAAGGAATTGAAGATTTCTTTGGAGATATGGACTTTAAAGTTGGTGGAACTAAAGATGGTATTACAGCTATACAAGTAGATATTAAAGTTGATGGACTAAGCTATGAAATTATAGCTGAAGCATTCGAGAGAACAGCAAAAGCAAGACAATATATATTAGATGATATTATGGCTCCACAAATTGCAGAACCAAGAAAAGAAATTTCAAAATATGCACCAAAAATTATTAATATGAAAATTAATCCAGAAAAAATTAAAGATGTTATTGGTTCTGGTGGAAAAGTTATTAATAAAATTATTGAAGAAACTGGAGTTAAAATTGATATAGAAGAAGATGGAGCTGTTTATATTTATTCTGATAATATTGATGGTGCTTATAAAGCAAAATCAATTATAGAAGATATAACTAAAGAAATAGAAATAGATGGAATTTATACAGGAAAAGTTACAAGAATAGCTACTTTTGGGGCATTTGTAGATTTAGGTGCTGGAAAAGAAGGATTGCTTCATATTTCTAAAATCTCAAAAGAAAGAATTAATAAAGTTGAAGATGTATTAAAAGTTGGAGATGAAGTTACTGTAAAGGTATATGAAATAGATAATCAGGGAAGAATAAATTTAACTAGAAAAGATCTATATTCAGAAAATGAGGAATAAGTCGTAAAACTTATAGTAAAAAAGAACCTTATTGTTAGAAATAATTTAACAAGGGTTCTTTTTGTTTAGTAGAGTTTTTTGTATTAATAGAGAAAATTAATGATATTAAAACAAAATAATTTTTGTGATTTTTTTATTAATTTAATATTATTTCATATGACTATAATGAAGTAATTTAATATTATAATTTTATTTAGAATTAACTATAAATTGTAATTTGTAGTGGAGATTTATTAATTAAATTTCTTATACAGATAGAATATAAATGGTTTTCTAAAATTTAATAATTAATTTGATAAAAATACTAGATATTTTATTTAAATTTGCACTAATACAATATGAAAAATTTAAAAATGTGCTCGCTCAAGCTAAATTTCA
>CASKJV010000026.1 GCA_949388605.1 uncultured Clostridia bacterium
CGCTCAAAGTATATAAATTTCAAAAAAGTGTGACATATGATTGACTAACCTACACAGTTCCTTTTTATGAAAAAAACTTGACAGTTTACAATAATACATATAAAATAATATAGTAGGAAAAAAATACAATATAAATTATATAAATAATTAATTGAATTTATGAAATAATTTTGTTGTACATTGAAAATTTAATAGAAAGAGGTATATGTAATTATGAAAATAACTTTAATTATTATTGCCACTTTTCTAATCTCAGCTGTAATTTTTATACCAATAGGAGTATTTATAAGAAAGAAAATTGCAGAATCTAAAATTCAAAGTGCAGAAAAAGAAGCAAAAAGATTGATTGAAAACGTAAAGATAGAAGCCGAAAATTTAAAAAAAGAAGAATTGATTAGTGCTAAAGAAGAAGTATTACAAATAAGAAATGATTTAGATTTGGAGATTAAAGAGAGAAGAGGCGATATTCAAGCGCAAGAAAGAAGATTAATACAAAAGGAAGAAAATTTAGAAAAAAGAATTGCAGTTTATGATAGTAAAGAGAAAGACTTAGAAAGAAAAATGGCAGATAACGAGCAAAAAAGGCAAGACTTAGAAAAAATTTATGAAAAGCAAATGGAAGAATTACAAAGAATTTCAGGATTAACAGAAGAACAAGCTAAACAACAATTACTAAACGATTTAGATAAAGAGATATCTCAAGAAAAAGCACAATTAATTAGAGATTGGGATATAAAAGCAAAAGAAGAAGCAGTAAAAAATGCTAGAGAAATTGTAAGTTTTGCAATTCAAAAATGTGCTGCAGATCATACATCAGAAACAACAGTATCAGTTGTTTCACTTCCAAGTGATGAAATGAAAGGGAGAATTATTGGTAGAGAAGGTAGAAACATAAAAGCTTTAGAAACACTTACAGGAATAGATCTAATAATAGATGATACTCCAGAAGCAGTTATTATTTCTGGATTTGATCCATTAAGAAGAGAAGTTGCTAGAATTGCTATTGAAAAATTAATTGATGATGGAAGAATACATCCAGCAAAAATTGAAGAAATGGTTGAAAAAGCAAAAGAAGAAGTTGCAACTATTATAAAAGAAGAAGGAGAAAGAGCAGTTTTAGAAACAGGAGTAAATAATCTTCATCCAGATATAATAAAGCTAATTGGAAAATTAAAATATAGAACAAGCTATGGACAAAATGTACTAAATCATTCAATTGAAGTTTCTAATTTAGCAAGAATAATGGCTGAAGAATTAGGTATTAATCCTAAAATTGCTAGAAGAGCTGGATTATTACATGATATAGGAAAAGCATTAGATCATGATATGGAAGGAACACATATAGAATTAGGTGTTGAAGTTTTAAGAAAGTATAAAGAAAATGAAACAGTTATAAATGCAGTAGAAGCACATCATGGAGATGTTGAGCCACTTACTTTAGAAGCAGTGTTGGTACAAGCAGCAGATGCGATTTCAGCTTCAAGACCAGGTGCTAGAAGAGAAACATTAGAAACATATATTAAAAGACTTGAAAAACTTGAGGAAATTGCAGATTCTTTTGAGGGAGTTGAAAAATCATTTGCTATTCAAGCTGGACGTGAAGTTAGATTAATAGTAAAACCAGAAAAAGTTTCTGATAGTGACATGGTTATAATGGCAAGAGAAGTTGCTAAAAAAGTTGAAAATGAAATGGAATATCCAGGCCAAATAAAAGTAAATGTAATTAGAGAATCTAGAGTAATTGATTATGCAAAATAAATAAAAATAGAGCATTTTATGCTCTATTTTTTATTTATAAACTTGACAAGGTAAAGCTTTGAACGTATAATAGCTGTATTAAAGCATTTTTAGGAGGTCAAAAAAATATATGTATAAAAGCACATATTCTTTTAATAACAAATATGAAAATATTTCAGATGAACAGCTTATAGAGGAAATACGATTAGGAGACAACGAAGCACAAAATTATTTATTAGAAAAATATAGAAATGTTGTTAATATGAAAGCTAATCGTTTCTTTTTAATTGGTGCAGAAGATGATGATATGATTCAAGAGGGGATGATTGGGCTTTTTAAAGCAATTCAATCTTTTGACTTAGAAAAAAATAATTCTTTTAAAACATTTGCTAATTTATGTATAGAAAGACAATTAATAACAGCTATAAAAAGTTCTAATAGGCAAAAACATATTCCACTAAACTCTTATTTTTCATTAAATTTAACGGCATATGACGAAAATGAAGATACAGAAGTTATAGATATACTAGATGCAAATATAGTAGAAGATCCTTTAGAAACTATTACCAAAAGAGAATATAGAGAATTTATAGAAAATAAAATAGAACAGAATTTAAGTTCATTTGAAAAAAAGGTATTAAATAGATATATTCAGGGAGAAAGCTATATAGATATAGCTACAAGACTAGAAGCACCTGTAAAAGCTATAGATAATGCTATACAGAGAATTAGAAAAAAAGCTACTAAATGTTTAAATATTGAAGAATAGTAGACCAACACAATAGTTGTGTGGGTCTATTTTTTCTATAATAAGAAATTATTTTGTAATTCCTATAATATAAAACCTTTAGTAAATTTTTCAAAAATAAAAGTTGTTTTTTATTTTAATTGACATAACTTTGAACCTGCTATATAATATACTGTATAAAAAATAGGAGGTGTACTTATGTACCGGGAAAATATAGAAGAGACTTTCGAAACTAATAATAACAGAAAAATAATTATTGTATGTAATAACGGTAAAGGAATAAAAGATTTTAAAATCTTATTTCGGGGACAAAATTTTGTAAAAGTTAGGTATACTCTAACAGATGTTAAAGCACCAGTAATTCATATATATCAAAAGAGCATGAAAATAAAAAAAATTTCTCAAATTTTTTATGTGTTAGATTTAGAAAGCAAAAAGATTTTGAGAGTATCACTGATTAACAGAAGATATGCCAATTTTGTTAAAGGATACAGAAAGCCAGCAATTGAATTATGTTGCAATGAAAATATTAACATCAAAATTGAACCCCAAAATTATCGATACAATCAAATTAATGCCTATGATAAAGAAGGCAATAGAACACCAGCATTTTTATTAAATTTAATTGAACTAGAAGGAAATATGCCCGATACAGCTTTTTTCTTGGATTTCCAGAATGAAAGTGTACAAAAAGTAAAACAAATAATTTTTTTAAATTAAAATATAAATTATGGTATATTCATGATTTTATTTGTAGAAATAAACGAGCCATTATATAAATGGCTCGTTTTGTTAACATCAATGAAAGAGAACAGGAACATATACTATTAATAGCTATGCAATTAATAGTATATACTGAATTTATCAAATTGTGTACACGAACAAAGACAAGGCACATAACGTTACTAAAAAGATATAAAATTTTAAATGTGCTTTTTTTGTTCTAATTGTTTTTTTTATTTAGCAAAGTTTTATTATAAAATTAAAATAAAAAATATTGAAAAAGGAATTAAATAATGGTATACTAATTTTGCTAAATTATTAACAAGAAAATATGCCCTCTTAGCTCAGGTGGTAGAGCACTTCCTTGGTAAGGAAGAGGTCGGCGGTTCAAGTCCGCTAGTGGGCTCCAACATTAAGAGAACCTAAACGGACTTGAAAAGGACGGCCGAATGAAATGAGGCAAAAACAGTCTGGTAGACTGTTTTTAGGACGAGGCTCGGCAAGTCCGCTAGTGGGCTCCAATCGACAAAAAGGTAAAATTTCAAAAAAATTGAGATTTTGTCTTTTTTTATATTATAAGGAGTAAATATTTAAAATGACAATGCAGTAATACCAATACTTTCAAGGAGTGGCACTATTGAATTGTTACCCTTTTGTTACCCACCACATAGGTTTTAATAGGTTTATCGAAGGAAGAGTTTAGAAGAACATAATATAGTAAGTTATAAGGAATGAAATTTAGTATGAAAAAATTAATTATAATAACAGGTGTTAGTGGTGTAGGTAAAACTACTCTTGCACAAATTTTATATAAAAAGTTAGAAAACAGTATTTTATTATCATATGATGAATTTAGTGAAAAGATATATGATATTATAGGATTTAAAAATAAGGAACAAAAAAAGCATTTGTACTATTTAAAAATAGAAATGTATAAAAAATTAATAGAAGAATGTATGCAAAGAGAAGATGAAATAATAATACTAGAGAAACCATTTAAAATAGAATGGAACGATTTCTTAAAAAACTTAATAACTAAATACGAATATGAAACTTATACAATTAATATATTTGCTAAAGATTTCGAAACAATTTGGAATAGATTATCAAAAAGAGAAAGCTTAAAAGAAGAAAGGCATCCAGCACATTATTTAAACTCATATTATTACAATAAAAGAGATAAGTATAAACCATTTTTTGAATATCAATATAATACTTTAAAGGCAGAATATGATAATTTACTTTCAAATAGTATAAATTTAGGAAATGTTATAAATTTAGAAGATATTGAAAAAGTTAATATAGATAAACTTATAAAAAGTTTAATGCTATAATAAAAAAGAAAATTAATTTAAAGAGATAAATTTGAGATATGGTATAGCCAAATTTGTTACCCTTTTGTTACCCACCACATAGTTTTGTATAGGTTTTAACGAGAGGGGGAACAAATGTAGAAAAATGATAAAACATAGGAGGAAAATAGAAATGAGAGGTATTAGAGGAATTACATTGGTTGCATTAGTAATTACAATTATAGTGTTACTAATTTTAGCAGAAATAATTCTGAAATTCATATAATATAAAGTGTTTGGCAAATTTAACATATGACTTAGATTTAGAAATTTAATTTATACAGATAAGTTATACAGAGTAAATTAGAAAAATTACAAATTATAAGGAGTAATTGATGATGAATACAAATTATATTATTATAGGAGATAGCATTACATATGGAATTGGAGATTTTGAAAGTAGTGGCTGGGCATCAATGTTCAAGAGTTATATTGTTAACAAAGATGATTCAAAATCATGTAACAATTATGTTCATATTGCAGGCTTTCCAGGAGCTACAAGTTCAGATATTTTAGATAAAATTGATAGTATACTACAAGCATTTTTGCATAATGAATTTACAAATACAGTTATACTCTCTATTGGAGTTAATGATACTCAAGTTTTTAACGGGAAAACCAAAAGTACTATTGAAGAGTATAAAAGTAATATGCAAAAAATTATAACACATGTTACAGATAAAGAATGTAATTTAGTAATTTTAGGATTAACACGAATAGAAAGTGCTGATAAGTTTTTGTGGAAACCCAATAAATATTATGATAATAATATTATTTCTGAATATGACAGAGATTTGAAACTTATTTTAGATTATGAAACAGAATTGAAAGAATTGTGTCAGAATAATAAAGTTAAGTATATTCCAATGCAAGATACATTAGAAAATGATGATTTTATTGATGGTTTACATCCAAATCATAAAGGCCACAAGAAAATTTTTGAATGCGTTGTTGAAAATGTTAAATTACTATGATATAACATGCCCACAATTTAATAGACTTGTAGGCTTTACTGTGCAAGTTTATATAGGTAACTATAAACAATAACTATTGTAACAGGAGGAGATAATCATGAGTGATGTATTAGTAAAGATTGAAAAAACAGTTCCAATCACTATTTTCGAGTTACCCCAAATAAAATTGCGGGTAGATAATCTATTTAATGAAATAGAAGATGACATTAAAGTTAGATTTGATGAAGTTAAGGCTTTTATTACAAAAAGTGAGGCTGATAAAAGAATCTATGGTAAGATTGAGTATGATGAGATTGCTACCTTATTTAAGATTTTTTTCTATAAATCTGTCTTAAACGATGTAGTAGAAATGACATTTGAAGAGAATGATAAGTATGATGTTGTGAAAAATATTTTAGAAATACTCTCTTACGATAAGTTAAAGAAAGCTGTTTTAGGTGAACCGATGATTAATGGTTTTAAAATGGCTATAACAAATCTTCCATCAGATGGAGGACTTACTGCATGCTTGCATGGCGGTAAAATAATGTTATTGGAAAAGGAATTTCTGGGAATAAATGTACCCTATTAAATTATAATAAAAAGTTTGAGAGTGTTAAAAGTGGCTCTTTTGTTCTTTAAATAAATAAAAGTATTGATAAATTAGGAAAGTTATGGTAAAGTAAAAGACGATAAATTGGATTATATAAATAAAGAGAAAAGAATATGTGTTGTATATCTTTTTTCATAAAATAAAAGAATGGTGAGGATAAATATGAAAATAGGAATAGTTGGACTTCCAAATGTTGGAAAAAGTACGTTATTTAATAGTATAACAAAAGCAGGTGCAGAATGTGCAAATTATCCATTTTGTACAATAGAACCTAATGTTGGTGTAGTTAGTGTTCCAGATGAAAGAATTAATAAATTAGCAGAAATTTATAATCCACAAAAAGTTACAAATGCAGTTGTAGAATTTGTTGATATTGCTGGTTTAGTAAAAGGAGCAAGTAAAGGTGAAGGTTTAGGAAATAAATTTTTATCACATATTCGTGAAGTTGATAGTGTTGTTCAAGTTGTAAGATGTTTCGAAAATTCAAATATTGTTCATGTTGATGGATGTATAAATCCAATAAGAGATATAGAAACAATAAATCTTGAATTAATTTTTGCAGATATGGAAACAATAGATAAGAGATTAGATAGAGCAAAAAAACTATTAAAGGCGGACAAAAAATATCAATTTGAAATTGACACATTAGAAAAAGTAAAAAAAGTTCTAGAAGAAGGAAAATGCGCTAGAACATTAGAATATTCAGAAGAAGAAAAAGAAGTTTTAAGAGATAGCTTTTTATTAACAATGAAGAAAACTTTATATGTTGCAAATGTTTCAGAAGATGATTTGGAAAATCCAACTCAAAATGAGAATGTAAAAAAAGTTATTGAATATGCGAATAAAGAGGATGCAGAAGTTATTCCATTATGTGTAAAAATAGAAGAAGAACTAAGTATACTTGATAAAGAAGATAAAGAAGAAATGCTTACTGCACTTGGACTAGAAGAATCTGGATTAGACAAACTAATAAAAGCAAGTTACAAATTATTAGGATTAATGTCATTTTTAACAGCTGGTGAACCAGAAGTTAGAGCTTGGACTATAAAGATAGGTACAAAAGCACCACAAGCAGCTGGAAAAATTCATTCTGATATAGAAAGAGGGTTCATAAAAGCAGAAGTAATCTCTTTTGATGATTTGATTAATAATGCAAATGGATCAATGGTTCAAGCAAAAGAAAAAGGACTAGTTCGTCAAGAAGGAAAAGAATATATAATGCAAGATGGAGATATTGTTTTATTTAGATTTAATGTATAAAAATGTAACAAAAAGAAAACAAATGTTACATTATGATTACAAATGCAAAAAATGTTAAAAAAACTTGCATTAAAAAAAAACTATATGTTATAATATGAACAGATGTTAAGTAATAGGGAGATGGAAAAATGATAAAATTAAGAAAAGAAAAAATATTAGTTAGTTTAGTACTTGTTGCAGTAATTGCATTAGTAATGGGAAATGTTACTTCTTTGGCAACATCAATAACAGCAACAACAAATTCAAATACGACAGAAAATACAAATTCTGCTTTATCAACAAATAATACAGCTAACACTAGAGCTACAGATGCTATATCTGCTGGTGTAAATACTTCATCAAACAATAAAGCAAATACTTCTAGTAATACAGCAAATACAAATGCAACTAACAATGCTACAAATAAAAACGCTACAAATACTAATACAGAAAAAAGTAAATTACCTTATGCAGGTACAAACGGAACAGTTATATTTGTTGTTATAGCTCTTGGAGTTTCAGCAATATATGCTTATAAGAAAGTTTCAGATTATAATGTTTAATAAATAAAATAGGAAAGAGACATACAACAGTATGTCTCTTTTGGTTTAATAGCAAATGCAATAATTTTTGTTACTAAACTAAAAATTATAATTAATTTTGTAGAATTATATAGATTTTGATATGCAAAATTTAGATTAAGTGTAAAATTCTTATTATATGTATAAAAAAATATCTTTAAAGTGTTGAATTTAACATAAGATTTTGGTATAATAGCTTAGAATTATTTTACAAAAGATGCAAATAATGTTTTTATTTGTGTCTTTTTATTTTATTGTGAGGGAATTAATATGTTATTTATAGAAAAGATAGAACAAAAAAGAATATATATAATTGGGACTATTGTAATTTCTATATTAATAGGAATTATTTATGCAAATTTTTGTGCTCCTAAAACTTTTATTTCTTCAACATCTGTTTTATTATTAAAAAAAGAAGATAATAGTAATAAGGAATTAGAAAATAAGGGGACTATTGAATTAACAGAAAATTTAATGTCAACTTTTGAAGAAATAATAAAAAGTGATTTAAATATAGAAATAGCAAAGAAAACATTAAATTTAACTGAAGAAATATCAAGTAAAAATATTTCTGTAAAAAGAATAGCTAATTCAGATACTTTTCAAATACGTGTTAAATCATATAATTACGATAATGCAATAAATATAAATTCAGAAATTGTAAAAAGTTTTGGGAATAAGATAAAAGCAATGAATAGAAATACAGAACTTTACATAGTGGATTCTGCGCATATAGTAAATTCTAATAATATAGATTTAATTATATCTTGTGTAATAATTAGTTTAATAATTGGTATTGGTATAGATTTAATATATATAGTATTTCTAATGCAAATCGAAAAAAGTATAAAAAATGATAAAGATATTGAAAGTAATTTTTCATTAATAAATTTAGCTTCAATACCAACAAAAAACATAAAGAAAAAAGCAAACATAGAATTAATATCTTCTGAAGAAGAAAAAACAATTACTAATAAAGCTTTCAAAAAGCTAAGATCTAATGTTCAATTTTTAAATGTAAATAGTAAAGCCAAAAATATTATTTTATTAACAAGCTGTTCAGAAAGTGAAGGAAAAAGTTATGTATCAGCAAATTTAGCAATAACTTATGCCAATAGTGGAAAAAAAGTTATTTTAATTGATACAGACTTAAGTAAAGGAAATCAAGATAAACTATTTAATTTGCCAAATAATATGGGACTTTCAAACTTTTTGGCTAACTTAGATATGAGCGGAGTAGAAATAAAAGAAAGAATAAATAGTTTTATAAGAGAAACCACTATAAAAAATTTAAATATTATTACATCTGGTACAGTACCACCTAATTCATCAGAATTATTAAGTTCTAATAAATTTACACAAATGTTAAAAGATTTGGGAGTGTTTTATGATGTTATAATATTAGATGGTACAAAAATATTAAATAAAATAGATAGTTTAATTCTTTCAAGATATGCATCTTCAGTAATTATAACATCAGTAGCAAATAAGACTAAAAAAGATGATTTATGGAAGGCAAAGAAAGACATACAAAATGTTGGTGGAAGAATAATTGGTATAGTTTTAAATAAAGTAAAAATGAAAGATGAGACAAAAAAGCAAAAAATTTATACTTTATTTAAATCTATTAAAGAAAAAATAGAAAAATATATAAAAACATTAAAAGAAACTAATACACAAAAATTATTGACAGAATCTACTAGAAAAGATACAAATATAGAATCTTCAATACAAAATGAAAATAAAATTATAGCAAATGCTATAATTGATGAAGAAAAAGAAAATATAAAAGAAAATGAAGATAAAACAAAAACAGAAAATAATATAAATGTAAAAAATGAAATAAAAGAAGATGCTATATTAAATAAGCAAGATAGTAAAGAAGATATAATAATTTTAGATAAAGAAGAAATTGAGGCTGTAAAAACTAAAAATGATAAGCAAAATGAAATAACAGAAGAAAATAAGGTTTTAGAAATAATTAAAACAGTAGAAAAAACATTAATAAATTGCAAAGATAAAATTATGAACTTTTATAAATCTTTAAAAAAGAATTTAAAAAAAGAAAAAAGCGAAACGGATGTAAAAGAAAAAAGTGAAATAGATGTAAAAGAAAGCGAAAAAACATCTGAAAAAAGTAAAGAAAAAGTAAATACAAATAATTTAAACGAAAATGATAGTTCAAAAAGTAATTTAAATAAAGAAAATACAGTACTAGTTATTGTAGATTCTAATAACGAAATATGTAGAGCGTTTTCTACAGAATGCTATACAGAAAAATTAGTTAGAGGACTAGATAAAACTGATGGATTTATAAAAGCACAATATTCTTCATATCTATTAAAGAAAAGAATAGAAGCCTTAATGTTAATGTATTCTTTAACTAAAAAACAAGCAAAAAGAATAGACCCATTGATATATTCAACTTTAGTTGAATATGATGATGCAATAGTTCTTCAAGAAAAGAAAGAAGGAAAAAAGGCAGAAGCTTATGTACTTTGTATGGCTAAAGAATATGAAAAAGCTGAAGGAGAAAGTAGAAAAGAATATATAAAAAAATGCAAATCTTTAAGAAAAGAAGAATTATATAATTTGGGGATTGAAATTGAATATAATATAGAATCATTATGGAAAACTAGTAAAATGAAATTAGTAGATAAGATAGTAATGAACAATTTTGCTAAAATATATGGTGTAAATAAAGTAGAAAATAATTATTACGATGAAGAAAATACAACAAATAATTATAATATAAATGAAAAAAGCCAAAAAACTAATTTTGTAGAACTAATAAAAAAAGTAAATCCTATTAAGAAAATTGAAGAAGTAAAAAATAATATAGTAAATGTAGAACCAGTAAAAATAAAATCTGTAAAAGAGATTGCTGAAGAAGTAGAAAATGAATTAAATTCTAAAAATAATCAAAAATTAGAAAATAGTTTTGATATAAATTCAAATTTTTCTGAAATAGTGATAAACGAACCAAATGAATATTACGATATTGAAATGCAAAAACAAGAGCAAAGAAAAGAAGTAGAAGTATTTAAAAAAATTCAAAAAGAGAAAAATGCTAAAAAAAGAAAAGAAGAAAAAGATAAAAGAAGACATAGAAGAGAAAAAAAGATTAGAGAACGTGAGCAACAACGTAAAGCAAAAGAATTGGAACGTGAAAAAAAGATGGAAGAAGCCCGTATAGAAGAAGAACTTCTTGTAGATAATTTATATCCTAAAACTAAAAATAATAAAAATTTATAAAATCATAAATCGCCGAATGTAATATGCTTTCGGCGATTTGTTTTTTTTGTAAGAAGTTATACACAGCAAAAATATAGACAATCTGATTGTACCTAAATTTTACCATGTAAAATTTGGTACACAAAGAAAAAAGAGGAAAATCTGTTCTTTTTTGTTCTAAAAAAGCCAAATTTATTGTTAAAAATGTTGAAATTGTTAAAATATATTTATATAATATTATTAATTGTAAAAGGGCAAAATAATTTTGTTAGGAGGGACAAATGACAGATTTATCATATCCAGAATTATGTGGATTAAAAGCAAAAGCATCTGTAAATTTTAGCTTTAAAGGTGGAGATAAAAAAATTAGAAGTTTAGATGATTGCGGAGTTCAATTGGAAAAAATGAGAACTTTAGCTTGTGAGTTACAGCTTAGAAAAGCAAAAGATCCTACAAGTGTAAAATTAAGTATGGATGAATTATTAAATTCTGACGAATTAAAAAAAGTTTATGTAATTCCATTAACTTTAAAAAATGGACAAGAAGTTACAGCAATTGTTGATAAGAGTGGTAGAGGAATGGCACTTGAATTAAAAGATGAAGTAGGTAAATCTACTAATTTTATATTATCAGATAGACTAAAAAGTGAGATAACAAAAAATCCTAAAGAAATAGAAAAAATGCTTACATCTGAGGGACTTGCAAAACATTTAAATTTAGAATCTATATTTGTTCCTGAAAATATAGATGAACTATCAGAAGGAATTGTTAATAAAAACTTAATACCTACAAAACAAGAAGTTGAAGATAAAGGAAAAGTAAAAGAAGAAGAATACGATCCAGAAAAAGTAAAAGGAAAAGATGCTCCTGAAAATGCTAAAGAAGCAGAAAAGGAAGAAGTTGATTTAGAAGAAGTTGCAAAAACTGTTGGTACTACCAAAGAAGCTTTAGAAAAATTTATAGAAGCAGAAGGAATAAAAGATAAAAACCAAATAAAAGGAGTCAAAGCTTTAAGTGATATAGAAGGATTAGAAGCTTTACTTGGTCAAAAATTACCAGAACAAAATTCAACTGTATTAATTGTAAAAACAGAAGGAACTTTAAATAAAGATGATGGATATATAATAAATACAGATGGAAATACATTGTTAAAAAGACAAGATAATGTTAATAATGTTGCAGAAGAATTAGTTCCAGAACATGCTTGTTCTGAAACTATAAAAAATGTCAAAGAGACAAAAACTACTAATAATATACAATATATCGAATATACAAATTCAAATAATCAAAATATGAAACAGCAACTAGATAACACAAACGGAAATACTCAAATAGATATGGTTAAATACGCACAAAGTAAAATAGAATATTTAAAAATGAAAAGAGATTCAGCAATAGAAGAACTTAATGCAGGTCAATGTAATAGTCAATCTGAATATTTAACCAAAATTGCAGAAATACAAGATACTTATAAAATGGAATTAGGTGACTTACAGGCTCAAACAGGAGTTAATATACAAGATGTTTATGGGGATGCAGAAAAAGAAGCAGAAAATACTTATAAAGAGGCAGGAGTAGAAGAAGTAAAAGAAGATGCAAAAGGAGTAATTAGTGTTGTAGGAAAGGCAGTTGCAACTGGAGCTGTGATTGCAGGAGTAGCACAAGGTGTAAAAGGTATTAATGGTAAAACAATTTCAGAAAAAAAAGATGAAACTAAAGATGATAGAGATCCAAGAGAACAACATGAAATTTCTCATGATGAAGGCAGAATTCCGCCATGGATGCAATAATAAATAAAATTAAATATAGATTATAATAGTAGAAGGAATAGAAATATGGGAAAATTATTTGTAATAGATGGAACAGATGGTAGTGGAAAACAAACCCAATTCGATTTATTAAAAAAACATTTAGATGATGAAGGAATTGAATATAAAACTGTTAGTTTTCCAAATTATGATAGTCCATCATCATCACTTGTAAAAATGTATTTGTCAGGGGAATTTGGAGAAAATGCACAAGATGTTAGTCCATACATTGCGTCTACATTTTATGCAGTTGACAGATATGCAACTTTTAAGAAAGAATACCAAGAGTATTATGATAACGGTGGAATAATTCTTGCAGATAGATATACCACTGGTAATATGGTTCATCAAGCAGGAAAAATTAAAAATGAAACAGAAAGAGAAAAATTCTTAAATTGGCTATTTAATTTGGAATTTGATATATATGGATTACCTGTACCAACAAAAGTATTTTTCTTAAATATGCCACCAGAAAAAGTAGCAGAACTTATAAAAAACAGAAAAAATAAATTTACACATGACTCTAAAAAAGATATTCATGAAAGAGATCCTAAACATTTAGAAGATGCTTATAACGCAGCATGTAGTTTAGTTGATAAATATAATTGGAGTGAAATAAAATGTGTTAAAGAAGATAAAATAAGAACTAGAGAAGATATTCACAATGAAATATACAATATAGTATATAAAGAAATACAAAAGAAATAAAACTCATGAGGTTAAAGTATGAGAGGAAAGATTGTTAATTTATGTATAGGGTTTATGAATTTAATATATGGAATATTAATTATATTTTTTACTATATATGTTCCACAAGATAAGACCCTACTTACAGTTCAAGAAAATTATGTTGTAAAATATATACTTTTGGCAATATATGCCGTAATGTTTACTATATCTTTAATTAATATAGTACAAAGCTATAATCATAGAACAGATACAACATTTAATACTGCATATATAATTGGAGTATTTTCATTAAGTTTTATATTCATAAAATCTCCAATTATAGCTATTTTTAGTATAATTACAGGTTTGGTTGTTTTATACAAAAGCTTAAAAGAAAATCTTGTAGAATTAAATAGTACAACAGGAATTTCAATTTCAATAGTTATAATGTCTGTAATAGTTATTATAGGTATTATATCTTTTAAATATGCAGATATAGGAGAACGTATTAAAAATAATGAAAATAAAGATGAGCTTGCATATAAAGTAGATTATTTTAAATATGTTACTGAATTAGATATTACAGAACCATATATAAATGTAAAAAAAGATGGGAAATATGGTTATATAAATCAATATGGAGATGTTGTAATAGATTTTATTTATGATTATGCTAGTCCATTTATAAAAATAAATATGTATAACAAAGATTTTTATATAGCTTTAATGTGTAAAGATGGAAGTTCATATATAAAATTAAAAAATGAAAGAGTAGTAATGTCATATAGAAGTGAATCAAATGATGATAATTACGAAGCAAAACTTAAAGAATTAGAAGATATTTACAATGGTACTTTAGGTCAACCAGGTAAAATGGAATATGAAATTGCATTAATATCAGACAATATAAGTAAAGCAAATGTGTATCCAGAAATTACATCAGATTATACATTTAAATATGATTATAATGATGAATATGATTTAATTGTTACTCAATCTAATATGGGACTTGGAGATAAATATGAATTTTGTAAAAAATCAGACCCAAATATAAAAATTGAATTAGAAACAAGCAATTTGGACTACGATTCTAAATATTTATATTTATATTCAAATGGATATATTCCATTTTTTGAAACAAGCAAAAGAGTTCAAGGATGGTTTACGAATTATGGTATGAAAAATAATATGACTGGAAATGCTCAAATATTAGATTTTTTTGGAGATAGAATTTTATTAAGAGATTATAATAATAATACAATATATTTTATAAATCCAGAAAATGGAGAAATGCTTTCAGAATCATACAAAGATATATATGTATGTAATAATGATAAATATATTGTTAGAAACTCAGATAATTTCTTAAAAATTATTGATAATGAATATAATAAAGTATTTGAAAAAGAATTTGCAACAATTAATCCTAGATTAATTGCCATAAATTTGTATTTAACATCAGATACATTAGAAAATATAGAATTTAATGATTATGGTTTTGCAAATACAATAAATTGGTCAATTATTAATGAAAATGAAGAAACAATTTTAGATGGTATAGAACAGATATATGATTTATATTTTAAATTACCAACAGATAAAAGTATTAAAGAAGATAATTACTTACAATTTGTAGAAAATGTAAAAAAACTAAATTATAATTTTGTGGGAGACAAATTTTATATGATAGGAAAGTAGAACATTTTTATTATATAACTCTTAGTAAATTAATCATATTTCTTAGATTAGAAATATGAAATAAATTACAGATAAACTGTACAAAGGAATTCATTGTAGTTTCAACAATGCAATTGAATATAAGCTATACACAAATTTATTAGAAAATATGAATTTTTAAGGTTGTTTTTTTAAAAATTAATTTTTTTTATAAAAAATAAATAAATGCAAATAATAAAAATAGAGTTAAAAAAACTCTATTTTTATTGTTTGGAGGGTAATTATGGATCAAAAAATAAAATGTACAGTAGAAAGTTGTAAGTATAATAATTGTGATAATGGATTATGCGAATTACATCAAATTGAAGTTCAAGCATGTCCAGGATGTTCTAATGGAAGTGCTAAAGATGAATCAATGTGCGGAAGCTATAAATGTAAGTGCCATTAATCATATTTTTATTTGTGGAATTAGATTTATTTAAAAAGTAAATGATTTTTGCAGTTTAAGTACTTCTGTATTTATTTTTTATAAATATAGAAGTACTTAAAAAATATTATAAATCTTATTGAAGTTAAGTTTAGTACATAAATAAAAATTAATTTTTAAATTTTATTGACTTGACATAGGACAATTAAGATTATAAAATGTAGAAAATAAAAAGAATTAAGGAGGAAATTATTATGCCATTAGTAACAACAAAAGAAATGTTTGAAAAATCAATGAAAGAACATTTCGCTATAGGAGCTTTTAATATAAACAATATGGAGTTTATACAATCAATCACAGATGCAGCAGAAGAAGCTAAATCACCAGTAATTTTACAAGTTTCTTCAAGTGCTATAAAATATGCAAGAATAAATTATTTAATAAAGATGGTAGAAGCAGCAGTTGAAACAACAACAATACCAATCGCTCTTCACTTAGATCATGGTCCAGATTTTGAAACTTGTAAAATGTGTATAGATGCTGGATTTACATCAGTTATGATTGATGGTTCAAAATATGATTTCGAAGAAAATGTCGCTTTAACTAAAAAAGTTGTTGATTATGCTCATTCAAAAGGAGTTGTAGTGGAAGCTGAACTTGGAAAATTAGCAGGAGTTGAAGACGATGTTAATGTATCAGAAGATGATGCTAGATATACAGATTCAGAACAAGCATACGAATTTGTTCAAAGAACAGGATGTGATTCTTTAGCTATAGCTATAGGAACAAGTCATGGAGCATATAAATTTAAAGGAGATGCAAAACTAAGATTTGATATATTGGAAAAAATTAAAGAAAAATTACCAAATACACCAATAGTTTTACATGGAGCAAGTTCTGTTATACCATCACTTGTAGATATGTGTAATAATAATGGTGGAAATATCCCAGGTGCAAAAGGTTGTCCAGATGAAATGCTAAAACAAGCTGGAGAAACCGGAGTTTCAAAAATAAATGTAGATACAGATTTAAGATTAGCAATGACAGCTCAAATAAGAAAAGTATTTAGTGAAGAACCATCAGTTTTTGATCCTAGAAAATATTTAGGTGCAGCTAAAGAAGAAATAAAAGCTACAGTAGCACATAAAATTAAAAATGTGTTTTGTTCAGCAAATAAGGCTTAGGATATAGAAATATTGCAAAAGCTTAATCTAAATGAATATATTCTTAAAGCAGCACAATTATATGGATTAACATATGCTGAAATTAAAGCATTAGAAAAACATTTAAATGGAAAAGTACCAAATGATTTTATTGTTAGAAGATGTCAACCATTATTTAGATTATATAGTATATATAATAGTGAAAAATATAATGAGTATATAGATCCTGATGAAAATGGTATTATAAATTTAAATGATTATGCTTTCGAAATTTCTAAAAGAAGACTTGCTGATAGCAAAATAGGAAAATTTTGGCTTATAAGCTCAAATTTAGATTCTTATTTAGCAACAATACCAGCAAACATGTCTTCTGAAATACTTCCACAATACTTAAATATTTCAGAAAAAAATAATTTTTTGATTCCACAATTAGCAAGACAAATAGGGATAGATGCTACAATATACTATAAAGGTGAAAATTCAAATCATATTGAAGGATATAAAGAATTTCACTTTACTAAAAATTTTATACATGATAAAGAAACATTAATTAGAGGAAGCGCTTTTATTAAAGATAAGCAAGATAAATTAATGTTGGATTTTAACAATATTTTAGAAGAAACAGATAAATATGTAAAAAGACACTATAGAAAATATAAGTTGCCACAAGAAGAATTAGAAAATACAAGAAGAGAAATTAGAGAAGGTTTAATAAAACAAACTTTATTTAATAAAATTGTATTTAATGAAAATGAATCAAATGAAAAATGGGGGCTAATAATTGGAGAAGACAATAGATTAAGACTAGCACCATTATTTAGTTACGATTTTTGCGCTAATGTTCAAACTATTAATAAGACCCAACATCGAGTAGTCAGAAAAAATAAGGAATATATAGAAGACTTTATTCTTGAATATTCAAAAGAACCGTGGTTTAAAAAATGGATTGAAAATGCTGTTTTAAATTTAGATTTGGATAAAGCGATATTAGATATGGAAAGAATTACAGGAGTAACATTAACAGATCAAGAAAAAGATTATTATAATTTTTCAATTATGGAAAAAATGCATTCAAAAATCGTAAATGTTAGTGACCTAAATTATAATGAACAATTAGTTGTTCAAGAAAAGAAGAAAAATCTTACCATGAGAGATAGATTTAATAGAGTAAGAAAAATAATGCATGATAAAAAAGTAGATATGTCATATTTAGTAAAGCGTGTAACTAAAGGCAATAAAGATGATAATGAAAGATAATAAAAACCTAATTTAGATTTATTTTCTAAATTAGGTTTTTTCTTATTTAGTAAAGAGATTTATAAAGTAAATATAAATGAAAATTTGAAGTAACCTTTGTTTAATCAATATTTGCTTTTAGAATATAATATTATATACAAGTCTACTTTATAAATTTTAATTGTTTTTGATTTATTAGTAACCATTATTTTTTAATGCTCTATTTATTTTTCGTTCAGCATCCTTTTTGGCTATATCTTCACGTTTATCGTATAATTTTTTACCTTTTCCAATTCCAAGTTCAATTTTTACTTTGTTACCTTTAAAGTACATTTTAATAGGAACTATAGAAACACCTTTTTGTTTTATCATTCCAAATAATCTATTAATTTCACGTCTATTTAATAAAAGTTTTCTCGTTCTTAGAGGATCTTTATTATATATATTTCCAAATTCATAAGGGCTTATATGCATTCCATATATGAAAACTTCTCCATTTTTTATATTTACATAAGTATCTTTTAAGTTTGCCTTTCCATTACGAATTGATTTTATTTCAGTTCCAGTAAGTACTATTCCAGCTTCTAAAGTACTTTCAATAGAATAATTATGATATGCAGTTGGGTTTTTAGCAAGTATTTTTTCCATACAAAATTCCTTTCCAAAATATATTAATAAATATAACATATTTTTAAAAGTTACGCAAACGATTATTTTAAGGCGAATATATTTTTTAGAAAATTTTATTACAGATTGTTTATACTTTAATTATATACTATTTGAAAATAAAATTATAGCTAATGATATAATTGATGAAGAAAAAGAAACTATTTACAATGTACTTGAACATATTTATTTTAAATTTATAAAAATAGTATTAGGTATAAAATATTGTGATTGACAATTATGTAAATCTGCAGTATAATAAATATGTTGCAAAAAATAGAAACTATTATAAACAGGAGGAAAAAAATATGAGCGATTTAAGTTTCGAAGAATTTTTGGAAGGGTTTGCGGAAGCTATTGGCGAAAGTATAGGAAAAGATTTAGAGGCGGCAGAAAAAGACGAAATGGAGACATCTCGGGAGGATGATTTAAGCCAGCAGGAAAATGCTGAAGAGGAACTCGGAAAAATTTTTGCAGAGATTTTTAATCCTGCAGATATTAGCAGAAAGCTGGAGGAGGCACAAAGAGAAGAAGAAAAAAGGAATGCGGCTCTCCGTGCTACTATAGTAGAAGTATTAGAGGAAATACAGAGAATGATGAAAAGAAAAGCTTGCAGAATTTCCTTTAATGTCGATGAAATTGCCGAACTTGAATCAAAAAATCCGGAATTTGCCGAAGCAACTAAAGAAGGTTTTTCTGAAGAAGAAATCAGAAAGATGATTGTGAGTAGTGCTGATTGCATTATTGAAAACTTGGATCTTAAGCGTTTTAAGAATTCTTATGCTATTATGTTGCTGAGAATTTCCGGAAAACTAAAAGGTGATTTTCCCAAGTTAACTGGTGAAAATGTATATGAGTATCTTAAAGAAAATGGAGTGACAGATCAATTACGGGAACCGGAGGTTAAGAAAGGCATCATTTTTGCTGAGGCAGTAGAAACAGTTGTAAAAGCAAGAACAATTTCTTTCAACAATGCAATTCGGAAAACAATTGCAAAGTTCAATTCGGGAGGAAAAATTGCGGACATGGAAACTGATTCTGAGTTTTTTAGAATTATTAATAAACTTATTAATTTGTATCTGGAAAACGAAGGAGAAATTGTAAACGCAATACTCAAGCGTTTGTAATGGTAAATTAATAAAATTTTAAAAATGAAAAAGTCATCTCTGAGTTGAGATGGCTTTTTCATATAATAATTTAATCAATTCTTGAAATAATAACAATATGAATCAAATTCTAGTAAATAAGCAAAAAAATAATAAAATTAAATATATATTTAAAGTTCAATTTATTATATCTATTGTTATTGCAATTATATTGATTGGATTTGTTTTATTAAATTATAATAATGAAGAAAACTTAGAAGAATTATCTAAAGTAATAAATAAAAAGATTGAAATTGCATCAGTTTATAATATAGAAAAAGTAAATATTGAAAGTGATAGTCAAATTCTTGGAAAAATATATATTGATAAAATAGATTTAGAATATAGCATTTTTAAGGATATAAATGAAGAATACTTAAAAATATCTCCATGTAAATTTTATGGTGTAGGTCTTGGAGAAAAAGGGAATATTTGTATTGCTCGGACATAATTATAATGATACTAGGTTTTTTAGTAGATTAGACGAACTTAAAATAAATGATAAAATAAAATTGGTAAATTTAAAAGGTGAAGTTTTTGAATATATAGTTTTTGATATTTTTGAAACAAATGATGATGATATGTCTATTTTAAAATCAACTAAAAATTTTGAACTTACTTTGCTTACTTGCAATAATTCTAATAAAAAAAGAATTATTGTTAAAGCATATATGAAAGAGTATTGAAAAAAGAGTAATATAGTAGTAAAATATATGATAACATAAAATTCATATAATAGAATTTGCATGTATATTATAATATAAAAATAGAAAGAGGAATTAAAATGAATGATAAAATTAAAAATCCAATAGTAACAATAGAAATGGAAAATGGAGGAATTATAAAATTAGAACTTTATCCTAAAAAAGCTCCAGAAACAGTAAATAATTTTGTAAATTTAATAAATAAAGGTTTTTATGATGGACTATTCTTCCACAGAACAATACCAGGATTTATGGCACAAGGTGGAGATCCAGAAGGAACTGGAATGGGTGGACCTGGATATGGAATAAAAGGTGAATTTAAAGATAATGGTGTTGAAAATACAATATCACATCTTAGAGGAATTGTATCTATGGCTAGAAGTAGTATGCCAAATAGTGCAGGTTCACAATTTTTTATAGTAACTGATGATTCAACATTTCTAGATGGTCAATATGCAGCATTTGGTAGTGTTTTAGAAGGAATGGAAGTTGTTGACGAAATTGTAAAATCTAGAGTTATTACTAGAAGTCCTTTTGGAGGAGGAAAAGATAGACCAGTTGAACCACCAGTTATGAAAAAAGTAACAGTAGAAACTTTTGGAATAGAATATCCAGAACCAGAAAAAATGTAAGGAATGAAAAATTTGAATATATATAAAAGTTTAAATGAAATAATTACATATATAGAAGAAAACTTGGAACAAGATATTAACTATAGTAAAATGGCTCAAATAATGACAACTAATGAATATACAATGAAAAAGGTCTTTCAATTGCTTACTAATATACCAATTTCAGAATATATAAGAAATAGAAAATTATCTAATGCTGGTTTTGATTTATATAAAAATAATGAAAAGATAATTGATGTAGCAATAAAGTATCATTATGATAATCCCACATCTTTTTCAAGAGCATTTGAAAAATTTCATGGAATAAAGCCAAGTAATGTAAAAAGCAATCCTAATAAATTAAAACTTTTTCCTAAATTAGAATTTGAAGAAAATATTAATGAAATAAGTAATAATATGGAATATAGTATTGTCGAATTAGAAGAAAAAATTCTTTATGGAAAAGGGATAAAAACAGCATATAGTACAATACAAAAAGATGCACCTAATTTTTTCTCTAAAATGAGAAAAAAATATTTTAGTAAATATGGAGAAATTGATTATGGAATAGTTATGTATGAAGAAAGATTTGAAAGTAATCAATTTGAATATTGGATAGCTTATGAAAAAGAAGTAGAAGATTTCGAAAAAATACTTATTCCAAAGAGTAAATGGCTTAAGTTTGTTATAAAATCTCAAGAACCTTTAGATATACAAAAAGTATCTCGAGCATTTTATGAAAAATTCATTACAAGTTCAAAATTTAAATTAAGACCATTACCAGAACTAGAATATTATTATGATAATATAACAGAATTTTTAATTCCAATTGAGGATTAATTATACAAAATAGTAACTGACTTTTTTATATAATAAAAAGTCAGTTTTTTTTTACTTAAAGATTATATAATAATAGCGGGTGAGTATTATGAAAAAAGGAAAAATGTTTGAAATCTTTTTTACAACAGATTATGTTACAGAAGAAAGCTGGTTAAATTTTATATTATATGTATCAAAATTAAATGGATTGTTTATTCCATGGAAAATATATGTGAAATTTGAGAAAAATAATATAAGATATTTTATAAAAACTAAAAATGATATGCCAACAACACTTACTAATTTAAATGATTTTTTATTGCAAAAAATTGAAAATATTAATTTTAAGCAAAGTTTATTTTATTTAAAATCCCTTTATATTGTTACTAATAAAGAAAAAAGTATTATTGATATATATGATAAAAATGAGAGTAAATATTGTAAAAAAATGGATATAGCACAAATAAAAATTATTCCTTTAATAAATAAGAATTTTTTATATTCTTCTTTTGCCATTTTTAAAAAGAAAAATAAACAAATTTTTAAAAAGTTTTTATTTAATATTCCTAATCAATTTTTAAGCATAGATTTCTCCAAGCATACAAGATTTTTATATAGAAAAGATATTAAAAGATACTTGAATGTTGAAAAAACAGTAAAACTTTTTGAAAGTGATAATAAAAATGGAATTCTAAAAATAGATGCTTTTCCGTATTTACAAGATGATTATTTTCTTAATTTAAATAAATATGATTTTGATAAACATTCTCTTGTAATAGGAGGTTCACGGAACTGGAAAATCTAAATTATTAAGTCTTATGGTTAATAAAATTTATGATAATCCAGAATATAGAATGAAATATAAAATAGTAGTAATAGATCCACATAGTTCTCTTGAAGAAGATATTGGAGGTTTAGAAAATTCAACAGTTATTGATTTTCAAACCAATAAAAATAGTATAGATTTATTTATGAATTCTAAAAATAATATTGTTTCAGAAATTGAAATTTTAATAACATTATTTAAATCTTTAATGGATAATGAATATAATTCAAAATTGGAAAGAGTATTAAGACATAGTTTATATCTTCTTATTTATATAGAAAGAGTAAATTTAAAAAATCTTAGAGATTTAATAAGTGAAACTGAATTCAGAAACAAAATTATTAATAAATATAAATCTATTTTACCAGAGCCTATAGTTAACTTCTTTTTAAAAGATTTTAATGATTTAAAAAATAAGTCTCATCAAGAAGCAATTTCTCCTATAATTTCTTTTATAGATGAAATGACAATTTTTCCAGTCTTTAATAAAAATAGTAAATTACAAAGTTTAGAGGAGGTTGTAAAAAATAATTTTTTATCTATAATATCTTTAAATGAAGGTATAATTGGAGAAAAAACAACAAAGACAATTTCAGGATTAGTTATGGGACAAATGTTTAATTTAATACAAAAGCGAGTTATAGATGAACATATTATTTTTATTATTGATGAAGTAGCAATAGTACAAAATCCAATCATAAAAAGATTTTTATCTGAAAGTAGAAAATATAATTTATCAGTAATTCTTTCAGGTCAATATTTTAATCAAGTTGATGAAGATATTCAAAAAGCGATATTTGCTAATGTAGTAAATTATTATACATTTAGAGTTGCCAGAGAAGATGCTGTCTTTTTAAGCAGAAATATGCAAATGGAAGTAGCAGTGCACGATTCTTTTTTTGCTAAGATAAAAATTTTGACAGGACTAGCTAATAGAGAATGTGTTTTAAGAGTCAGTAATGAAGGCAAGGTATTACCAGCTTTTAAAGCAAAAACATTAGATGTAATTTCTTTTCCTAGAAAAAAAGAGGAAATTTTGGAAGATGAGTTTTTATTAAATAAAAAAACAAAAGTTAAAGTTAAAAAGTTTTTAATTGAAAGCGCCATAGATATAAAAGAAATCATGAAATCTCAATCTACAGGAAGGAGGAAATTAGCAAATGACTAATAAAGAAGCTATAGAAAAAACGAATAAAATTTTTATAAATATTTTTGGAAAAAATAATCCATTTTCCTTAGATGAGATTTTATCTAAGTTTGCTTTTGATATTAAGCTACCCCAAAAAGTTTATGATAATATGACTTCTAAAGTAACTTGGGCAGAATCTGTAAATCCTAGTAAATTTATAACTCAGAAAAATATGGAATTATATGATATACAACATGGATGGATGCAAAAGAAAAGAGATGTTAACTCTTTAGAAGATGTTTTAAAATATTGGAAAAAAATAAATTTTACAACAACTGAAAGGGTATATGATTCAGATAATGTATCTAAAAGTGATACTATTTATAGATGTGAAAATGTATATAGAAGTTTGGATTGTAGAGAATGTAAGAATATTTTATTTTCTGATGGTTGTGCAAATTCTGAATTTTTGATTGGATGTCAACGAACAGGAGGATCTAATTTTTGTATAAGAGTGGATGATTCAGGAGAATGTATAAATAGTTACAATGTTATATGTTCTTCTAAAATTAGTAATTCATTTTTTATTCAAGATTGTAAAGATTTGGATGAGTGTATGTTTTGTTCACATATAACTAATAAAAAGTATTGTATTTCTAATATGCAATTTGAAAAAGATGAATATTTTGAAATAAAAAAAGAAATTATCAATTGGATTTTACGTAAGTAAAATCCTTTACTTTTTTTAAAAGATTTGATATGCTTTATAAAAATAATAATTTATAGGGCAGATTCAATTTTCAAAAATTATTAACATGTATATAAAAATTTTATTACTCGTATTTAATTTTACTTAATATCATAATTATTAACAAAATTATATTATTCATATCCAGTTCCTAGTTCAAGCTAATTCTCATAGAAATTCTAATATAAATTTTGACAGCGCCCTCAATGATAAAATTGAGATTCCCTCTCAAAATTATATTTAAGAATTTCTAATTCGAATTACTTTCAAGGCGGAACTTTCATT
>CASKJV010000027.1 GCA_949388605.1 uncultured Clostridia bacterium
AAAATATAAAAAAGAATCTATTATGGATAAAATATCTTAATAGATTCTTTTTTATATTATACGAGGAAATTCCTATATATAAAGTCTTCGGGAAATAATGTACACAAAATTATTTTATAATTTTGAAGTACGAACAAAGATGCAGATAATTCAATAAAGTTTTGTTTTTTTGAGTTTAAATATTGTCCACTTTTGTTATTAGTATGAACTCAAACCGCAAATTGACATTTACATAATACTGTGATAAAATATTGATAAATTACGTATTATCTTGCGAAAGTAAGTATATATGGGGACTCTATAAAATAATTTTTAGGAGGTATGTTATGGCAATTTTAGACAAGTTTTTAAGGTATATTTCTATACCAACCAATTCAGATTCTGAAATCCGAGTAACCCCAAGTACAGATGCACAATGGAATTTAGCAAAGCTATTAGAACAGGAACTTAAAAGTATAGGTATAGATGACGTTTATTTAGATGCAGAGCATTGTTATGTATATGCATATCTAAAAGGGATAGAAAGTGCACCTAAAATTGGATTTATTTCACATATTGATACATCAGAAGAAGCTACAGATATTAATATAAATCCTCAAATAATAGAAAATTATAATGGGGAATCCGTAAATCTGAATGAAGAAGAAATTCTTGATGTGAATAAATATCCTGATTTAAAAAATCATACAGGGAAAACCTTAATCACAACAGATGGAAATACTCTGTTAGGAGCAGATGATAAGGCTGGAATTGCTGAAATTATGACCATGCTTGAAAATATTATAAAAAATAATATTGAACATGGAGATATTTATATTGCATTTACACCAGATGAAGAACTTGGAGAAGATACAACATATTTTGATTTTTCAAAATTTAAAGCTGATTTTGCTTATACTGTAGATGGTTCTGATTTAGGCGAAATTTCTTATGAGAATTTCAATGCGGCATCTGTAAATATCAATATAAAGGGAATAATAACACATTTAGGATATGCTAAAGGTACATTAATAAATTCTCAATTGATAGCTAATGAAATAATAAACTTAATACCTAATGAATTTCCTGAAACAACAGAAGGATATGAAGGGTATTATCATTTATTTTCTATAAAAGGAGATGTCTCGAATACTAAAATGGAATTTATAATTAGAGATTTTGAAAGAAAGGGGTTTGAAAATAGAAAGCAAGTATTTTATAACATAGTTAATAAACTTAACGAAAAATACAATAATTGTATAACTATTAAAATTTCAGACTCTTATTACAATATGAGTGAACTTATATCTCAACATATGCACCTTATAGAAAATGCAAAACAGGCAATGGAAAATGCTAATGTTACTCCATTTATCCATGAAATAAGAGGAGGAACAACTGGAACAAGGTTAGCAGATAAAAAATTCCCTTGTCCTAATTTAGGAACAGGCGGACATAATTTCCATGGAATATATGAATATATATGCTTGGAAGATATGGAAAAAACAGTAGAAGTATTACAAGAAATTGTAAAATTATATGCGAAACAATAAGAACGTAATATTAATAATAATAGGAGCTATCACAATATAAAGTGATAGTTCTTATTTTTTATATTATAGTAAATTGCTTTGTAATTCCTATAATATAAAGCATTTGATTAATTTTATACATTTCCCAGTTCAACTAAATGAAATGAGCTATATTGTGCATAAAAAAGTAGTAGATATTAATAATAGATAATTTTCAAAATTTTAAGAGATAATATTAGTTATATAGTGAAAATAAATATTTACTTTATTTTACTAAAAAGGTATACTTTTTTTTATCTTTAATATATAATAACAATGAATTAATTTATTATATTGGAGGGAAAAATGGAAAATCTAAAACAAGCTCTATCGTCAATAGATTTAAATTATTTATTAAAGATTTTTGACTTACAAATTGCTATTGCAGTATTGTTATTTTTTGTGATTTTCAGAACAATCTTCTCAAGAATTATAATAAAAATCTATTATAAAATAATAAGAAACAAGAAAAATCCAAAAGAAAGTAGTATGTATAGACCATTAAATATATTATTTGTTTTAATTGGTGTATATTGTATGATAAAAATTTTACCAACTAATAAACAAGTATTATTTGTAATGAATAAAATATATAAGTTAGTTGTAATATATTATGTGTTAAAGATAGTTACAAATTTAATTAATAATGATTCAAAAATTTTTCAAAGTTTTTTCAAAGATCCAACTAACAAAACTGTTAATATGTTTATGTGTAAAATAATTAGATGTGTAATTTGGATAATATACATATTCATATGCATTTCAGAAATTGGATACGATTTAAGTGGATTACTTACTGCTTTAGGATTAGGATCAGCAGCTCTTGCTTTAGCAGCACAAGATTTAGTAAAAAGTCTAATAAGTGGTGTTTCAATTTTGACAGATAAACCATTTGTTATAGGAGATTGGATTGAAGTAGAACAATATCAAGGAAAAGTAATTGATATTACATTTAGAAGTGTTCGTATAAAATCATTCAATAATTCAGTTATTACAATTCCAAATTCAACAATTACATCATCATATGTAATTAATTGGAATAGATTAACAAGTAGAAGATTTAATTGTACATTAAATTTAAGTCTAGAAACTCCTTCTGAAAAAATAAAGAAAATAGTAAAAGAAATAAAATTAGTTTTAGAAAATAATCCAATAGTTATTAAAGAAACAATACAAGTTAGTTTAAGTCAAATTTCAACTTCTAGTAGTGATATAAGAATTGTTTTGTTTGTAAGAGAATCTGAATACGATAAATTTTTAAAAGCACAACAAGATATTCTATGTAGTTTGCTATTTTTAGTTGAAAAGGAAAATATAGATTTAGCTTATCCAACACAAACATTGTATGTTAAAAGAAAGGATGAAATAGAAAATTAAAATGACATTAGGTGTAGCTTTATCCGGAGGCGGATTAAAAGGGTTAGCTCATATAGGAGCGTTAAAAGCATTAGAGGAATTAGGATTAAAAATAGATTATTTATCTGGAACAAGTTCTGGAAGTATATTTGCTACTTTTTATGCAATGGGATATAGTGTAGATGAAATAAAAAAAAGAACTCTTGAAAATTATAAAATACTTACAAAAATTGAAAAAAAGCCAATATTTAAAGCTGGATACACATATCTTACTTCTGGAGTGGCAAAAATTTCTGGATTAACTGATGGAGAAAACATTGAAAATTTAGTAAAAAATATTTCTAAAGATAAAAATATTACTAATATGAATGAAATAAAAATACCATATGCTATTGCTACCGTAGATACAATTTCAACAAAAGAATGTATTTTTTTATCTAAAAAATTTGACTTAAAAGATGATGATATTGACTATATATATGATGCCCCAATAGCAAAAGCTACAAGAGCTAGCATGTCTTTTCCAGGAGTTTATACTCCTTGTGAATATGGTAAATATAATTTTATAGATGGTGGAACAAAAGATAATCTTCCTGTAAAAATCTTAAAGGATATGGGAGCAGATAAAACTTTAGCCTTAAGCTTTAGAATTGATGATTATGTGCCTCAAGATGATATTTTAGCAATATTATTAAGAACAGTAGATATATTTTCATTAAAAGATGTTAGAAAAGCTCAAAGAGAAGCAGATTTAGCAATCGAGATAGATGCTAGAGGTGCAAGTTTATTAGAAATAGATAATGCAGATAAACTTGTAGAAACAGGTTATAATACAATTATGGAACATAAAGAAGAAATACTTAAATTATTAAAATAAAAAGCAGAGGTGATGAATTTGCCTAATAATAATATAATGATGCAGTATTTTGAATGGTATTTACCTAAAGATTGTTCACTTTGGAATAATTTAGCAAAAGATGCTAAACATTTAGAAAATATAGGAATAACACATATATGGTTGCCACCTGCTTATAAGGGAGCTGATGGTATTTCTGATGTAGGATATGGTGTATATGACTTATATGATTTAGGAGAGTTTGAACAAAAAGGTACTATTCCAACAAAATATGGAACGAAAGACGAATATTTAGAAACTATTAAAATATTACATGAGAATAATATAAAAGTTTTAGCAGATATTGTTTTAAATCATAAAATAGGAGCAGATGAAACAGAGGATGTTTTGGCTGTTCAAGATGATGCTTCAAATAGAAATGTTAGTTTAACAGATACTAAAAGCATTAGAGTTTGGACAAAGTATTTATTTCCAGGAAGAAATAATACATATTCAGATTTCAAATGGAATTGGACACATTTTCATGGCATTGATTGGGACGAAAATACTGGAACGACCGCTATTTACCAATTTTATGGAAAACATTGGGATGATGATGTAGACAAAGAAAATGGTAATTTTGATTATTTAATGGGAGCAGACATAGATTTAAATAATGTAGATGTAGTTAAAGAGTTAGAAAAATGGGGGAAATGGTATATAAATACCACCTTAGTTGATGGCTTTAGATTAGATGCAGTAAAGCATATTAGGGCAGAATTTTATCCTGAATGGCTAGCCGAAATAGAAAAAAATTGTGATAAAAAGATTTTTGCAGTAGGAGAATATTGGAGTTCAAATATTAATGTAATTAATGAATATATCGACAAAACAAATGGATGTATGTCTCTTTTTGATATTCCATTACACTATAATTTTTATAGAGCTTCAATAAGTAATGGAAATTTTAATATGAGTCATATATTTGATGGAACCTTAGTAGAAAACAATCCTTCTAAAGCTGTAACATTTGTGGATAACCATGATACAGAACCTGGACAAGCTTTGGAGAGTTGGGTTTTAGATTGGTTTAAGCCATTAGCATATGCACTTATTTTATTAAGAAAAGATGGTTTTCCATGTGTTTTTTATGGAGACTATTATGGAATACCAGAAAAGCAAATTAATTCCAAACAAGAGGCTTTAGATATTTTTCTAAGAATTAGAAAATATTTTGCATATGGAGAACAAATAGATTATTTTGATGATTATAATGTTATTGGATTTACAAGATTAGGAGATTATGAACATCAAAATTCAGGTTTGGCAGTAGTTATGTCTAATAGTACTGGTGGAGTTATACAAATGAAAGTTGGAGAAAAGTTTGCAAATACAACTTTTTATGATTGCACAGGAAATATTGTTGAAACAGTTCAAGTTGATAATGACGGAATGGGAGAATTCAGTTGTAAAGATGGAAGTGTTTCAGTTTGGATAAAACAAGGACAGCAAGTAAATTAATAACTATTTAATTTTAAATACACCATAGATATAGAATGAAAATTCTAAGTCAAAAGGTGTATTTTTTCTATAATAGGAAAAAACTAGAAGATTTTTACATAAAATGTTTACAAAAAGGCGAAAAAGTAGTATAATAGAATAGAATAGTTATAGTTACTATACAAAAAAATTTTGGTGTAGGACTATAAAAATAACTAAGGAGGGTAGAAAGTAACTATTAAAAACGAAGCAACCAAAAACAAAGGGATTAATAACAGGAGGAAATCATATGTATAATATTAAACTTAATGCAGAAGCACTTAACATTGTAAAAGCAGCAATCGGCGCGGACGAAGGAATACTTGATTTGGCAACAGGCATGATCAAAGTAAAAAGCTGTATGTCAATGCATGGCATTGCCAGGCGGTTGGGAATTGACAATGTAAATCACAAACCGTATTCAGCATATGCGGAAGCAGGCAAGCGTCTGAAGGCGGCACCTGCAGATGTCAAAAAAGACACGAGAGAGGATGCGAAAGCCAACGCCAAAACTGAGGCCAAGGCGGAGCTTGAAAAACGTAAAAAGATCATCGGAGATACCGTTGGTGTCGGAACTGTTGTGAGAGTGTTTTTCGAGACAGAAAATCCTGGCGAAGCCGAGCTGGAACACATTGTAATAATTGCTGAAAAAGAAAGCGGCTATGTGGCATCCAGGATGAAGCTTACAACCGAAGGCGACTTGTCGGAAGGCGAGTTTGTTTTACAGAAAGGCAAAGATATTGTCTATAAGAACATGACATATAAGAATGAAGTCAAAGTCGGCTGTGGGTTCACTGATCATGTGACAGAAAATGACTTCCATAAGGGAGCTGGCGGAATGATTGTAGGAAAAGTCTTAAATAACAAGGTCTTGGAAGAATTAATCAAAGAGTATGAAGAGATCTTGGCTGAAGAAACAGCAAATGCGGAGTGCAAATCCGAAGAGGCGGTTGTATAAGGGTAATAGTAATACCTGAGAAAGTTATTATTTTCAGCGTGGCAGATTTCTGCCACGCTGTTTTTTTATTTAGTAGGAAGCGCGGAGCACTTTCTTACTAAATAAAAGCTTCGCTAATTTTTGCACACGATTTTGTACAACAAAATCGGCGCTTCGAACAAATACGTGGACGATTTAGTAAATTTTTGTATTTAGGAATTATTATATTGTCCACTTTTGTTATAATAGAATTCATATTATAGAAAATTTTTGAAAAAAATTGTACATAAATTTTACATAGTAGAATTTGCCACATAAATATTTTTTAGTTATAGAATTTTTAATTTGTACATATAAGTAGTTATCTATATCCTAGAATAAGCGTAAGTGACAAGTAAACCTAAAATATATTAAAATGTTTGAGTCCTCTAAAAGTGGCTCTTTTATTCTTAATTTGTATAAATTTATTTTTCTTGACAAAACTATAAAATGAAATATAATAAATTTATAAATGGAGGCTATTATGAAAGTTTTAATTACAGGTGCATCCTCTGGTATAGGAAGAGATTTAGCAAGAGAATTTGCTAAAATTAAATATAATTTAGTTTTAGTTGCAAGAAATATAGAAAAAATTGAAGAACTAAAAAAAGAATTAGTTAAAGAATATGATATTAATGTTGAATATATGAGTGTAGATTTGTCAGATAGAAATAATTGTATTAATTTACATGATAAAATTAAAGATATAGATATTCTAGTAAATAATGCTGGATTAGGTGATTTTGGGAATTTTAGCAAAACGGATTTGGAAAAAGATTTTACAATTATAGACACAAATATTACTGCAATGCATACACTAACAAAATTGTATTTACAAGATATGAAAGAGAAAAATTCAGGAAAAATATTAAATGTTGCATCAATTGCAGGCTTTTTACCAGGGCCATTAATGGCTACATATTATGCATCCAAAAACTATGTAGTAAGACTTTCAGAATCAATAAGAGAAGAATTAAAAAAAGAAAAATCAAATGTTAAAGTAAGTATCTTATGTCCTGGACCAGTTAGAACAAATTTTAATAATGTAGCAAATGTTAAATTTGAGATAAGTTCACTTTCTAGTGAATATGTTGCGAAATATACTGTAAATAAGTTATTAAAGGATAAATTTTATATAGTACCAGGATTTCAAATAAAATGTACTAAGTTTTTTTCAAAAATAATACCAACACCAATACTTGCTAAATGCACATACTATATGCAAAAAAGAAAAGAAGAAAAATAATGAAAAATATATAAGACGAGATTATATAAATAAAAACACATTAAGAAGTACAAGAGTATATAAACATTAGAAAATAAAATAGAGTATAAATATATAATAACAAAAAATATGCAAAGATAGTAATAATAGAATATATATAAATATTAGTTATAAAAAGGAGTAATGAAATTAAGTATGAAAATATTAATGGGAACAAAAAATCCAGGAAAAATAGAAGGGGCAAGACAAGCTTTTGAAAAGTACTTTGAAAATGTAGAGATTATGGGAATTGCAGTAAGTTCAGAAGTAGGAGATCAACCTGTAAATGAAGAAATTTTAGAAGGAGCTAAAAATAGAGTAAAAAATCTAAAAGAATATGCAAAAATAAATCATATAAACGTAGATTATTATATTGCGTCAGAGGCAGGGATTACAAATCTTTTAGGTGAATGGATAGATTTTAATAGTGCTGTAATAGAAAATAAAGAAGGACTTCAAAGTATTGGAATGAGTCAAGGTTTTCAAATACCAAAAAAATATATTAATGATATTTTAGAAACAGAACTTGGAAAAGTTATGGATAACATATTTCAAGGTGAAAATTTAGGTAAAGGAAAAGGTGGAATAAGCTATCTTACACATGATGAAATTTCTAGAATAGATTTAACAAGAAATGCTTTTATTATGGCATTAATAAGTCATATAAATGGAGATATATGGAGATAAAATATTTTTTTCATTAATTGAATTTGATTGGATATTTTTCAATTATATTTATTAAATATAAATTTTGTTGATAGATTTTATAAACACAGTACTATTGTAATATAGATTAAAGGCACATATTTTAAAATTTAAAATATTGTGCCTTTTTTGCCATGTAATTATTGTACTAATCCAGTAACTAGTATACCTAAATTTTCTCTATAAATTCCTGCAAATTGAGAAATAGGTATAGGATTTTTGCCTAAACCAACTTCAATAGTAAATCCAGGTCTATTATAGTAAAAAATAAACCAATCTTTAAATCCAGCAAAACTAGAGTTAGCAGGTACTTGTTCTGCTGTATATCCTGAAACTCTGGCAAACTCGTCTGCTATTTTCTGACTATTAGGTGGAGTTTGATTTTGATATTGATAATAAATAACACGCCCCTGTGTATGATAAGTTATCATTAAACTAAAATTATGTCTAAGTGTAAAATTATATAAGGCAACTGATTCAGGAGCAGTAAGTGGTCCATAACCAACGAAATCACGTGGTGCTGGCCCGAGTAAATCCTTGTGCATATTTTATTTCTTTTGCTTCTTCCCAACCAGCAGGAAACTGTAAATTTGGGTCAATTCCGTTCTAAATTTGCCTTCCATCCACTAGGAAATGGAATATCAGGAAAGTTACTTGCAATACGTTTTGCATTTATATATGCCCAAGAATTTTCTGTAAATAATCCTGTAACAAGATCAACTCCATCAGGATTTACCATTGGAACTATATATAAAGATACATTGTTAAAAAGTTCACGTGCATTATATCCAAAGATATTAAGATTATTTACATAGCTTTTTGATATGTTTTCTAAAAATCTCATTAATAAAGGGCTTGTAATCCATTCATTTGCATGAGTTGAAGCACAATAAAGAACTTCTTTTCTTCCTGTTCCAAATTTAATTGCGCTAATTGGCCTTCCTAAAACACTAGTTCCAATTGTTGATATTTCCAAAAATGGATATATAGTTTTTAAAGCATTAATATTTAAATTTAATATTTGAGAAGTATAACTTATATTAGTTGGTACGACATTTCCAAAAGGTACAATTATTTTTTCTCCTATAGTCAAATTTTCCGGGTCTATATTAGGGTTTGCATAAATTATAGCATCTACAGTGGTAGAATATTTTTGAGAAATAGAATAAAGAGTATCTCCTTTTTGAATTGTATATTCTGTATTTCCATTTATGTATGGCATTAATGCATTCCAAGTATTTGTACCAACAATGCCATCAACTGGCAATCCAAATTCTCTTTGAAATCTTTGGACAGCAGAAAATGTTTGAAAACCAAAGATTCCATCAACTGCTCCATTATAAAAACCTAATTTTATTAATGTACTTTGCAAAAGTTCCACTTCAGGTCCTCTTGAATTTAATCTTAATGTATTCATATAAAATTTCCTTTCAATAAATTCTAATTATTTTATAAAATATAGTATTAAATTTTATTAATTTCCGTTACATTTTAACATTACAAAAAATTACAATTTATATTTCAAACTAAATTAATAAAGAAACTAAATTATACTTGTAAAATAAAATAAAATATTATAAAATAACATTGGAAATTTATACTACATATGAGGTGAAAAATAATGCTAATAGAATCCGAAATAAAAGAATTAGCAAATAAAAAAGAATATACAAAAGTATTCAATTACTTTCATGATGAATATACACAAATGATGAAAGAATTTCTAAAAAGAAATGAAGTAGAATTAAATGAAAAGGATTGTTTAATTGACTATATTGTAAAAACTAGATTTTTTATGCCGAAATATAATTCATATACAATTCCAATTACAAATGCAATGTATAATGAAGATTTATCTGAAGAAATGAAATATGAATTATTAATGAGTAGTTATAAAGATGTATTTAAAGCATTTAAAGAAAAAAATATATAAGAAAGAGTGAATAATTAGTGGATAAAGTAGAAAAATATTTAGCCTATGATGGAAAAGCTAGTATAATTTGTGTAAATACAAAAGATTTAATTGAAGAAATAAGAAAAATACATGACTTAACTCCAACAACAACAGCTACTATGGGAAGAGTAGCAACTGTATGTGGAATTATGGGATTAACGAGTATAAAAGAAAACGATGACTCTATTACAGTTCAAATAAAAGGAAATGGACCTTGTGGATTAATAGTTGGTGTTATAAAACGTCAAGATAATATTTCTAAAATTAAAACATATATGGAAAATCCTTTGGTTGAATTGCCATTAAAATCAAATGGAAAAATTGATGTTGGTGGTGCAGTAGGAAATGTAGGATATTTAAATGTTATAAAACAAAGTAATATTACAGATTCAGAGTACAATGGACTAGTTCCATTAGTTTCTGGAGAAATTGCTGAAGACTTTACAGAGTATTTTGCAACATCAGAACAAAAGCCAACTGTTCTTGCATTAGGAGTTTTAGTAAATAAAAATGGAGTACAAAGTGCTGGTGGATATATGATAAATTTAATGCCAGATGCTACTGAAAACGAAATATCAAAAATTGAAGAGGCATTAAGTAAATCGCCAAGTATTAGTGAATTACTTGCAGAAAATAAAACTTTAGAAGAAATTGCAATGATTGTTACTGGTGATGAAAATATTAAGCTTTTAGAAGACGATTTACAAATAAAGTTTGAATGTGAATGTAATAAAGAAAAGTTTGCTGAAGGACTTGTTTCAATAGGAAAAGAAGATTTAAATAAAATAATTGAGGAAGATGGACAAGCTGAGATTGTTTGTCAATTTTGTAATAAAAAATACAATTTTAGTAAATATGAATTAGAAAACTTGATTTAAGAAAATATAATATTTTTTTGAAAAGGTGAGAAACTAAAGATGAAGAAATTTGAAAATGTAGCAATGTATGAGACAAATCCAAAATGGAAAAATGCAATTTCTAGAGTAGAAAAAATGTATGATCCAGTTTTTGGAGATGCTCCTATGAGAACAGAATTTGATAGAGATTATACAAGAATTATAAATTGTACAGCATATAGAAGATTAAAACATAAAACTCAAGTGTTTTTTGCTCCTAAGAATGATCACATTTGTACTAGAATTGAACATGTAAATTTAGTTGATTCTATAAGTAATACAATAGCAAATTATTTGGGGTTAAATTCAGAATTAACAAGAGCAATTGCAGTTACTCATGATATAGGGCATAGTCCTTTTGGCCATCAAGGTGAAAGAATTTTAGACGAAATTGCTAAAAGGGAATATGGAGGAAAATTCTGGCATGGAGGAAATGGATTATATTTAGTAGATAATATAGAATTATTAAGTGATCGTGCAGGAATAAAGAGAAATTTAAACTTAACATATGCAGTTAGAGATGGAATACCTGGACATTCTGGAAATCCTAATATTAATGGACAGAAACCAAGGGAAGAATTTGTAGATTTAGATGAGTTTTCATATTCAAATAAATTCTCTCCATATACATGGGAAGCATGTGTAGTTAAAATAGCAGATAATATCTCTTATTTAGGAAGAGATTTAGAAGATGCAAAAGAAATGAAAATTATAACAGATAGAGATATAAATAATATAGATAAGTCAATTGAAAATATTAGAATAAATAATTCTAGCATTATAGGATATTTAGTTAGTGATTTGTGTAATAATAGTAATGTAGAAGAAGGATTAAAATTTTCTAAAGAGGCCTATAATACAATGGAGAAAATAAAAAAATTTAATTATGATAAAATATATAAAAATGAAAGAATACAACCTACAATTAGATATTTTACGGTACTTATGAATGAAATTTTTTATACTTTGAAAAATGCGTATAATGGTATTGCTACTATAAAAAGTATAAGAAAATTAAGAAGATATTATCCTTTTCTTTCAGATGAATTTGCCAATTGGCTTGAAACTTATTCTAATTCTGTAGATAGAGATAATGATAAATTCTGTAATAAAGTAATATATGATTTAAACAAAATAGAAGATTATTTGAAGTCAATAATTGATTATATGTCAGGTATGACAGATCAGTATATTGTTAGAATATATAATGAAATTATAAGTTTCTAAAAGGAGGATACATTATGATATATAAATATAGACCTGTAGGAGTTTGCTCAATGGAAATAACAATAGAAGTAGAAGGTGACATTATTAAGTCAGTACATTTTTTAGGGGGATGTGCTGGAAACACTCAAGGTGTTGCATCTTTAATTGCAGGAATGAACATTGATGAAGCAATAAAAAGATTGAAGGGAATTGATTGTGCAGGAAGAGGAACTTCTTGTCCAGATCAATTATCTAAAGCATTAGAAGAAATTAAACAAAAAACAGCATAATAGTAATAAAGAAGAGTCTGTAGTTTTACAGACTTTTTTTTATTATAGAAAAATTCTCTGCAATTCTTATAATATAAGGTTTTCAGGAAAATAATAATATAAAAAATTATATTAAAATTATAAAATTGTGTAACCTTTTTTCAAAATTTATAAAATATATAAATATAATTAATCTATTTAAGGTGGTGAATATGATAGAAGAAAAAATAATAGAAAAATATTTTTTTAAAAATGAACTAAATATGCAATATGTAATAGATGATTATTATAATTATATAAGAACTATAGTCAAAAATTTTTCGAATATACAATTAGAAGACGAAGAAGAAATTATATCTGATGTGTTTTTTATAGTTTGGAAAAATAAAAATATTTTAGATAAAAAAGCTAAGTTCGCTCCATATATAGCAGGAGTTACTAAAAGAGTAATATATAAGAAATATAGAGAAGTATCGTCTAAATTATATTATGATAAATTTGAAGAGGAATTTATTGATAAATTTAATATCGAAAAGGTATTAGAAGAGAAAGAAGTAAATGATTGCATAATAAGAAGTTTAAAACTAATTGGAGAAAAAGAATATTTAGTTTTTACAAAATATTATTATCATAATAAAAAAATAAAAGATATATCTAAGGAACTCAATATATCTGTAAGCAATGCAAAAACAATACTTTATAGAACTAGAAAAAAAGTAAAAGAATTTTTGAGAATAGGAGGATTTTATTAATATGGAAAAAGAGAAAATTTATAAAAATTTAGCTGAAAATATTGGCTTAGAAAATTTTAAAATTATTGACAAAAAGAATCAGCGCATAAAGAATATTTTTCAAAAAACATTAACTGTAGTTATTTCTTCTTTATCAATTACTGGAATGGTATTTGCTAAAGATATATCTACTAAGATTTATGATAATATATATGGTGGTGGAAACGGATTTGGAAAGGCAATAAGTGAAGGATATGTAGAAAAAACAGATATGGAAGATGAAGTATCAGATTCTAGTATTCTAAATGAAGAAACAGGAGAAATGATAGAAGATTTTGATACTAAAATAAAAGTCGAAGAATTTGTTATGGATGATTTTTCATTAAGTATGACACTAGATATTACTCTATCAGATAAAATTAAAGATATAGTTAATGTGAAGGATATTTGGGATATTAATTTTCCAGATTTTGTTATATATGATGAAGATTATAATGTTTTACACTGTGGATATGGAAGAACTTATGAAGATTTCTGCAAGGAAAAAAATATTAAGGCAAATGAAGATGATAAATTTTATGGAAGTGGCTTATATGGAAATATAATTGAGAAAAATGGAAATCATGTAAAAAAAACTTTCAATATTTATATAAGTGAACCCTATTATCCAAAAAGTAAAAAAATTAATTTAGATTTAAGTAGAATCCGTATTGAAGACGAAGTTGAAGGAACTTGGGGAGAAGAAGATATTGTTATAAAAGGTGATTGGAAGATTAGTGTTGATGTTCCAGAAAAGATGTATAATAGAACAAGTATTGCTTATAAACAAAAAAGTACAAGTAATAATGAATTTAATGTAACAGATGTAACTGTTTATGATACAGGAACATTTCTTACATTAGAATTTCCAACAAAACAAGAAAAACTAATTGCTCCAACAACTCCAGAAATAGAATTTTTTAATAGTCTTCCAGAAGATGATGAATTACAAACTACAGATATACTTAATTATATATATAGGGATTTAAAAAAGACACCAGAATATATAGAATATATGAAGAAAAACTTTAGTGTATGGGAAGATTTTAATAAATATTTAACAAATGAAAATGGAGAAAAATTTGATGTTACATTAAGTAATAGAGAAAATGGTGGTGGAAGTATAGATGAAAATGGAAAGTATACTTATAATGCTATGTTTGATTTGACAAAATATGACATAACAGATGAAATAACACTCCATGTGAATTATCATGGCAGAGAAGCAGAAATATTATTAGAGAAAGCTGAGGTGAAGTAATATGCAAAAAATTTGTATATCATTTATAATTTTATTATTGATTTTTAGTACACAAGCATTTGCCCTTGAAGAATGGGGAGAAAGAAATAAGAAAATAAATGATGCTATTAGTTCAACATTAAAAGAATATATGGAACCATATAAATCTGAAAATGTACCTGAGAATGAAAGAATAATTAGTTATGATTATAGAGGTGGTAGTTATGATTATAGTAGAGAAAGCGAAGGTATATTTAAGGCAAGTATTAATTATGCTGTTAAGCCATATGTAGAAGAAAATACAATATGGAGATTAGAAGAGAATTATCTTTTTATTGAATATTCAATTGTAGATGGGGAATATATAGCAAAAAATATTTCTGCAACACCAGAAAATTATGATAAGTTTTTAAAAAGATTTGAAGAATACAAGAAAAATGGTAATGAAAGTATTGAAATAGATGCTATTCAAGTAGAAAAAACGGAAGAATTAAAATCCAGTCAAATTCAAAAAATGAGCAATATAATTTTTATAATAAGTGGAATTACTTTAGTGGTAGTAATTGCTATTATAATAAAGTTTAAAGTAAATTGTAAAATTAAAGCTTAAATATAACTATAAAATGAGAAAGCTAAAATTACATTAAAAATGGCTGTAAAAACTAAAAAATCATTGAATTTACATACGTATTTTCAATGATTTTTATTGCTATAAGTTACAATAATAAGACTTTTTAACAGCCCTTTTTAAGTTTTGGTAATCTAGCTGTATGTCTTTAAAAAATTCTTGTTATGAATTTTCTTATCTTTTATTTAGTATCCTAATATGTTTAATATTTCACTAATTATCTTATTATAAAAGTTTTTAATATCATCATCTGCGACTTTACCAGTTAACAAGTAATGCTTATCAATAATTTTTATACTAATTTGATCTTTACTTGAACTTTTATAATGTTCTAAAGTTTTTTCTTTATTAGATAATTCTATAATTGTTTCTAAATGAGAATTTAATAGATTCCAAATTTTATCTGTTAATTCAGAATTTATTTCTGTCTTTTTTTCCCCATTTATATTTTTATAGATTGTATCATCTGCAATAGTTATAGATATAAAATTTGAATTTTTTGGTAATGATATTCCTTTAGAATATGTAAGAGCATATTTAGCATTTTGTATTTTTTCTTCCATATTTATTTCCTCCATTTATAATTTATATTATAATTCTTTATATTTTTTGTAAAAAATGTTACAAGTTATAATGTAGATATCTAATTTTATATCTTACTTAATTTGTCTGATAGCATTCCAAATTGTTCTAAAGTTAGTTGTTCTGCACGAATTCTTGTATCAATATTTAATTCAGTCAAAATGTTTTCTAAAATTTCTTTGTTTGAAATTCCAGAATTGGATAAGGAATTTATTAAAGTTTTTCTTTTTTGCATAAATGCACATTTTACAATTTTAAAAAATATTTCCTCATTTAATACTTTAATTTTGGGATTATCTAAAACGTCTAGTTTTATGACAGAAGAATCAACTTTAGGACTTGGAATGAAAGAAGTTTTAGGAACTTCTAAAATTGTTTTTGCATTGGTATAATAATTTATACTATATGTTATAGAACCTGTATTTTTTCCTCCAGGAGTTTCTGTTAAACGTTCTGCAACTTCTTTTTGAACCATGACTGTAATACTCGTTAGATTTAATTTATCTTCTAGTAACTTCATAATGATTGGTGTTGTAATATAATAAGGTAAATTTGCAACAACTTTAACTTTTTTGAAATTTGAGTTTTTGGAAATTAAATTGTGTAAATCAACTTTTAAAACATCATTATTTATTAATTCAAAATTATTATATAATCCAAATCTATCATTTAGTATTTTTAACATATTTGTATCTAATTCAATACAAATAACTTTACCAGCATAATCTAATAAAGATGATGTAAGTGTACCAAGGCCAGGTCCAATTTCAATTACAAGATCATTTCTAGAAACTTGGGCTTGTTCTATAATTCCATTTACTACATTTTCATCTATTAAAAAGTTTTGACCATAATTTTTATTTGCTGTTATATTATATTTATTCATTAAAAATTTTGTTTCTTTTGACAAATTCATAAAAATACCTCTTTAAATAATATTATTAATTTTACTATAAATTTGCTTAAATTTCAATAAATATACAAAATGTATGTACGTATATAATAAAGAACCAAAAATACATACATTTTGTATATAGTTTTACAATTTTTTCTTTAGTGTATTTATAAGAAATAAAATGTATAATTTTCTTTTGTATTAGAATTAAAAATTTTATGAATAAAATTTGTTTGTCTGAAAAATTTGCATGAATATGCTTAGAATAATTGAACAAAACATATTAATTTTAATACATTATTGCAAAAAATATAGTAAAAGGAGTGAAAAAAAGTGATGAACATATAAAAAAAAGTATTTAATTAAGAAAAATAATAAAGAAAAGAAGTGAATATTTACAATACGTTGTAGTTTTGTAAATATTCACTTCTTTTCATATATAGTTTAGATATAATTTATATTTAGTCTTGTTTATTTGTAATTTCTTCTAAATCTAATAATTCTTGCCATCTAGCATCTACTTCTTTTTGGAATTCTTCAATCATCCATTCATTACCTGGTTTAAACATATGTTTAAATCTTTTTTGTGGTTTTAAGAATTCTTCAATAGGAAGTTTTTTTGCTGGTTTATAATTAATTTTGTATACTCCATCAATAACTTCATATAAAGGCCAATAACAAGTATCAACAGCAAGTTTATTAATTTGCATTAAATCTTCTGTGTTATATCCCCATCCTCTTGGGCATGGTGCAAGAACATTTAAGAAACAAGCTCCTTCAGTATAAATTGCTTTTTCAGATTTTTCATATAAATCTTTATAATTTGATAAAGCAATAGTTTGTGCAACATATGGAAGATGATGACCAACCATTATTTTTGCTAAATCTTTACGAGATTGCATCTTTCCAGGAACAACTGAACCAGCTGGTGTAGTTGTTGTGTCAGCAAATTTTGGAGTTGCAGAAGAACGTTGAATACCAGTGTTCATGTATGCTCCATTGTCATAACAAACATAAACCATATCATGTCCTCTTTCCATAGCTCCAGATAAACTTTGTAGTCCTATATCATAAGTTCCACCATCACCACCAAAGGCAATGAATTTTGTATTTTTATCTTCTGGTAATTTACCTTGTTTTTTCATAGATTTGTAAGCTGCTTCTGCACCACTTAAAGTTGCACCAGCACATTCAAAAGCTGTATGAATAAAAGAATCTGTCCAAGCTGTATATGGGTATATAAAAGTAGAAACTTCCATACATCCAGTTGCCCCAGCTATAACAGCATGATCTTCTGGTTTTACTGCTCTTAAAATCATTCTAGCAACAGAAGGAGCACCACAACCAGCACACATTCTATGACCAGAAGTTAATCTTGAAGGTTTATTAGCTATTACTTCTTTATGATTATATGCCATCTAAAAATTCCCCCTTAATCCTAAATATCTATAAGGATTTCCAAGGTATCCACTGTTTGCAATTACCTCTAAATCTTTATATACTTTTTCAATATCTTTTACAGTTGTATCTCTACCACCAATTCCATAAACATAATTTACAGTAGGAACATGTATATTACTTACAAACATTCCTGATGTAACATCTTCAAATAATGCTCCACCAGCAGCATTTAAAGAATCTGCTTTGTCTAAAACAGCTATTGCTTTTGCATTTTTTAGAACTTCTGATACTTCTTCTGCAGGAAATGGTCTAAACATTCTTATTTTTAATAAACCAGCTTTAATTCCTTGATTTCTTAAATTATCTATTGCTGCTTTAGTTGTACCAGCTGTAGAGTTCATACATACTACTACAAGTTCAGCATCTTCCATTTTATATTTCTCGAAAAATTCATATTTACGACCTGTTAATTTTTCGAATTCTGCTGATACTTCAGCAATAACTTTTTTTGCGTTTCTCATTGCTACAGCTTGTTGTGTTTTGTGTTCAAATAAATATGATTGTAAGTCTAAAGGTCCAACAGCTATTGGTTCTTTATCGTTTAATAAATAATGTTCTGGTTTATATGTTCCAACAAATTTTTTAACTTTATCATCTTCTAATAATTCAATATTTTCAATTGAATGAGATGTTATAAATCCATCTTGGCAAACCATTAAAGGTAATTGAACATCTTTATGTTCAGCAATTCTGTGTGCCATTAATAAATTATCATATGCTTCTTGATTATTTTCTGAAAATAACATAATCCAACCAGCATCTCTAACTCCCATAGCATCTGAATGATCATTGTGTATATTTAAAGGCCCTGAAACTGCTCTATTAACTAATGACATAACAATAGGTAATCTTAAACTTGATGCTATATAAATCATTTCCCACATTAATGATAAACCATTTGCAGAAGTTGCTGTCATAGCTCTAGCTCCAGCGGATTGTGCACCAATACAAGCACTCATTGCACTATGTTCACTTTCAACAGCAACAAATTCTGTATCAACTTGACCATTATTTACAAAAGTTGAAAAGTATTGAGGTATTTCTGTTGAAGGTGTGATAGGAAATGCAGCAACAACATCTGGATTAATTTGTTTCATAGCGATAGCAGCTGCTTCATTACCACTTAATCTTTCTCTAATTCCCATAATTTTTTCCTTTCTATTTTTTTGTATTTGATTCATCTTATTTAACTAAATTTAATAAAAAATAGTATATTTCTAGAATAATAATAAAAAATTTTATGATTATATGTAATTAAAATTTTTTACTAATTGTACTTATTATTTTAAAACTATTTCATTTCGATAGCTTTAAAAGGACAAACTTTAGCACAAACACCACATCCTTTACAAGCATCAAAATCAAAATCTTCTCTTTTTCCTTCTTTGTTTACTGGAATTGCATCATCTGGACAAACGGGAAAACAAAGACCACATTGTTTACAAACTTCAGGTTTATAAACAGGAGTAGTGGAACGCCAATCGCCAGTTTTAAATTCTTTGGCATTGCCAGCATTATAAATGTTTCCGCCAATAGTAAGTTCTTGCCAAGGTGTTTCATTATTTATTGAATTTTCTGTCATAGTATTCTCCTTTCATTTTTTCTTTTCTCACTATATAAGTTATCTCACTCTAATAATTTAAATAGCCAGAGACTAAAGTAGTGAGGAAGATATTAATTTTATACTTTAGAAACTTCTTTTAAAGCCATTTCTAATGCTTTCATATTTCCTTCAATAACTTCAGGTTTTTTTGCAAATTTATGTTTAAAAGAACCAATCATATCATTTAAGAAAGCTTCTTCAGGCATAATGTTACTAACTTTAACAATTGCTGCAAGCATAGGAGTATTAGGAAAATATTTTCCTAAAGTTTCCATTGAAACTTTTCTTGCATCAATTTTATACACATCTCCTTCATAACCTTTTAAAGATTTTTTTAATTCATCTCCACTTTTTGTTGAATTAATTATTATTGCTCCATCTTTTTTTAGACCTGCTGTAACGTCTACACAATCTAGAAGTGTGTCATCAACAACTACTACATAATCAGGTTCATAAATATTGGAATGAACTGTGATTGGATTATCACTTATTCTGTTGTAAGCTGTAATTGGAGCTCCCATTCTTTCAGGACCATATTCAGGAAATCCTTGAATATATTTTCCTGTATTGAAAGCTGCATCTGCAAGAAGAAGAGAAGCTGTTTTTGCACCTTGACCACCTCTACCATGCCATCTGATTTCAATTAAATTACTCATTATAACCTCCTATTAGATTTTTCTTATAAAACAGGGTTTTGTAAGATTGTATTAATTATGTTATATTTCTATGACTAAAATAAATTTAGCTATTTTTAATAGTTACAGTATATATTTTTTAATAATTAAAGTCAATATAACTATTATCACTTTTTAAATAAAATTATAGAAGTGTTTTTTAATAAAAAAGAGTATTTTTATGTGAAATGAGGTATGTAAAATTATGGGTGTATTTAACAAATAGAAACAAGTATAAATATGAAAAATTTTATTAAGATATATGATTATTACATTTTTATTTAAAAATTGTAATAAAGATAATTTATGAAAAAATTATGATATAATAAAATATATTATTATGTTTAAGGGAGTCTTAGATGGGAAAAATTGGAGATTTTTTTAATAATATAAAAAATTCAATATTTAAAAATATACCTAAATTGGAAGAACCAAATTTAACTGAATCTGTGTATAGTAATAGATAGTATTAACAAAGTCCAGAAAAAAGTTCTGGACTTTATGTTTTGTTACAAAAATATTACAAAAATGTACTCATATAGATTGACTTTTTATAAAAAAAAATATAATATATATATGTTTTAATATGAGAATCAGAAGGTAAGAGTTTTAAAGGAGGAAATTTAATGGGAGAAGTTATAGTTATTACATCAGGAAAAGGTGGAGTTGGTAAAACAACAACTACAGCTAATCTTGGATCAGCCTTAGCTTTAGCAGGAAAGAAAGTTGCATTAGTTGATACAGATATTGGTTTAAGAAATTTAGATGTTGTTTTAGGACTTGAAAATAGAATAGTATACGATTTAGTTGATGTTATAGAAGAAAAATGTAGATTAAGACAAGCTTTAATAAAAGATAAAAGATTTAAAGAACTTTTCTTACTTCCAGCAGCACAAACCAAAGATAAAACAGCTATAAATGAAGAACAAATGATAGATTTAGTAAATAAATTAAAAGAAGAATTTGATTACATATTAATTGATTGTCCAGCTGGAATTGAACAAGGGTTTAAAAATGCTATTGCTGGAGCTGATAGAGCTTTAGTTGTAACAACAGCTGAAATTTCATCTATAAGAGATGCAGATAGAATTATTGGATTACTAGAGGCTTCTGAAATTAAAAATCCAGAGTTAATTGTTAATAGATTAAGACCAAGTATGGTTAGAAAAGGTGAAATGATGGATGTAAATGACATTGTTGATCTATTAGCTATAGATTTAATAGGAGTAGTACCAGATGATGAAAATATTATTTCTCAAACTAATAAAGGAGAACCCGTTATTTCTAATAAAAAAGCACCTTCAGGAAAAGCTTATATAGAAATTTCAAGAAGATTATTAGGAGAAAATATTGAAGTTACAGTACCTGGAAAAGAATCTGGCTTTTTTGCTAGATTAAAAAGTCTTTTCGGAATAGGATAGAAAAAATTTGGAGGTAAGTGATAATAATGTTTGAAAATTTAGGACATTTTTTCAAAAAAATAGTAAAAGAGCCACAAAAAGAATTAGGCTCAAAAGATGCCGCAAAGGAAAGATTACATTTGGTTCTTATGCAAGATAGAGCTAATGTATCAGCTGATTTCTTGGAACTTATGAAACAAGAAATCATTGATGTAGTTAAAAAATATATAGTAGTTGATGAAGAAACTATAGATGTAAGACTTACAAATCAAGAAAATGAAGATGGAACAAATGGCGCTCCTTCACTATTTGCTAATATACCAATTGTAAATATAAAAAATGATATGATAGCTGAAAAAATAAAAGATTTTGAAGGGGTAGATTTTAATAAAGAAATGGGAATTAATACTTATAATGAAGTTTCCAATAAAGAAGAAAATAAAGAAGACCTTCCAAATGTTATAGAACTTCCAGAAAATTATGATAATAGTCCAGAAGATATTAATGAGAAAGTTAAATTAAATAAAAATGTACATGTAGACGAAAAAAATGATAGACAAGAAGAAAATGTAGTAAATAATGAAGATGGAATAGAAGAAATAAAAGAAGTATTTGAAGAAGTTGATGATGCTGAAGAAGATGACGATGATGTTACATTTGATGATTTACTAAAAGCAGCAGAAGCAGCTGAAAAAATGATAGATAATTCTGAAAAAACAAACACAAAAAACACAAAAGATAAGACTAATAAAAAGAAATAGGAGTATATAAATAAATGGGAAAAAAGTTACTTAAAAATACAGAATGGACAATTCTTATTGTAAGTGTAATGTTGGTAATTTTAGGATTAGTGGCATTATTTTCGGCTACTCAAAGTACAGAATATGGTGAATTTAAAAGACAAGTCCAATGGATTTTTATAAGTATACCTTTTTTAATATTAGCTTCAATAATTGATTATAATGTAATTGTTAGATTTTCTACATTAGCTTATATTGTAATTATTGGATTACTTATAGGAGTTCTGTTTACCCCCCCTATAAGTGGTGCTAGTAGTTGGTTTAAAATTGGAGAAGCTTTTTCATTTCAACCATCTGAACTTGGAAAAATTGTTATTATACTTTTTTTAGCATTTTTAATAAATAAAATGCAAGTAAGAGGAAGAAAAGAAATTAATAAGATATGGAAATTAGCAATAATTTTGATTTTTTCTGCAATTCCAATTCTATTAATAATAAAAGAACCAGATAATGGTACAGCACTAGCTTATATAACAGCAATACTATTCATGCTTTTTGTGTCTGGAATTGATAAAAAATATATTATATTTTCTATAGCTATTGTAATAATAGTAGCTCCAATTATTTATGCTAATTTACCTGAACATGCAATAAAGAGAATACAAGTATTTTTGAATCCAGGTTCAGATCCAAGAGGGGCAGGATATAATATTATTCAATCAAAGCTTGCAATTGGTGCAGGAGAAATTTTCGGAATGGGATTATTTAAAGGTAACCAAACTCAACTTGGTTTTCTACATCCTAAAACTACAGATTTTGTATTTTCAGTAATAGGAGAAGAAATGGGATTTATTGCTACTGGAAGTATTACAATTTTGTATATTATATTAGTAACAAAATCTATTTATGTTGCTAAAACAGCTAAAGATAATATTGGTTCATATATTGCTATAGGAATTGCTGGAATATTTTTCTTCCATATGACAGAGAATATAGGAATGACAATTGGGCTATTACCAATTACAGGTATTCCATTACCATTTGTAAGTTATGGTGGTAGTTCATTAATAACTAATTTTATTTGTATTGGTTTATTATTAAATATTAGTAGTAGAAGACAAAAAGCAATTTTTGTAGAGTAAATTAGTGGGCATATTGAAATATGCCCATATTTAGTATAGAAGTAAAAAATTTGCAGAATAAATTAGATAGGATAAAAAAGAGATGTTGTTTGTAAAACCGTTAAAAATTGGAAATATAGAATTAGAAAATAATATAATATTAGCACCTATGGCAGGTGTTACAGATTTACCTTTTAGAAAGATATGTAAAAAGTATGGAAAACCTGGGCTAGTATGTAATGAAATGGTTAGTAGTAAGGCTATATGCTATCATGATGAGAAAACATTAAAAATGATTGTTTCAAATGATGAAAAACGACCAATTTCAATGCAGATTTTTGGAAGTGATCCTATTACGATGGGAAAATCAGCTAAATTTATATCTAATTATTGTGATGTAGTAGATATTAATATGGGATGTCCAGCTCCAAAAGTAGTTAAAAATGGAGATGGAAGTAAATTATTATTAAATTTGGATTTAGTAAAAAATATAGTAGAAGAGGTAAGAAAAAATACAGATAAACCTTTGACTGTAAAAATAAGAAAAGGATGGGACGAGAAAAATATTGTAGCAGTTGAAGCAGCCAAAATAATAGAAAATGCAGGTGCAGATGCAATTATAGTTCATGGTAGAACAAGAGAAGAATTTTATTCAGGAAATGCAGATTGGAATATTATAAAAGAGATAAAAGAAGCAGTAAAAATTCCTGTGATTGGTAATGGTGATATAAACTCTCCAGAAAGTGCTAAGAAAATGTTTGAGATGACAGGTGTTGATGGAATTATGATTGGGAGAGCTTGTCTAGGAAATCCTTGGATTTTTAGTGAAGTTGAATATTATTTAAAAAATGGAAAAAAACTTCCTGAAGTTTCTGTGTCTGAAAAATATAATGTTATTTTAGAGCATTTTGAATTATTGCTAAAAGAGAAGGGAGAGTACACTGCTACTCGTGAGATAAGAAAACATATTTCTTGGTATGTAAAAGGAATGAAAAATGCAACTACAATACGAAATGAGATTAATTCGGTTGAGTCTGAGGCAGATTTTAAAAAGATACTTAAAGAATATTTTTAAGTTATATATGAATATTAATTTTTAAAATTAATATAATGTAGCGAATAGTTTATCTATTCGCTTTTTTTTCGATAAATTGTAATTTGTAGGGTAGATTTCATTTTCAAAGATTATTAATATGTATAT
>CASKJV010000028.1 GCA_949388605.1 uncultured Clostridia bacterium
TAGCCCTATGGGCGTTAAAGTAAAAAACCCCCGGCTTAGCCGGGGGATATTTATTATAGAAAATTTCTTTGCAATTCAAATTATAGAAGTCTATGGTAAATTTCTTAGTTATTATAGTGAAATGGATTAAAAATAAGTTATGTGTTGCTTAATAAAAGCAATATTTTTATTTATTAATTTGTTATAAAAATGTTGCTAAAAAAATATATAAATGATACAATTATTTCGTGAAAAAATGTAAGGTGGTACATATTATGGATTTAGATTTTACAAAAGAAGAACTTGAAACGCTTAAATTGTATATAAATGAAAAATATGAAGCTATGAATCAATTATTAGTTAGTAATTGTGAAACAGATATAGCTTTATTAAGTGATGAAGTTGAAAATAAAGTTGTAAAAATACCATATAGTAGAGAAAATATAATTGAAAATCTTATGAATACAAAAATACTATATAAATTATTTATGAAAAATTTTTACAAAACAAAACATAAAAAAGAAGTATTCTATAGAGGAACTAATCTATCTGAAATAGAACGTTTAAAAATAGAACCATTTATAGATAGAATTTGGTCTGCAACAACAGATAAAAATCAAGAAGAAGAATTTGCTTCAAATTGGAAGAGACCAGTTGGTATTACAATTACATTAGAAGAAAATGTTCCTTATATAAATGTAGGAGAAATTCTAAATTCAGAAAAAGATAAAAATTTTATCTTAATTGCGCCTTTCACAAAAATAAAAAGCATAGAAGAAAATAAAAACATAAATTTAGATAACTCAAAATATTTTAAATATTATAATATAGTTCTTGAAAAACAAACATTAGATAAAATAGGTGATATTGAGAGAAATGGACTTTACAATTATATATTAGAAAATTCTTATCCAATAAAAAGAAAATTAGAAGATTGTATTAAAGTTGAAAAAGAAAATGCAATTAATTTCGATAATATTAGAAAAATGGAACAATTACTTAGAAAATATGAAAATGCTATAGATGAAAAAGAAATTGAGGAAGGATATTCTGATATAGATAGAGCAGCTGATTATAGTGATGTTGAAAGAATTACTCAAGAATTAAATGAACTTAAGAAAATTTCAACAAATGTATTTGAAGTAAGAAAGCAAAATATAGAATTTGTTAATATGTGGAAAAGAAATATTGCAGTATATATGATTGCAGAATGTAGAGAAATAGAAGAATTATTTAAAGATTTTGAAATAATGTATGATACTGAAAATATAGTTGACGAGTCTGAAGAAGAGAATGTACAAGAAGAAGCAGTTGTAAGTTTAGTTTCAGGAAATATTGAAGAGACAGATATAAAAAATGAAGATGCAACAGAATTTATTACTGATGAAGAAAATGAAAATTCAGAAGAAATAAAAATTGTAGAATTAGAAGAAACAAAAATTGTAGAGTTAGAAGAAACACAAAAAGAAGAGAATAAATTAGATGAAAATGAGTTGCAAAAAAGAGTAAAGCAAGAAAGTAGAGAAAATATAACAGCTGTAGAAAAATTACTTAGCAATATAAAAAATTTAATAACAAAACAACAAAATCATGCCAAAATTGCAGGAAATATGGGGGCATCATATAGTGCTTTAAATAACGCATTTGAAATGAGAAAAACAGCAGAAGCATTATTAGAACAATTAGAAAAGATAGACCAAAAGATAAAAGAATTAACTTTAAAAGAATTTGATAATAGAGTGGAATTAGACTTAGAGTTAATGTCAAAAACAAATATAGAAATAAGTACATTAATAAATTACTTAAATAATCCAAAAATTGCTGTTAGAAATAGTAAAGTCACAAGATTTGATGAAATGGCTATTATAGAAGAAAATGAATTAAAAAGAAGAATTACAGAAAAAGTAAGAGATATTAGAGCAGAAGCTGAACTAAAAAAATTGAAAGATGATTTAGAAATTGTTGAAGAAAAAGGCGGATTTAGCCGTTTTATAGGTTTGTTTACTGGAAGAAATAAAATAGATGATTTTATGATAGAACAAATTCAATATAGACAAATGGCAGTAAGAAAATCTTTATCACGAAAACTAAATTTAGCTCATAATTATAGTATACATGAATTAATGGCAGAAATTACAATGTTTGTTGATGATAATGAAGACGATGAGCTTATTGAAGATGATGTGTTAGATTTAAAAGCAATAGCAGAAGAATTAAGAAGAAATTATATTATTTTAGAATCAAAAGTTCAAGCAATTGTTGAAAAAAGAGAAGGTAAATATTTGCCTTATGATAATAGAAAAATGAGTAAAAGAGAAATTATAGAACTTGAAACATATAGATTTTTGAATAAATATGGTTATGATATAACAGATGTACCAAAGGAAGAAGAGCCAAAATATCAAGATACAATTGCAAGCGAAATAAGTAGAATAGTAGAATATATTAATAGTTCAAATATAATATAATTAATTTTAAAACAATTTTACTTTGTAAATAAAAAAACTAAGGAGAAGGGTATGGAAGAACTTGATAAGAAAAATGAAACCTCAAAAGAAAAACAAAATATTTCAGATAAACCAGAAACTCTAAAAATAAAAATTGGTACAGTAGGGAATTTTATATTAACTGCATTTGTAGTTTTAATAATTGGAACAGGAGCATTAACTTATTATTTAGTTCATCAAGAAAAAGAAAACTATAATAAATTAGTATCTAATTTGCCAGAAGATTTTGTAAATACATCTTTAAATAATGAAACTTCTGATGAAAAAGTAGATTCTATTGCTAATATAATAGACTCTGCAATATCAGATGTAACAAATCAATCTACCACACCAGTAGTAACAGATGGAACTAATACAAGAAAAGTTATGAATGAAGAATTGGTAGTTTTATATAATGGTTTAATTTTAGACACTTCAAAAATGGAAGAAGTAACATTAAAATATATAGATAACACAAACGATTCTGCAGACAAATATGTTATTACATATTATAATTATGAAAATTATAGTTTTAGAGATGCAAAACTTGGAATTCTATCTACTCAACTATATGAAGGACTAGTAAAAATAGATAATGTAGGAAAAATAGCAATTTCAGAAGACTATGAAGCAATACCAAGAAATGTAAAAGTTGTAAATACTATTCCAACAATTGTTTCTGATAATAATCCAAGTGTTTCAGAATATACAAATGTAAAAACGTTAATTGTTGATTTGGATGGAAACCAAACAGATGAATATATATTAGTATTAGCAAATAAAACAACTGGATTTTCAAAAATAACTTTAGTAGATTCAAAAGGAAGTAAGATTGCTGATTTAGCATCTATTGAAAAAAGTAAATGGAAAAAAGATTCTACTACAGAATACTATTTGAATATTAATAATATAGAAGTATTAGATTTAGATAATGATGGAATTATGGAAATAATAGTTGAAATTCCACAAGCAACTGGAAATTCTACAGTTAGTTTATTAAAATATAATAATGGAAATTTACTAGGGAAAACAGATATAGAATGTTCTTTAGTAAGTGAATAATTTGATTCATAATATTATGAATTAGTGCTAAAAAGGTATTATATAAATTTATCTTATATGATTTGCAACAACCAGATTGTTATATCAAGGGATAAAATTAATATATAATACCTTTTTAGTTAATTACAATTATTGGAAATATTATAAAAAAAATATTGACAAAGGCTTGTACCCGTAGTATAATATTAAAGCGTAAGATAAAGCGAAGAAGCAGAATGTGGCTACACATTAAGTGGAGGGAACTTCTGTGGAGTATGTCTTGGCTTAGACCGGGCGATAAGTTTGATAAATGTACATACTTATCCAAGATTTTAAGTTTAAAATTGAAATGCTGTTAGATTTTGAACATTAGGAAATGCTTGGATTTTAAAATGGGGTTAAAAGAAACACCAGGGTACGTTGATAACTTGCCGTTAGCCATAATATTTATTTAAGGAGGGAAAAATTAAATGGCAACATCAAACACAAAGATAGGAAGTGACAAAATTAGAATAAGATTAAAAGCTTATGACTATGTTGTTTTAGATCAGTCTGCTGAAAAAATAGTAGATACTGCTAAGAGAACAGGAGCTAAAGTTTCAGGTCCTATTCCACTTCCAACAGAGAAAGAAATAGTAACTATTTTACGTTCTCCACATAAACACAAAGATTCAAGAGAACAATTTGAAATGAGAACACATAAAAGAGTTATTGATATTCTTTATCCAACACAAAAAACAGTTGATAGTTTAATGAAATTAGACTTACCAGCAGGTGTTGATATTGAAATTAAGTTATAACTTAATGAAAGTGAGCAACAGCAATACTCAAAATTATTTATAGGTATATGCAATAGCTCAAATTATAGTAACAAACTATAATAAAAATAAGAGCACTTACGTAGCTCGAAATTAAAAGAAAATTAAAATTTCTTTAGAAAAATCAAACCAAGCTGAGGTTGAATCTAAAATAAATGAATACTTACTTGATAAAAATATTAGTAAGAATCAAAATTACAGATGTCAATCGTAGCCAATAGTAGGAGGAAAAAGAAAGATGAAAGCAATAATAGGAAGAAAAGTTGGAATGACACAAATTTTTGATGAAAAAGGTTCAGTTATTCCAGTAACAGTTATAGAAGCTGGACCATGTCCAGTAGTTCAAGTAAAAACAATTGAAACAGACGGATATAACGCTGTTCAATTAGGATATGGTGCCGTTAAAGAATCAAAAGTTAACAAACCAGAACAAGGACATTTCAAAAAAGCTGGAGTTACAGCTACAAAACATTTAAGAGAATTTAGAACATGTCCAGAATGCGCAACTGATTTAAAAGTTGGAGCAGAAATAAAAGTAGATACTTTTGAAGCTGGAGAAAAAGTTGATGTTCAAGGTATCACAAAAGGAAAAGGTTTCCAAGGTGTTATTAAACGTCATGGGCAATCAAGAGGGCCAATGGGACATGGATCTATGTATCATAGAAGACCAGGTTCAATGGGATCAACATCTACACCAGGTAGAGTTTTTAAAGGTAAAAAATTACCAGGACATATGGGTGTAGACAAAGTTACTGTACAAAATCTAGAAGTTGTAAAAGTAGACTTAGATAAAAATGCTATTTTAATAAAAGGTTCAGTACCTGGAAATAAAGGAAGCATTTTAAAAATTAGAAAAACTGTAAAAGCATCTAAATAGAAGGAAGGAGGAAGATTAAATGCCAAGTATAGATGTATATAATGTAGAAGGAAAAAAAGTTAGTAAAGTAGATTTAAAAGAAGAAATCTTTGGAATCGAACCTAATGAAGCAGTTGTACACAGTGTATTAGTTAATTATTTAGCTAATCAAAGACAAGGAACACAAAGTACAAAAACAAGAGCTGAAGTAAGAGGCGGTGGAAGAAAACCTTGGAAACAAAAAGGTACAGGTAGAGCAAGACAAGGTTCTATCAGAGCTCCACAATGGATTAAAGGTGGTATAGCATTAGGACCAAAACCAAGATCATATAAATACAGAGTTAATAAAAAAGAAAGACAATTAGCAATTAGATCATTATTAAGTTCAAAAGTATTAGAAAATGATTTAGTAGTTGTTGATAAATTTGATTTCAAAGAAATCAAAACAAAACAAATGGCAAATGCTATGAAAAACTTAAAAGTAGAAGAAAAAGCTTTAATAGTATTACCAGCAAACAATGAAGTTGTTCAAAAATCAGCTAGAAACTTAGCTAATGTTACAACAAGTTCAGTAAATACAATTAATGTATATGAATTATTAAAAAATAAAAAATTAGTTGTTACAGTAGATACAATTAAAAAATTAGAGGAGGTGTATGCTTAAGATGGTAGCAGAAGATATTATACTAAAACCTATCGTTACTGAAAAAAGTAGCATGGATATGCAAGAAGGTAAATACACTTTCAAAGTTGCAAAAAACGCAACAAAAATCGATATAAAAAATGCAGTTGAAAAATTATTTGGTGTTAAAGTATTAAAAGTTAACACAATGACTGTAAAAGGAAAAGAAAAAAGAGTTAGATATGCAACTGGAAAAACTCCAGATTGGAAAAAAGCTATAGTAACTATAGATACAAACGTATCTGATATGAAATACCTTGGAAAAGGTGGAAAAGAAGTTAAAGTTTCTAAGAAGTATAAGGATTCTATTGATGAATTCATGGGTGCTTAATTATAATAGAATAGCAACTTTAAATAAAATATCTGAAATAACTTAGAAAATATCCAGATAATACTGGGAAAATAAAAAATAACCAGATAGGACTGGGAAAATAACCTAAATATAAAAAAGAGGACTTATCAAAAACGAATATTGCAAGACGAATAAAAAAGTTCTAACAAGATAGTACGTTGGTATGTCAAGGAAGACTTTTTGAAATTCAACGAAGCAAGATTAAGTTTTTATAAATTCAAGAAAGGAAAGTAAAAATGGGAATAAAACAATATAGACCATATACACCATCAAGAAGAAATATGACTTCTTCAACATATGAAGAAATCACTAAAAAAACACCAGAAAAATCTTTATTAGCAACAAAAAAGAAACATTCTGGTAGAAACTCATATGGTAGAATTACAGTAAGACATCAAGGTGGTGGACATAGACAAAAATATAGAATAATCGATTTTAAAAGAAAAAAAGATGATATGATAGCAACTGTTATTGGTATCGAATATGATCCAAACAGAAGTGCTAATATAGCTTTAGTAGAATATGAAGATGGAACAAAAAGTTACATCTTAGCACCACAAGGATTAACAGATGGAGACAAAGTTGTTTCTGGAACAAATGTTGATATTAAACCAGGAAATGCAATGCCAATATCTAGTATTCCAGTTGGTACATTAATTCATAATATAGAATTAAATCCAGGTCAAGGTGGAAAGTTAGTAAGATCAGCTGGTCAAGAAGCTCAATTAATGGCTAAAGATGGTGCTTATGCACACGTAAGACTTCCATCAGGAGAAATGAGATTAATTTCTGTAAGATGTAGAGCAACAATCGGAACAATAGGAAATTCTGATCATGAAAATATCAAATTAGGTAAAGCTGGAAGAAAAAGACATATGGGAATTAGACCTACAGTTAGAGGATCTGTTATGAACCCTAATGATCACCCTCATGGTGGTGGTGAAGGTAGAGCTCCTGTTGGACACAGTGGACCTATGACTCCTTGGGGTAAACCAGCTCTTGGATATAAAACTAGAAATAAGAAAAAATTATCTAACAAATTTATTGTTAAGAGAAGAAAATAGAACTAATTTAAAAATAGATAAAAAAGTCGTACTCGTTATAATAACTTATAACACTTTTGAAAGATTGTTGAAGAGTGTATGACAAGCGAGTAGAGATTATTTTCTTTATCGTTCTGGTAGTTTCGAGAATTGTTATACAATTCTTGAAATACGGATTTCGAGGAAGCGAAGAAAAAGAAAGGAGAAAATCAATGTCAAGATCAAGTAAAAAAGTACCTTATGTAGCTCCAGAACTTATGAAAAGAATTGAAGCTATGAATGAAACTGGTAAAAGAGAAGTATTAAAAACATGGTCAAGAGCATCTACAATATATCCACAAATGGTTGGACACACTATAGCTGTTCATGATGGAAGAAAACATGTTCCTGTATATATTTCAGAAGAAATGATCGGTCATAAATTAGGAGAATTTGCTCCTACTAGAACTTTTAAAGGTCACGCAGGAGATAAAACAACAAAAAAATAAAATTTAAATAAAACAAGTTAATGTTTTCCTAGTTATCGTAACATTAATAATTGCAAAATATTATTAGTAGTAGATTACAAGGAAAGAGAAGTAAAGGAGGAAATAACAGTGGAAGAGAAAACAACTCAAGTGCTTGAGGCAAGAGCTACTTTAAGTTATGCTAGAATTTCAAGTAGAAAAGTTAAAATCGTAGCAGACTTAATAAGAGGAAAAAGTGTTGAAGAAGCTCAAAAAATAGTTAAATTCGCACCTAAAGCTTCAGCTGAAATATTAGAAAAATTATTAAATTCAGCCATAGCAAATGCTGAAAATAATCATTTTATGAATAGAGCAAACCTTTATGTAGCAGAGATTTACGCAAATCAAGGGCCTACATTAAAAAGAATTAGACCAGCTGCAAAAGGTTCTGCAGTAAGAATCAGAAAAAGAACAAGTCATATAACAATAGTTTTAAGAGAGAGTAAATAAGAGGAAGGAGGATATTTACGATGGGACAAAAAGTTCATCCAAATGGAATAAGAGTAGGTGTAATTAGAGATTGGAGTTCTAAATGGTATGCAGATGACAAAAACTTCAGTGATTACCTAGTTGAAGACCATAAAATTCGTGAATATGTGAAAAAGAAACTATTTATTAGTGGAATTTCAAAAATAGAAATCGAAAGAACTGCTAAATTCGTAAAAGTTAATGTTTATACAGCTAAACCAGGTTTAGTTATAGGAAAAGGTGGAAGCCTTTCAGAAGCATTAAAAGCAGAACTTGAAAAAATGATAAACAAAGAAGTTAATTTAAATATAGTTGAGGTTAAAAATATAGATACTGATGCTCAATTAGTAGCAGAAAGTATTGCAAATCAACTAGAAAGAAGAATTTCATTCAGAAGAGCAATGAAACAAGCAATGCAAAAAGCTATGAAAGCTGGAGCATTAGGAATAAAAACAGCTGTATCTGGAAGATTAGGTGGAGCTGATATGGCAAGAACAGAATTTTATAAAGAAGGTACTATACCACTACAAACTTTAAGAGCTGATATAGATTATGGTTTTTATGAAGCTGATACAACATATGGAAAAATAGGTGTAAAAGTTTGGATTTATAAAGGAGAAGTTCTTCCAGCTAAAAAAGAAGCAAAAGGAGGTAACGACTAATGCCATTAATGCCAAAAAGAACAAAGTTTAGAAAACAACAAAAAGGTAGAAATAGAGGAAAAGCAACAAGAGGAAATACTGTTACTGAAGGACAATATGGAATTCAAGCTACAACAGCAGGTTGGATTAAATCAAACCAAATTGAAGCAGCCAGAATTGCAGTAAACCGTCATATTAAAAGAGGTGGAAAAGTTTGGATTAAGATTTTTCCAGACAAACCAGTAACAAAGAAACCAGCTGAAACTCGTATGGGTAAAGGTAAAGGAGCTCCAGAATATTGGGTTGCAGTTGTAAAACCAGGAAGAGTTTTATTTGAATTAGAAGGTGTATCAGAAGACGTTGCTAGAGAAGCATTAAGATTAGCAGCTCAAAAATTACCAGTTCAAACAAAATTCGTAAAAAGAGAAACTGAAGTAGGTGGTGATAATGATGAAGAATAGTAAAATAAAAGAAATGTCTTCACCAGAGCTAGAAAAAGAGCTAAGTGAATTAAAATCAGAATTATTTAAATTAAGATTTAGCCTAGCTACAAACGGATTAGATAATCCACTAAGAATTAGAGAAGTTAGAAAAGAAATAGCTAGAATAAAAACAATTTTAAGACAAAGAGAATTAAAAAACAGTGATGAACAATAATTTTATTAAGAAAGGAGAAAATCCTAATGGGAGAAAGAAATCTTCGTAAATCAATGATTGGTACAGTTGTATCAGATAAAATGGATAAAACAATAGTTGTTGCAGTAGAAACTTCTGTTGCTCATCCAATTTATAATAAAACTGTAAAAAGAACATATAAACTAAAAGCTCATGATGAAAACAATGAATGTAATGTTGGAGATAAAGTTGAAGTTATGGAAACAAGACCTTTATCAAAAGATAAAAGATATAGACTTGTTAAAATCGTTGAGAAAGCAGTTATAAAATAGGAAATTAATAAAGGAGGAACTAAAATGGTACAGCAACAAAGTAGATTAAAAGTAGCTGATAACACTGGTGCAAAAGAAATTATGTGTATTAGATGTTTAGGCGGTTCACATAGAAAAGTTGCCGAAATAGGAGATGTTATAATAGCTTCTGTTAAAACAGCTACACCAGGTGGCGTTGTTAAAAAAGGTGAAGTTGTTAAAGCTGTAGTTGTAAGAACAAGAAAAGGTGTTAGAAGAGCTGACGGTTCTTATTTAAAATTTGATGAAAATGCAGCTGTAATTATACGTGATGATGGTACTCCAAAAGGAACACGTATATTCGGACCTGTAGCTAGAGAATTAAGAGATAAAGAATATATGAAAATTATTTCTCTTGCTCCAGAAGTATTATAAAATTTTAATGAAAAGCTTTGTTTAAGGTTGTTAGATTCCATTAAAAATTAAAGTCACGTATACCACATACGCTCATTAATTTTTAATTAATCTACCTAGTTATACTTGCTTTTATTAAAATCAGTAAATATAAGAAAGTTAAAATATAAAATCTCGAGACAAAGGGGTGAAAAGAGAATAATGAAAATAAAAAAAGGTGATACAGTTAAAGTTTTATCTGGAAATGATAAAGGAAAAACTGGAGAAGTTTTAGAAATTATACCAAAAACAAATAAAATAGTTGTTAAAGGTGTTAATGTTAGAAAAAAACATATCAAACCTAGAAAACAAGGTGAAGAAGGTGGAATTATTTCTGTAGAATGTGCTATACATAGTGCTAAAGTTAATGTTGTTTGCCCAAAATGTAAAGCTTCTACAAAAATAGGATATGTTATAGAAAAAGACGAAAAAGTTCGTGTTTGCAAAAAATGTGGTGCAAAATTAAAATAGAAAGTATATAGAAAGGAGGAATAAAAACAAATGGAAAGACTTAGAGAACAATATGAAAAAGAAGTAGTTCCAGCAATGATGAAGAAATTTAATTATTCTTCAGTAATGCAAGTTCCTAAATTAGATAAAATAGTTATAAATATAGGATTAGGAGATACAAAAGATAATCCTAAAGCTTTAGATAATGCTATGAATGATTTAAGCATAATTACTGGTCAAAAGCCAATAGTAACAAAAGCTAGAAAATCAATCGCAGCTTTTAAATTAAGAGAAGGTGCAAAAATAGGATGCAAAGTTACATTAAGAGCAGGAAAAATGTATGATTTTGCTTATAAACTATTTAATGTTGCTCTTCCTAGAGTTAGAGATTTTAGAGGAGTATCAAGCAATTCTTTTGATGGTAGAGGAAACTACTCAATGGGTATAAAAGAACAATTAATATTCCCAGAAATCGAATATGATAAAGTTGATAAATTAAGAGGTATGGACATTATTTTTGTAACAACAGCTAAATCTGATGAAGAAGCTAAAGAATTATTAACATTACTAGGAATGCCATTTAAAAATTAATTATTAACAGCGTCTAACGTCGTTGGATATCGCTAAAATTTTATTTACATACAAAATGTATACACATAAAATTTTATCTCATCCGCCTAGTTATACTTGTTTCTAATTAATTTTAGAGAACTTAGAAGAAAGGAGAAAAAAATGGCTAAAAAATCATTAAAAGTAAAATGTGCAAGACCACAAAAGTTTAAAACTAGAGAATATAATAGATGTAAACTTTGTGGAAGACCACACTCATATATAAGAAAATATGGTATTTGCCGTGTTTGCTTTAGAGAATTAGCTCATAAGGGTGAGATTCCTGGGGTTAAAAAGGCAAGCTGGTAGAATTTTAAATATAAAAATATAAAAAAAGGAGGGTAAAAAATTGAATACAACAGACCCAATAGCAGATATGTTAACAAGAATAAGAAATGCTAATAGCGCTAAATTCAAAACAGTTGATGTTCCAGCATCAAAAATGAAAAGAGCTATTGCAGAAACTTTACTTGAAGAAGGTTATATAAAAGCTTTTGAAGAAATCGAAAGTGATGTACAAGGAATCATTAGAGTTACTTTAAAATATGATGAGAAAGGTAATAGAGTTATAGATGGTTTAAGAAGAATTAGTAAACCTGGTTTAAGAATTTACGCATCTAAAGATGAATTACCAAGAGTACTAAATGGTTTAGGTATTGCTTTAATTTCTACTTCAAAAGGAATAATGACTGATAAAAAAGCTAGAGAATTAGGTATAGGTGGAGAAGTTTTAGCTTATGTTTGGTAGTTAAAATAGACCACATTATAATTTGTAAAGTTATATAAAATATAAAAATCGTAATAAATAAAAAAGGAGGGAAATTCGAAATGTCTAGAATAGGAAATAAACCTATTACAGTACCAGAAGGTGTTGATATTAAAATCGATGGACAAAAAGTTACTGTAAAAGGTCCTAAAGGAACTTTAGAGAAAGAATTTCATAAAAATATGAAAATCAATCTTGAAAATAATGTTTTAACAATAGTTAGACCAGATGATCAACCAGTAAATAGAAGTTTACATGGTTTAACAAGAACATTATTAAATAACATGATTGAAGGAACAACAAAAGGTTTTGAAAGAAAATTAGAAGTTAATGGTGTTGGATATAGAGCTAATAAAAAAGGAAATGATTTATTATTAAACTTAGGATATTCTCATCCAGTAGAAATCGAAGCACCAGAAGGAATTACTTTCGATGTACCAAATGCAAATGAAATAATTGTTAAAGGTATGGATAAAGAACTAGTTGGTCAAACAGCAGCTGTTATCAGAACAAAAAGACCACCTGAAGTATATAGAGGTAAAGGTATTAAATATGCTGAAGAAGTTATTAGACGTAAAGAAGGTAAAGCTGGTAAAAAATAGAAATTGATCATTAAATAATAATGTTAGGTAAAGTTGCTTTAGGGGGTATATTTAATCCCTTAAAGATATACTAAATAAGGGATTAAATATACCCCTATAAGGGACCTAGAAAGGAGAAAAAATGATTACTAAAATAGATAGAAAAGCTGAAAGAGCAAGACGTCATGCAAGAGTACGTACAAAAATTAGTGGAACAGCTGAATGTCCTAGACTTGCTGTAACAAAATCTAACAAAAATATAATTGCTCAAGTTATTGATGATACAAAAGGAGAAACACTTGTATATGTTTCAACTTTAGATAAAGATATCAAAACAAAAGCATCAAATATAGAAGCAGCTAAAGAAGTTGGTAAATCAGTTGCAGAAAAAGCTTTAAAGAAAAATATCAAACAAGTAGTTTTTGATAGAGGTGGATTTATATATCATGGAGCTGTAAAAGCATTAGCTGAATCAGCACGTGAAGCAGGATTAGATTTCTAATTAAGTTAAATGTTCTAATAAATAGACATATAACTTATGCAATGAATGAATTTCATATATTTAAAAGAAGGAGGAAAAAATATTCTCATGGAAGAAAAATCAGTAGAATTAAAAGAAACTGTAGTAGCTATCAATAGAGTTGCAAAAGTTGTTAAAGGTGGTAGAACTTTTAGATTTAGCGCTGTTGTAGTTGTTGGAGATGAGCAAGGACATATTGGTGTTGGTAATGGAAAAGCATCAGAAGTTCCAGATGCAATCAAAAAAGCTATAGAAGATGCTAAAAAGAATTTAATAACAGTTCCAATCGTAGGAACAACAATACCACATGAATTTGTTGGTAGATTTGGTAGTGCTAAAGTTATGTTAAAACCAGGTGCTGAAGGTACTGGAGTTATCGCTGGTGGTAGCGTTAGACCAGTTCTTGAACTTGCTGGTTATAAAGATATAAATACAAAAGTTATTGGAACAAACAATCCAAGAAACGTTGTATATGCTACTATCGAAGCTCTTAAAAATATGCAAACAGTTGAATCTGTTGCTAAAAAAAGAGGAAAAAAAGTTAGTGAAATATTATAATAAAATTTATAAGAATTTATTTGAAATTATATAATTTAATGATATAATAAATTCGAAAATGATAAACCAAATAGAGGAGGTGCAAAAAGATGGAATTAGGAAACATTAAGCCAGCTACAAAAAGACAAACTAAAAGAAGAGTAGGTCGTGGTATCGGTTCTGGACTTGGAAAAACTTCTGGTAGAGGTCATAAAGGTCAAAAAGCAAGATCTGGTGGCGGAGTAAGAAGAGGTTTCGAAGGTGGTCAAACACCATTATATAGAAGATTACCAAAAAGAGGATTTACTAATATTCATGCTAAAAATTATACAGAAGTAACTTTAACAATGCTTAATAAATCAGAAGCAACAGAAGTTACAGCTGAAACATTATTAGCAGAAGGAATAATTGGAAAAATAAACGATGGAATAGTTGTTTTAGCTACTGGTAACTTAGAGAAAAAGTTAACAGTAAAAGCAAAAAGATTTACTAAAGCTGCTGCAGAAAAAATTGAAGCTGCAGGTGGAAAGATTGAGGTGATTTAGTTGTTTAAAACTATAAAAAATGCTTGGAAAACTCCAGAAGTAAGAAGAAGAATTTTATATACATTACTATTAATAGTAATATTTAGATTAGGATGTTATATTGCTGTTCCAGGTGTTGACACAATTGCTCTAGGTGAGCAAATGAGTTCTGCAACAGGAAGTATAACAGGATTAATAAATACAATATCAGGTGGTGCTTTTTCAAGACTATCAATATTCTCAATGACAATAACACCTTATATTACAGCTTCAATTGTTATTCAATTGTTAGGCTGGATTATACCTTCATTAGAGAAAATGATGAAGGAAGGTGGAGAAGCTGGAAAACAAAAAATTAATAAATATACAAAAATGTTAAGTATAGTATTAGGATTAGTTGAAGGTTTAGGAATATATATTTCGTATAGTTCATCTGGAATATTTATTAATCCAGGATTTTTAACAGGATCTATGGTAGTACTTTCTTTAATCACTGGTACTGCAATATTAATGTGGTTAGGTGATCAAATTACAAATAAAGGTATTGGAAATGGTATTTCTATGATTATCTTTGTTGGTATTATATCAAGATTACCTTCAGGAATTATTACTTTATGGAATATAGTTGTAGGTGAAACAGGAATAAGTACTGTAGGTATTGTTACTGCTCTTGCAATTATAATTGGAGCAATTATTTTAATTGCTGGTGTTGTATTTGTACAAGAAGCAGAAAGAAAAGTTCCTGTACAATACGCAAAAAAAGTTGTAGGAAGAAAAATGTATGGTGGTCAAAATACACATATTCCACTTAAGCTTGCAATGGCTGGAGTTATGCCTGTAATTTTTGCTTCATCATTTATGACATTTCCTGCTATGATAATTCAAATATTTGCTGCAGATAAAATTGGCGGAACAGGATTTATTGCAGGATTATATAATTTTTCTATAGCAACTTCTACTTCAAGTGTTGCATGGGGATATAGTTTAGCCAATGCAATAGTATATCTATTGTTGATTCTTGGATTTACATTCTTCTATACATACGCAACATTTAATCCAGCAGAAGTTTCAACAAATATTAAGCAAAATGGTGGTTTTATACCAGGAATTAGAGCTGGAAAGCCAACAACAGATTATTTGACAGCTATTTTAAATAAATTAACATGGTTTGGAGCATTATTTTTGAGTTTAATTGCAATCCTTCCAATGTTAATGAGATTTACAAATATTGATATTTCTTTTGGTGGTACATCAATTCTTATCGTAGTTGGTGTTGCACTAGAGACAGTTCAACAACTAGAATCTCAATTAGTAATGAGACATTATAAAGGATTTTTAGAAAAATAGATTTATAAGTATATAGGGTGGTGTTATACCACCCATATATGCTTTAATAAAATAGAAATATATGTTTAATTTCTATTTTATTAATTTTATCCAATACATCGCACATAATTTTACTGTGCAAATTTGCTACCAAATATTTCTTATTTTCTTGTTTTTCTAGTTTTAGTTTTGTAGTTTATAGTTTTTAAATTTATGTTAATTAAATAATATTTGTTTATTTATAAACATTTAATAAATATATTTTCTTGTTAAAAGGTAACTAAAATTAAATATTATTTAATTAGTATAAATTGATATATTTTAAGGAGGTAACTATTATGATTATTATTATGTTAGGAGCACAAGGGACAGGAAAAGGTACAGTTGCAGGGTTATTAAGTGATAGCTTAGGAATACCACAAATATCAACTGGAGATATTTTTAGAAAAAATATTAGTGAAAAAACACCTTTAGGAATAGAAGCTGATAAATTTATTTCTAAAGGAAATTTAGTACCTGACGATATAACTGTTCCAATGGTAGAAGATAGATTAAATTGGGATGATGCTAAAAATGGAGTGATATTAGATGGATTTCCAAGAACAATCGAACAAGCTGAAAAATTAGATAAAATGTTATCTAATATCGGAAAAAAAGTCGATATGGTAATAAATTTAGTAACACCTAAAGAAGAAATAATAGATAGAATGTTAACAAGAAGAGTATGTACAAATCAAGATTGCAAAGCAACATATAATGTAAAATTACATCCACCAAAAGTGGAAGGAATTTGCGATAAATGTGGAGCTAATTTAAAACAAAGAGCTGATGATTCTGATCCAGAAGCAATAAAGAAAAGATTAGAAATATATGAAGAAAAAACAAGTCCATTAGTAAATTACTATCAAGAAAAAGGCGTGTTAAGAACAGAAGAAATAAGCTTATCAATAAATAGAATGGGAGCAGATGTTGCAAAAGATATTATTGAGGACTTAAAAAAATAAGTAAATTTTTAATTCATCTGTCTGGTTATACTTATTTTTAATTAAAATTAGCAATAGGAGAAATAAAAATAATGATAACAATAAAATCAAAAAGAGAAATTGAATTAATGCAAGAAGCTTGTAAAGTAACAGCATTAACATATGAATATATAGAAAAAATTATAAAACCAGGAATGTCTACTTTAGAATTAGATCAAATGGCTGAAAAATTTATAAAAGAACATGGTGGAGTATCTGCACAAAAGGGCTATCCTAGTGGAGTAAGAGGTGTACCTAATTTTCCAGGAACACTATGTATTTCTATAAATGATGAAGTTATTCATGGAATTCCATCTAAAGATGTATATATAAAAGATGGAGATATTGTTAGTGTAGATTTAGTAGTTCTAAAAAATGGATATAATGGAGATGCAGCAAGAACATTTTTAGTAGGAAATTGTAGTAAACAAGCACAAGAATTAGTAGAAGTTACAAAACAAGCTTTTTTTGAAGCAATGAAATATGCAAAAGCTGGAAATAGAATTGGAGATATTTCATATGCAGTAGATTCATATGTAAGACAATTTGGATTTTCTGTTGTTAGAGAATTTCAAGGTCATGGAATAGGAAAAGAAATGCATGAAGATCCTGGTGTACCAAATTATGGAAAACCAGGTAGAGGACCAAAACTTGAACCAGGAATGACAATTGCTGTAGAACCTATGGTAATAGCTGGAAAACCAAATATATGGGAATTAGATGATGGATGGACAATTGTAACACAAGATGGAAGTTTGGCTGCACATTATGAAAATACAATTTTAATTACAGAAAATGAGCCAAAAATATTGACATTACTATAGAAATAATATATAATATTAAAGATTATTGCTCAAGAAGCGTCTTGAGAGATAATAAATATACGAAAATAATGCCTATAAAGGCTTACTTTGCGTTCTGAGTAAAGGGGGTTTTAATTTGTCAAAAGAAGATGTAATTGAAGTAGAGGGGATAGTTGTAGAAACATTACCAAATACTACTTTTAAGGTAGAACTAGAAAATGGACACCAAGTATTAGCACATATATCTGGTAAACTTAGAATGAACTATATAAAAATTCTACCAGGTGACAAAGTAAAATTAGAGTTATCACCATATGATTTGTCTAAAGGAAGAATTACTTGGAGAGCAAAATAATTATATTTTAGGAGGAAGAAAGATGAAAGTAAGACCATCAGTTAAGAAAATTTGCGAAAAATGCAAAATCATCAAAAGAAAAGGCGTTGTTAGAGTTATATGCGAAAACCCTAAGCATAAACAAAGACAAGGGTAATTAGTTATCCCAAACACTGATATTAACACAGGTTATGGAGCGGCTGTCAGAATAATCTGATATTCATACTGTGTTTATATATATGTCAAAAATAATTAAATTACTATTTTATTTATAAAATTTAAGTAAAATACATTTCAGGTTTAATTATAAAGACAGACTAACAATTTAAAGACAAAGTAAAGATGAAAATTTATGGAGGTGCAAAAATTTATGGCTCGTATAGCAGGAGTTGATTTACCTAGAGAAAAAAGAGTAGAAATAGGATTAACATACATATATGGTATAGGTTTACCTAGTTCTCAAAAAATTCTAAAAGAAGCTGGAGTTAATCCAGACACTAGAGTAAAAGATTTAACAGATGAAGAAGTAGCAAAAATAAGAAAAGCTATGGAAGGATTTAAAGTAGAAGGTGACTTACGTAGAGAAGTAGCTTTAAATATAAAAAGATTAACAGAAATCGGATGCTACAGAGGTATTAGACATAGAAGAGGACTACCTGTAAGAGGACAAAGAACAAAAACTAATGCTCGTACAAGAAAAGGTCCTAGAAAATTAGTAAGTAAGAGTAAAAAATAATTAATTAGGAGGTAAATACCAAATGGCAAAAGCTAGTAACGTAAAGAAAACAGGTATCAGAAGAAGAGAAAGAAAAAACATAGATAAAGGTTCAGCTCATATTCATTCTAGTTTTAATAATACAATCGTTTCTATCACAGATACTCAAGGAAATGTTATCTCTTGGGCTAGTGCTGGAGAACTTGGATTTAAAGGTTCTAGAAAAAGTACACCATTTGCAGCTGGTCAAGCAGCAGAAACTGCAGCTAAAGCAGCAATGGAACATGGATTAAAAACTGTTGAAGTTTTTGTAAAAGGACCAGGAGCTGGTCGTGAAGCTGCAATCAGATCATTACAAACAGCAGGATTGGATATAACAATGATTAAAGATGTTACACCAATACCACATAATGGTTGTAGACCACCAAAAAGAAGAAGAGTATAAATTTAGTGATATAAAGAAATTTTAAGAAAGAGGTGTATTTAAACAAATGGCAAGATATAAAGACGAACAATGTCGTATATGCCGTAGAGAAGGGCAAAAATTGTTCTTAAAAGGTTCAAGATGTTATTCTGACAAATGTAGCGTAACAAGAAGAAATTATGCTCCAGGACAACACGGACAAAAAAGAACAAAATTATCTGAATACGGTACTCAATTAAGAGAAAAACAAAAAACAAAATCATTCTACGGAGTAGGTGAAAAACAATTTAGAAAATATTTTGATATGGCTTCTAATAAAAAAGGTATAACAGGTACAAACCTTTTACAAATATTAGAAAGCAGATTAGATAATGTTGTATATAGATTAGGTTTTGGTGTTTCAAGACCACAAGCTAGACAATTAGTAACACATGGTAACTTTGAAGTTAATGGTGTTAAAACAGATATTGCTTCTTATTTAGTAAAACCAGGTGATGTTATTACAATAAGAGAAATCAGAAAAGATAATACTATCATCAAAAATAATGTAGAAGCAGGAGCTATCAGACCAATACCAGAATGGTTAGATTTAGATAGTAAAAATTTAAGTGCTAAAGTTGTTAGAATAGTAAATAGAGAAGAAATTGATTTACCAGTTGAAGAACACTTAATTGTTGAGTTATACTCTAAATAATAATTTAAATACTTAGGATACGTACGTATATATATATTAATTTTTTAAGGTTATATTTGTAACCATAGGAGGTAAGAATGATTGAATTTGAAAAACCAAACATCGAATGTGTAGAGGCAGACGATAAGAGGAATTATGCAAAATTCATATGTGAACCATTAGAGCGTGGATATGGAATGACAATAGGAAACTCTTTAAGAAGAATCTTATTATCATCATTACCAGGAGCTGCAATAACAAGTGTTAAAATAAACGGCGTAGTACATGAATTTTCTACAGTTCAAGGAATTGTAGAAGATGTTCCTGAGTTAATTGTTAATTTAAAAAGTGTTAGACTTAAAGTATTTGATAATGATGAGAAAATCATTAGAATAGATCATAAAGGTGCTGGAGAAATTACAGCAGCAGATATCGTTACAGATGGAACTGTTGAAATTTTAAATCCAGAACTACATATTGCGACAACTTCAAGCAACTGTGATGTTCACATGGAAATGACAGTTAATAGAGGTAGAGGTTACAATGTTGCTGATAAAAATAAAAAAGATAATAATCCAATAGATGTATTGCCAATTGATTCTATATTTACTCCTGTAAAGAAAGTAAATTATACAGTTGAAAATACTAGAGTTGGACAAATGGTAGATTATGACAAATTAACAATTGAAGTTTGGACAGACGGTAGTTTAAAACCTTTTGAAGCTTTGAGTTTAGCTGCTAAAGTTATGACTGGTCATTTAGAATTATTTATTGACTTATCAGAAACAGCTAAAAATACTCAAGTTATGGTAGAAAAAGAAGAATCTAAAAAAGAGAAAGTTCTAGAAATGCCAATAGAAGAATTAGAACTTTCTGTAAGATCATATAACTGTTTAAAAAGAGCAGGTATAGCAACTGTAGAAGATTTAACAAATAAATCACAAGAAGATATGATGAAAGTTAGAAATCTTGGAAAGAAATCATTAGATGAAGTTACAAATAAATTGATTGCTTTAGGATTAAACTTTACATCAGAAGATGAATAATATTTTTAAGGAAGGTGGAAAGTAAAGTGGCAGGAACAAGAAAACTTGGAAAACCAACTGATCAAAGACTAGCAATGCTAAAAACACAAACAACTGATTTATTATTAAATGGTAAATTAGTTACAACAGAAGCTAGAGCTAAAGAAGTTAAAGCTATAGTTGATAGTGTTATCGCATTAGCTGTTAAAGAACATAAAAACTATGAAGAAGTAGAAGTTAAAGTTGTAAAAGCTAAACTTGATGATAAAGGTAGAAAAGTTACAGAAAAAGTAACTAGTAAAAACGGAAAAGAATATCTTAAAGTTGTTAAAGAAGAAAAAATGGAAAAAAGACAAAAAGATATGCCATCAAGACTAAATGCTAGAAGAAAATTAATGAAAAAAGTTAACAAAGTTGAAGGTGTTGACTTAATGGATAAATTATTTAATGAACTAGCTCCAAAATATGAAGGTAGAGTTGGTGGATATACTAGAATATTAAAAATGGAACCAAGACGTGGTGACAATAGCGCACAAGCAATTTTAATGTTAGTATAATTTAGTGCTAGTTAACTAGCACATTCAAAAATGCATAGATTTTTAATGGAGAACTTAAATAAGAACGAAGATGTTCTTATTTAAGTTCTTCGTTGTTTTTACTTTATTTTCTGTTTTATCTTCCCAGGCTTTGTCCATTGTTAATTGTTGTAAGAAAGCAAAAATAGAAAAAATATTTTCTTTTACAGTTATGTTACAAAGCGATAAAAATGTACAAAAATAGAGAACTTTATGATATATTAAAAATATAGAATATATCAAAACAAAAGGAGAAAAAAATGAAAAAAACGAACAAAATAATAGTAACAGTAATAATAGTAGCAATGTTATTATTAGGAATAGGATATGCAGCAATCCAAAATATAACATTAAATATTGAAGGTACAGCAACAGCAGATCCAAGCCAATCAAATTTTAGCGTAAAGTTCACAGGAACACCAAAAGTATCTGATAGCACATATGTAACAGCAGGAATAACAGATGATATAAATGCAACAATAAGTGTAAATGGATTAACTCAAAAAGGACAAACAGTAAATGCAGAATATACAGTACAAAACGTAAGTACAGATATATCAGCAGATTTATCTGTAGCAACAACAAATAGTAATACAGAATATTTTACATTAAAATCAGAACTTGCGAAAACAAGTTTAACAGCAGGAGAAGCAACAACAGTAAAAGTAACAGTAGAATTAACAAAAACACCAATAGCAGGAAGTGTAAATTCAACAATAGGAGTTAGGTTAACAGCAATGCCAGTAGAGCCAGGAAAAGAAGGAACAAGTGAAGGAATTAATGGCTCATCACAAACACCAGAAACAAGTTCAGAACCATCAATAGGAGATATAACAAATGATAATATAGGAGAATATATAGATTTAGGAAATAATATAGTAGGCACAGAAGCTACAACAGATGACTGGAGAATATTATATAAAGAAGGAGATACAGTATATGCAATCTTAGCAGATTATTTACCAGCAAGTCAAGTACCTGAATCAGCTGGATTAGACGCAAATTCAACAGAATATCCATATAGTGTATGTTCAAATAAAGAAGCAGATAGCTTAATAAATGGATTAAAAGATGAAACAGCATGGAGTAGTTTTGCAAATGGAATAACAGGAGCAAAAGCAACTGGGACACCAACAATAGAATTATTAATGAGCAGTTATAATACAAAAAATAAAACAGAATTAATATATACAGATAGACCAACATTAGATAACAAAACAGAAGATTATGACTTATATGTACCACATACATCTATTTATGATAATTGTCGACGGATATTGGTTAGATTCACCTATTGAAATGGAGAGCTTCGTGTGGAAGGTGCTTTACGACGGAAATGTTGGCTATGCTAACTATTACAGCACTTATTTTGGTATACGTCCTATAGTTTATTTACTGTCTAGTATTCCAGCAGAATTGATAGACGGAGTATGGACAGTAACGCAATAATTAACAAAATTATATTATTCATATCCAGTTTCTAGTTCAAGCTAATTCTCATAGAAATTCTAATATAAATTTTGACAGCGCCCTCA
>CASKJV010000029.1 GCA_949388605.1 uncultured Clostridia bacterium
TTGTTAATAATTCTGATATAGAGTAAGAAAAATATTATAATAAAATTTTTATATAGAAACTTATAATTTTTAAAAATATAATCTTCTCTACAAATTACAATTTAAATATTCCCAAAATCTCTTATTATATTTTTATATGTTTAATTTTACTCAAAATCATATTTTCTATTAGAAAAACTCCAACTTATATAAAGCTGGAGTTTTAAAAAATTTATTTTAAACAAATTTTAATTAAACTTCTGGTTCTACTAAACCATAATTATTAGAATCTTTTAATTTAAAAATAACATTAACTTTTCCTGTATCAACATTAACAAAAGTATAGAAAATATTTCCTTTTCTTTCTGATAATTTTATTTTTGCATCTTCTACAGAAATTGGTTTTAAATCATATGATATTGATTTAACAACTTCATCTTCAATTTTACTTTCTTCAACACCTGCAAAATTCATTTGTTTAATTGAAGAATCTTTTTGCATTTTTTCTCTTTTAGCTTTTGTTTTTCTTATTTGTCCTTCTAATATATCAATATCTTTATCTATAGAAGCATATAAATCTTTATCTTCTGTAACAGCTTTATAAGACATTCCTTTTACTGAAACATAAATTTCAGCTATTTCAGTAGTTGCATTTTCCTTTTTTATTGTTACTGTAACATCGATTGCTTCTTCTGCAAAATATTTTTCAATTCTTGCTAATTTCTTTTCTGCATATTCTTTGATAGCATCTGTCGCCTTTAAATCTTTTCCTGTAATTGTTATGTTCATAATAATCACTCCTTTACTTTGTGTTTCTTATAATGCTATTTTAATAATTCTTTTGATATTATTAAAATTACATACACAAGAAGAACATTACTTTTCTTTTTCTTAATGCTTATAAAGTTATTATATAGATAATAATTTTGTTTTGCAAGCCTTTTTATATTACTATTTTTTTACCATTTTTTCCCTTTTATAGTAATATTTTCTTGTATTTTAAGTTTCCCTAGCATTTAATCAAAATATTTCTATTTGAATGATATTAAAATGTAAAGAAAATAAAATAATACTTATATAAAATTTTATAAAAAATAATGCACATTTTCTATTTATATTTACTATATTGTATATATTTTTCTATACTTTAGACCAGCAAAGTCACTTTTAAAATATTCAAATCTTTTAATTTTAAGTGGTTTATCTTCCCTCTTTATAACTTCTCTTTAATAGAAAAAAACTTAAATTATAATTACACTATAATTTAAGTTTTTTATTATATATTCCTTTAGATTTATTTTAACTATTATATATTTTTGATTTAGAAATATTCAACAGTAAAATTTCTATCTATTGAAATTCTGATATGATAAATATTATAGCCTACTACTATCATACTTAGATTTCAATTTTACATCTTTGTTCTAATAAAAGATTTTTAAAATAATTTTTCCAATTTATATTCTTTATCTAATTTTTCATTTAAATATATATTTGAAATTAATTCTAATTCTTTTCTACAATTTTCAGAAAGTTCAAATGAAAATATTTTTTTGGGATCAGCTTTCAAAATATATATTATTGCATTTTTTGTAGCTTCACTCATTTGTATACTTCCTGTATCTTGTTTAGCACAGCTTGAACATTTAAATCCATTATCTTTTATACTAAAATGAGATAAATTTTCTTTACATTTGCAATTAACACATTCTTTTATATTAGGCATAAATCCTAATATTTTAAGTATTCTCATTTTAAAAACTGAAGTAATAAAATCTAAATCTTTATCTGTTTCTGATATCATATACAGTGTGTTTAAAAATAGTTTTAAAGTATTAAATGAGTTTTGATTTTCTGTAGTTACATCTGATATTATTTTTGTAATATATGTTGCATAAGTTAATTTATCTAAATCTGTTCTTATATTGTAAAATAATTCTATTGTTTCACAAGAATTCATTGTATATGTTTCAGAGCCTTTAAATAACATATATTCTCCAAAACATAAGAATTGACTACCGACTTAATAAAAGGCTTTTGGGTCTTCTTGAACCTTTAGCACTACAAGAAACTTTCCCTAAATTTGGTGTTAAAAGTGTAAGCATTTTATCAAAGTCGCCCATATTATTTTCTGATATCACTATCCCATTTACTTTTATTTGTTTCATCTAATGTTACCTTCATAGTTTCTTCTATATTTTTTAATTCTTTAAATTCTAGATAAGAGTTTATACTACCAGTTTGTTTAAATGTGTCCCAGGCTAATTTTTTGATCATTTTCTTATCCTCCATTTCCAAGATAAATTATTATTTATAGACTAGTTTATTAAATATATTATAGTTGCTTATTTTAATAATTGACTATAAATTACAATTTACTTAAATTTATCTTTTGTAAATTTTTTCAAATTTATACGTAATTTTATTTTAATTTAAATTTATTTACAATACTATCTTTTTCTTGCCAATCTTCTTTAACTTTGACCCAAACTTTCAAATTAATTTTTGAATCAAATTGTTCTTCTAAATCTTGTCTTGCATATGAAGCAATTTTCTTCAATAAATTTCCATTTTTTCCAATAATAATACCTTTATGAGATTCTCGAAGACAATAAATTACTGCATTAATATCATAAATATGTTCTCCCTTAGTTGTTTGTCTATCCTTAAAGCTATCAACCTCAATATATATTCCATGAGGAACTTCATCATTTAAAAATTTTAACGCTTTTTCTCGTATTGTCTCTTCTGTAATTTGTCTCATAGTTTGATCTGTATATTCATCATCTGAATAATATTTTGGACCTTCAGGTATTATTTTTAATATTTCTTCTACAATTTTATCTATACCCTTTTTCTTGCTTGCGGATATAGGAATTACAGCTTCAAAGTTATATTCATCACTATATAATTTTATTAATTTTAACAATTTATCTTTTTGAATTAAATCTATTTTATTTATGACTAATATACAAGGCTTTTTACTTTCAATTATTTTATCTAGAATTCTTCTATCTCCTCTACCTATTTCAGTTGAATCTGCTTCTATTAAAAATAATATAACATCCACTTCTGAGAACATTGTAAATGCAGTATCTACCATTGTTTTACTTAATTTAGTTTTTGGCTTATGAATACCTGGTGTATCTGTAATAATTATTTGATAATTATCATCATTTAAAATAGCCTTAATTGCAGTTCTTGTTGTTTGTACTTTATTTGCTGTTATAGCTACTTTTTCTTTTACTAATCCATTTAATAAAGTAGATTTTCCTACATTTGTTCTTCCTACTAAAGATACAAATCCTGATTTAAATTCTCCCATGTATTTAATTTTAACTAGCTTATATTGCTAATTTTCCTCCTTTTATTCAATAACTACATCTGCATCTATTGGACAAACATTTACCCATGTATTTCCATCATTTACTTCTATTTCGTTTCCATTTAAATCTACATATTGTGTTTGTGATTTTCTATCTGTTTTATTACATTTTATTTTTATAGCTTTACCATTTGTAATATAATATCCATCAAGGCTTCCTACTGTTACAACATCTTGTCTTCCTTTGTTTTCTCCATCATTTAAAGTATAATTTTTAGAAAATGTAATTATAATATTTTTAGTTGTAATATTTTCATTTGTAATTTCATCTGACATTTTCTTTCCTTTTGAGTATCTAGTATATCTTTTTGTATCTTCATTATATACATATTTTACTTTATGTCCTGGAGCATATGGAATTGTTATTGTTGAAGCTATAATAGAATTTTCATTTTCTAAATTAACCTCTTCTGTAACATAATTTAAAACACTCTCTTTATTTGATGTTGTTTTATATCCTTTATCTTTTGCGATTTTTAATATTGATTCTGTATTTGTATATGCATTATGTGGCGCTTTTTTATGACTTGCTCTCCAATATAAAGAACTGCTAGTTCTTGCTTTTCCAGTATCATATGCTTGTCCATTTATATTATTAATTTTAAATAATTCCATATCTGATTGTGCTTGTGGACTCATTCCTAAATGAGCATATATTGCATCATTTTCCATAGCATAATCTAAAAAATAATGTCTAGAACTTCTAATTGGTCCTACTTGATCTGCATTAGTTCCTTTAAATAATGCCATTAATCTTGTTTCTCCACCTTCAACTATTATCTCATATACCATATATGTAGAATTAATAGATGCTTGTGGTTGTGCATTTGTATTATTATCTATCATAAAAGCTATTGCCCTATCATTTCCATTAAAAATTTTTATATTCTTTTCTGGCTCAGGTTCAACTTCAGGTTCTGATGATATTTCAAAATTAGAACTTCCATTTACATTTTCAACAACAGTATTTTTATTGTTAAAATTTTTAATTATAAAATATGTAGCTATACATATTAATATAATTGCTATAACTATTACAAATATTCTTCTTTTGCTATTTCTTCTTTTTCTCATATGTAGATCTCCTTATTTTTTACTTAGTAAACCTATATAATCTTTTATATAAATAATATTACAATAATTAAAATATTATATTATTAAATAAATTAAATTTTAATAATCTTTAATATTTTAGGTAAGAATATTAATCCTCCAATAATTATTGAAGCTATTGATGTTAAAACAACAGCTCCTGCTGAAATATCTTTAACTATTTTGGCTTTTTCATTGTATTCAAGTGTAATCATATCAGTAACATTTTCTATAGCTGTATTAAAAATTTCTGTAAGAAATACTATAAAAATTGTTAGTACAATTATAGCCCATTCTATTAAATTAATTTTCAAAAATCCACTTATAAAAATTGCTACTATTGCGAAAAACACTTGTATTTTTAAATTTCTTTCATTTTTCAAAACAAACTTTATTCCATTAAAAGCATTTTTTAATGCTATAAAAAAGTTTTTGTTTTTCCAACTCTTGTCCATATTCCCTCAATTAATCTCGTACTATATTTAATCTTTTTAAAATATTTTCTTCTTTGGATCTCATTATAACTTTTTCTTCTTCTTTAATATGATCTTCTCCCATTAGATGATAAAATCCATGTACTAACATATATGAAAGTTCTCTTTCAAAACTGTGTCCATATTCTATAGCTTGCGTTTTTACTCTTTCTACAGAAATAACTATATCTCCTAAAGTTTCTTCATATTGCAAATCTTTTAGTTTTGAAATTTCCTCTTTTTCAAACATTGGAAAAGAAAGTACATCAGTTTCTTTATCTATATTTCTATATTGATTATTTAGTTTTTTTATGTTTTTAGGATTAGTTAAAGTAACACTTATATAAAGTTTATAATTTTCCATATTTTCTGTTTTAAAACACTCTGTTAATACTTTATTTATTAACTTTTCCCATTCTTCGTTTTCTTCTATTTCTAAATATTCTATTTCTGATTTCATTATACCCTCTTTATTATAATTTAGTGAAATGCCCTTCTAAAGTTTTTCTAGAATTTTTAACTTTTCTCATTGCCCCTAAATCACATAATTTATCTTTATAAAATTGTCTAAGTTCAATATATTTTTCATATTCAAAAGATGTATCATGTAATTCTCTTTTTAAAGATAATATTTCTTTTTCTTCTTTAGAATTTGTTTTACTATATGCATCCCAGAATTTTTTATATTCTTCTCTTTCAGCTGGTCTGTCCCAATATACTTTTGTTGATAATAATTTTACATTATAATCTTCTATAAGTTTTAATAGTATTTTATAAACATCTTCTCTTTTTTCTGTTTTCTTTGTAGTTGTAATAAGATTTCTAGTATCTCTTAATAATTTATTATAACATTGTTCTGCTGCAACTAAAGGTAAAGAGTGTGTAAATAATACTCTACTTAATCCAAGTAAAATCATATTTTTTTCTACAAAATCTCTTTCATCTAATTTTCCAACTGTGAATCTTTCATATGCTTCATAATCATCAAGAATTTTTAAATATTTTTCTTTTCCTTCTAATTCGATTTTTATAGGTAAAACATTTTTTATATAATCTTCTAAAGTTAAGAATATGTTTTTATATATTTCTAATTGATTTACTCTAGTTGCTTTTAATCCGTCAGCTAATTTTATAGAATAATTTTTTAATATTCCTTTATATAGACTATCTATTCTTTCTATGTATATTAATGTATATTTTTTTAGTGTTTTTTCTTTATTATTAGCAACTAGACTTTGATAATCTAATTCTAATAAAAATTTTTGTTTTCTATATTTATATTCTAAATATTCATTTTCTTTTAAGTGTACAACATTATAATAGTTTCCTAAAGCATTTCTTTCAAAACTAGAAGCTGTATTATTTTTTACTTTTTTATAAATTGAATCCATTATATATTTGTCTATAGATTCTAAATATAAAGTAAAGTTTTCCTCATATCTATTTTTTAATTGAGCTGTTTTAGTTACATCGTCTGTTTGTTCAGTAAGTTTAAATTGTTCATAAGATTTTAAAACACTACTTCTTTTTAAATTAATCATCATTCCATTAATACCAATTCTAGTAGGTATTAATAATTTTGTTAAAGTATCTGAAACTTTATTAAAAAAAGTAGTATTTTTTGAAATAACTTTTAAACTTCTCTCTTCAACCAATTTTTTTCACCCTTTCTTTTAATTTACTTTGATTTTTTCACCAATTTCCTCTTTAATTTCATAAATTAATTTTAAAACAATTCCATCTTGTTCTAAATTAACTTCTACATTTTTTGTTTTGTTTTCATAGTTTGATATATTATATTCCTTTTCTAATTCTTCTTCTAATTCTTTCTCAATTTTTTCTTTTAATTCTTCTTCTGTATATTCTACCAATTCATTTTTTATTTCTACATTAGTAGTTTTTTTGACTTCAATTGGTAAATAAAAATTAGAAAATAATTTTATTTTGTGATTTGAGTATATTGTATCATAATTTTCAAAATTTGAAAGCTTTTTATTTAAATTTATTTTAAAATTATTCATACAAATTTCTCTTTTTATTTCCATATTTCCAGTTTCTATTTTTCTATTTTGTACAAATTCTTCTTTTTTCTCTTTTTCAAAATAAATTAATCCTGTAACATTAGCATCTGCATGAACCAGTCTATTGCCTAAATGTTCTCCTTCCATTACTCCTTCTACTAAAATATCCCCTTTTTTCACTTCATCTCCAACTATTACTCGTGCAGTACCATTATGAACAACTAATTTAGATACTATTGCATCTTTATTTGCTACAATATTACAAATTTCATTTTTATCTATTACTTCTGGAACTTCTATAGCTTCTTTTACAGTTATAATAGCACTAGTTCCTTTTATAGATATACCAATCCATGAAATGTCATCTCTTTCTAATCTTATTGAATTGCTTATCTTATCTACATCAAGATCTTTTTTTAATACTCCTGTACTTAATCCGAATTCAGATATCATAGAAATAATTTCTTCTTCTGTTATTTTTTCGTTTCCATCTATTTGAATATTCCATATAAATTTAGTTGATACAAAAATAAAAATTGCAATTACTAAAATAGCAATTGCAAATATTTTTCTTTTTCTATATTTATTTATAAAAAATGGTAATCCATTCTTTTTCTGTATTTTAATTTTACATTTTGTTTTTTTTGCAATATGTCTAATATCCTTAAAATCAGATTTTAAAATTTTAACTTTTAAATATGTACTATTTGCTTTTTCAATATCTAACAAAATTATGTTATTATTTCTACATATGTTTATAAATCGTTCTATAAAGAAACCTTCAATAACAATTGTTACATACCCAGAAAAAAACATATATATCAATTTGAAAATCATACTCTTCTACTCCTCTATATTTTTTCTATTTTCAAAATCTATGTTTTCTATTTTTCCGCTTACTAAAATATCATTATCTGTCATTTGATTTAATTTTAAATTAAATCCATTTATATTAATGTTTCCAATTTCAGTACTTATTCTTGCAAAATAATCCTCATATTCTAAAATACCTTTAAAATTCTCTATCATAATTTCATCAAATGCTGTTATTGTTATTTTTGGAACTCTTGAAATAACTTCTCTAGGAATCTCTAAAAATTTACTAACTTTACTATAATCTTTCATAATAAAAACCTTTCTTTTATTGAGTATAATTTTCATTTCATTAGAAAATAAATACTTCTCTATATAAATATTTGCACTTTTTAACATTTAAAACTCGTTAAGCCGTTTTTATTTATATATTCAAAAAGAAAGGTTTTATTCATATATATATTTAATTTTTATATTTTACTCTGCTAATATTGCTTTTATATCCTCATCTGTACGAAGTCTCGGAGAAATATATTCTATAACTTTATTTTTGCCTTTTTTTACTGCAGTAATAGCAATATCTTTATCGTCTCTTAGTCTAAAGCTTGCATATTTTAATATTATTGGTTTATTTGCAACAGCTTGCATCACAACGTCTTTATCATCTCTTAATTCTTTACTTGCAAAATATAATACCTGTCCATCATTTTTAGTAGCAGTAAGTAACACATCTTTATCTGCTTTTAGTCTTTCACTTGCATAACAACAAGTCCATCCAGATTGAGCAACAGCCTTAATAAGAACTTCTTTATCGTCTTTTAATCTATCACTTGCAAATTCTAAAGCTCCACCGTCGACTTGCACTGCATTTAATATAATTTCTTTATCATCACGAATTTCATCATTTGCCCATTCTATTAGAGTAGGCATTGTTTTTACTATTTCAAAATAAAAATCTTTATCATTCATTTTTTCTTTTGCTTCTATTACTTCAACACTATCTGCCATAAATTTTCTCCTAACTAAAGTATTGCTATATTTTGTTTTTAAATAATTAAAAAATTTTGGATAACATACATTTTTTTACTAATAGTTGAATTTAAATGATTACTGTTGGTTAATATATAGCTGGAAATTTGATTCGTCTTTACCACTATTTAAATCTTTTTCATTAAATAAATATTGGCTACGAGCTGTCTACAAGTAATTATATTGATACTATTTGGGACTTTCTTCTGTTTCCACTTTTTCTATTTTGGGTCTAATATTAAGTCCACGAATTCTTTTATCATAATAAACTTCTACTTTATCTGAGTCTTTTATACTACCTAAAATTAATTTCCTAGCAATTAAAGTTTCAACTTGTGATTGAACAATTCTTTTTAATGGTCTAGCACCAAATTCCATATCATAGCCTTCTTCAACTAGCCATCTTACAGAATTTTTAGTAAACGAAAGTTCCACGCCTTTTTCTTTTAATCTATCTATTACACCCTTTAATATTAATTCAACAATTTCAAAAACAACTTGTTTTTCTAATGCTTTAAAATAAATTATTTCATCTAATCTATTTAAAAACTCTGGTCTAAAATGTTGTTTTAATATGCTGTCTATAGTATCTTTAGCATCATCTATTATATTTCCAGTCTCAGATATACTTTTTAATATTGCTTGTGCTCCTAAATTAGAGGTTAAAATTATTACTGTATTTTTAAAATCTATAACTCTACCTTGTGAATCTGTAACTCTACCATCATCTAGAACTTGTAATAATATATTAAATACATCTGGATGTGCTTTTTCAACTTCATCAAATAGTACTACAGAATATGGTTTTCTTCTAACTGCTTCTGTTAATTGACCACCTTCTTCGTATCCTACATATCCTGGAGGTGCACCAATAAGTCTTGTAACACTAAATTTTTCCATATATTCAGACATATCCAGTCTAACAATATTTTTTTCATCATCAAAAAGATTTGCTGCTAAAGTTTTTGCTAATTCCGTTTTTCCTACCCCAGTAGGCCCTAAGAATAAAAATGATCCAATAGGTCTGTTTGGGTTTGCAATCCCAGCTCTAGCTCTTAATATTGCTTCACTTACTTTCTTTACAGCTTCATCTTGTCCTACTACTCTTTCATGTAATATTTTATCTAAACTAAGTAATTTTTGTTTTTCTGCTTCAGCAAGTTTAGAAACTGGTATACCTGTCCATTTTGAAACAACATTTGCAATTTCTTCTTCTGTAACCTTATTTTTTAACAAAGTATTTTTACCTTGTGTTTTTTCAATTTCTTTTTCTTCTTGTTCTAATACTTTCTTTAAATTTGGTAATGTAGCATATTTTAACTCTGCTGCTTTATTTAAATCATAATTTCTTTCTGCTTTTTCAATTTGAGCATTTACATCATCTATTTTTTCTTTTAATTTTTGCACTTTTGAAATATTCTTTTTCTCATTTTCCCATTTCAATTTCATATCTTGAAATTGTTCTCTAAGTTTACTTAGTTCTTGTCTTAGTGCTACTAAACGCTTTTGAAGTTTAGGATTATCTCCTTCTCTGTCTAATGATTTCTCTTCTATCTCATATTGCATTATTTTTCTTGATATAGTATCTAAATCTATTGGCATAGATTCTACTTCAGTTCTTATCATACTACATGCTTCATCTATTAAGTCTATAGCTTTATCAGGAAGAAATCTATCTGTAATATATCTATTTGAAAGTGTTGCTGCTGCGACTACAGCAGAATCCTGAATTTTAACTCCATGGAAAATTTCAAATTTTTCTTGAATTCCTCTTAAAATTGTAATGGCATCTTGTACTGTTGGTTCTTGTACTAAAACTTGTTGAAACCTTCTAGTTAAAGCCTGATCTTTTTCTATATATTCTCTATATTCATCTAATGTTGTTGCACCAACACAATGTAGTTCTCCTCTTGCTAAACGTGGTTTTAAAATATTACTTGCGTCCATAGCTCCATCCGATTTTCCAGCTCCAACTAAATTATGAATTTCATCAATAAACAAAATAATATTTCCTTGGCTTTCATCAATTACTTTTAAAATCCCAGTTAATCTCTCTTCAAATTCACCTTTATATTTAGCACCTGCAATTAAAAGTCCTAAATCCAATTCAAATATTGTTTTTCCTTTTAAACTAGTAGGTACATCACCTCTTATTATTCTTTGTGCTAAACCTTCAAGTATAGCTGTTTTTCCAACTCCTGGTTCTCCTATTAATACTGGATTATTTTTAGTTTTACGTGATAAAATTCTAATTACATTTCTTATTTCTTCATCTCTTCCTATAACTGGATTTAATTTATTTTGTTTTGCTAGTTCTGTAACATTTTTTCCAAATTTTAGTAATATATCAGAATTGTTATCGTCTTCATTTTTGTTTTGTGTTCCATTTCCTCTAATTTCTTTTAAAACAGATAAAAATTTGTGCTTATCCAATTTATAAACTTTAAATATTTTTTTGAGTTCATCTGATGCACAACTCATTATTCCAAGCATTAAATGTTCTACTGAAATAAACTCATCTTTCATATTCTTTGCTTCTTTTTCAGCTTCATCCAATGATTTTTCAACTATTGGAGAAAAACGAAGAGCAACAGTTCCTGTAACTTTTGGAAGTTTTTCTACTTCTTCTTGAATCATTATTTTTAAAGAATTCACATCAATATCCATTTTCTTTAATAACATTGTAATTAAACTTTCACTAGTTTCTACAAAAGCTAAAGTCATATGAAATTCTGTAATTTCTGCATTATTATTATTTAATGTTAAATTACTTGCTGATGTTATTACATCTTTGGATTTTTCAGTAAAATTTGATACATTCATATTTTTTTCCTTTCATCTTTAGTTAGATTTAAATTTTATTTCTGAGTATATAAAATGCAAAGTAGAATATTAAAATACTGAACTACTGCAATGCATTGTATAATTGCTTGTGTTCTATTTTGAATTTTTATATCGTTTTTATCATTTTTCTTAACTAACTCTTGCCATATTAAAATACTAGCTATAATCATTGCAAATTCAAAGAATATTATTGTTCGTGATCCAGAAGCAAATATTGTTGGAGAAAATCCCATAATCAATCTAGATGCAAGCCCTACTAAAAATACTAATATAGCTGTATTATTTTTTAAATTTTTAAATATTAATAAGATACTTAAAACTAAACAAATTAATATAACCATAGAAAAAACAATTGGTATAACAAAAACTAAATTACTACAATTAGCTGAGGTTAAAATTACTTTATTTTCAGTTAAAGTTCCTACAAAAGATTTTAAAAATGGAAATATAGCAAAAGTAATATTTTTAAAATAGCTTAATACGCAAATTGTAATAATTGGTATTAATGCTATAATTCTATATATTTTTTCTTTATAGTTTGACAAAATATACACAGCAATCATTAAACTTAAAATACCAAATGCTATACTTCCTTTTTTTATAATAATTCCTACAGTAGATGTGATTCCTAAAGATATTTTATCTAATAATGTTAACATTTCAAAGTTTGGAAAATTCATAATAATTTCTGTATTTTGTCTTATAAAGTTTCCTGGAGTTGTAAATATAAATATTAAACTGATAATTGATAATAATGTCTGAATTACAATTATTGGATGGATTTTTTTATCTTTTATAATAAATAAAATGTCAAATAATATATATGTTCCTAACACAATAGCACAAGTTTGTTCTTGATTACAAGCATATATTATTGCTAACATAAACAATATGTATTGAAACCATTTAAATTTTTCTGCATTCCATACTTTTTTTATTGGAATTAAAGCAAATAAAGCTGTTGCAAGTGGCCATATATAATTTGCAGTTGAAGCAGCCCATCCAGCTTCTGCCATAATATCTATTGGATATGCAAGAATCATAAAAACCATCATTGCATTCATTTTATTTTTATTTTCTTTAATAAATAATTTTGAAATAGAATATCCCAAAAGAGCCATCATTACTGCTTGAGTAATGATCCATGCATATTTTGATATTTTTAACATACTAAATACTGTAAAATCAATAATAACTCTTGATGTCCAAGTATTATATCTATTTACAAGAATATTGCTTATTGTATCTACTTCTAACCAACTTAAGAATTTAGCATCATCATATTTATTAGGAGTTATAAACATTGTTAATATTAGTTCTAATATAAGTATGGCTAAAATAGCACCTCTACCATTTGCTAAAAATTGTTTAACTTTTTCTTTCATAATTTTACATTCCATTCTACATATATTATATTTCAAAAGGTATTAATGTATCTGATAAAATATCTTCATCATTATTTTTATATAACACAAAAATTTGATACCTACCTTTTGGTAAGCCTAATTTTAAACATTGTGCATGTAATCCGCAATGACTATATCCCATTTCTTCTACAAAATCATTTTCTTCCATAACTGTTCTCATTAAATACATTTTTCCAGTATCTTGATTTTTTAAAACAAAATTGCTATTAACAGTTTCTATTTTCTCTCCTTCTTTATAAGCCCATCCTGTTATTTCTATTTTTTTATCTTCTACTGCCAATAAATCAATATGTGTTTTTACTTTATTATTATCATCAACAGAAGTATTTGGACCTAATGTATATGTTTTAAAAATTAATAATGAACTCATTGTTAAAGCCATATACACACAAATTAAAATTAACGAAGCAATGATTATTTTTTTTAATAATGTTCCATTAATTTCTATATCTAAAAAATTCATATAAATTCTCCTAAAATATAATCATAAACTTAATATTCAAGTTCTTATTACTTTTATATAACCTTATTTCAATTATTGTAAGAACTTATATAACAGGACACTTTCTATTATATAAGTTGCTCTTACAATTTAATTAAATATTGTACATTTCTTTTTTATACAGTCTGAAAATTATTTTACAAATGTATTCATAATTAATCCTAGTATTGGTAATTGCATAATTGTTAAAAATGAAATTAAATTTTCCTTTTTTATGTCTAATTTTATAGTATCTATTACAAATATTAATAGTAATGCAACTGGGATAAAGTATCTACCTTGAAGCCCAGCTATCATATATCTTCCTATTTCAAATAATGAAGTCCATTGAACATAAATAGCTGTCATTATTAATAAGCTTGTTCCTAATATAATAAGCCATACTAATATTTTTCTAAGTGTATTTAATTTTGTATCATTTTTGTCTTCATTTACAAAAATCGCCAAAATAGTTATTATACTAATTATATATGAAATAATTGGGTAAATCATTGTTTTTCCATGGCATACTAATTCATATCCTGTTGTAAATTGATAAATATAATCTGTTCCTTTTTCTTCTAATGTATGTAGTAAAATTAAGCTATATTTTAATGGATTATTTAATATAAATTTAACTTGCTCTTTAGATGCTTCGTTTGATTCTACTAAATTATTGCTTCCTATTTTAAACCAAGCTAGTCCTACTATACAAACAATAATAATAAGTATTGCCATAAATATTCTACAATCTTTTTTGCTATTAAAGTTCTTTTCTTTTAGTAATAAAATTAAGAAAACAAATGGTAAATAAACTATTTTGCATAATGCAATTAAACATCCACTAACAAGTAAAATAATTTTATCTTTTAATTCGACTTTTTCTTTTAAATAAAATTTTCTATATATCATTGCTAAAAATATCATACATGCTGCATTTGTTAATGTATCTCCTGATAAACATACAGCTGAAAATAAATTAATTGGCAATAAACACAATATCATAAAAAATGTTTTTTTATTTGGTACAATTTTAATTGCATAAGCACATATTGCAATCCATGCTACATAACCAAAAATTCTACCAAAAGTTCCTATTACTAAAATATTATCACTAACTATTCTTCCTACTGTAACTCCAATTGCTTGTGGTAAATATTGAATTGGTGAATATAAACGTATATTCCAATAATATGGTAATAAATCTACTTTTTCTTCAGATCCCATAAAAAATGAATCATAATTTTGTTTGTAACTTTCATATGAAGTATTTCTATCTGCTTGATAATTTTGTAATGTTTCAAAAGCCTTTGGAAATTCTGTTGTGTCTTCATAATGTAAACTTGTATATTTTCTTGAAATTTCATATACTCTTAAAAAGTGAGAAACTTCATCAGTTCCTTGTCCAAATGGAACTGCAATCCAGTAGCAAATTCCAATACCAATTGCAAGAATAATAAATTTTTGATATATTTGAATTTTTTTATTTTTAATAATATGTAAAATTATATCTATTATCAGTGCAAAAATAAATAATACTGTAAATACTTGTTTTCTTGTAGCATCTAAACTTAAATAAAAACTTGCACTTGCTTTTTCTGGTGTATTAAATTCTAAATAATCAAAAAATAAAATTAATACTCCTACAAAAATCCAATATGCAATTTCTTTAAAAATTGTTGTCCAGTTTAAATTTTTAAAACAAAATTTTTTCTTTAATTGTTTAGTATTTTCATTTGAAGTTTCTTTTTGCTTTTCAAGGTTTGTTTCTTCTTTCATTTTTTATTCCTTTCTTTTTCATAAGTTTTAACTTATAAAGCTATATTATTATAATTTTATTACAAGTGTAAAAAATATTAAATTTTGTAAAATAAATTTTTAATAAAAATCCATTTTACTTTATTCCGTAAGCTTTAATCAATTTTATATAACATAAATAAATGGTTACGATTTGCACACAAAAAATTAAATTTCTCTTATAATAACTTATGGCCAAATTATATCATCTTTTTTATATAATGGAAATAGGTAACTTTAAAATTTTTAAAGTTACCTATTTCCGTATAGTTTTATACTATTTATCTTTCAAATTCATTTATATTTTTAAATTCATATCCCATACCTTTAATTTCTTTAATTACATCACTCAAAATTACACTGTTATCTTTTGAAGTTGCATGTAACAATAATACACATCCATTATGTATATTATCAACAATTTTCTTTTTTCCATATTCTTCTCTATTTTGTTTTTCAACATCCCAATCATCATATGCAGAAGACCACATAACACTAGTATATCCTAAATCTTTTACAATTTTTGCAGTTCTTTGACTAAATTCCCCTTTTGGTGGTCTAAAGAATGTCATTTCATAATTAAATTTTTCATATACAACATTATGCAAATTCATAATTTCACTTTTTATTTCATCATCACTTATATTAGGTAAACATTTATGATTAACAGTATGATTTCCTACTATATGCCCTTCTTCTATCATTCTTTTTACAATATCACTTGCTGTATTTAGATAATGTCCAGTTATAAAAAATGATGCTTTAACATCATTTTCTTTTAGCGCATCTAAAATAGCTTCTGTATATCCATTTTCATATCCACAATCAAAAGTCAAATAAATTTTATTAGATGTTTCATTCCCCATTGAGATATCATCAAACTCTCTAACTACTTTTTCAGATTTAGTATCTAATGTTGGTTGAGAATGATTTTCTCCTCTTCGAAATCCCCATGCTAGCATTTCATTACTTAGTTCAGAAGTTGCCTGTGAATATAAACAAAATTGTAATATGCATACTGTTAATAATCCTATAACAAAACAGCTTCTCATTATTCTATCTTTCATAAAAACCTCCAATTAAAATAAAATTGAATTTTTAATAGTATTTTCTTATACTAAAATAATTATATTTAATGTTTAATAATTATATTCATTAGTTTCATAGAAAATTAAAATAATAATAAATTTTTATAGTTAATGTACTATAACTTTGAAAACTTAATTTACTATTTCAATTTTTAATACCAAAACGGAATTTCAAATAAAAATTGTCAAAATCAAAGATACTAGTGAATAACCATTGCAATTTACATAAAATTGTGATACTATATGTAATAGTTTTTAATATAAAAAAGCACTACAAACTTACTATTGTAAAGGATAAACACCCTAAAAAGTATTATTTCTAAAATTGTGCCAAAAAAAGTTAAACGGTCAAACCCAAAATTAGTAAACTTATGTATATCAGTTAGACCTCCCCCCTAATTAATACTAATTTCAAAAATTTAAAATACTTTATTAAAACTTTATAAATATTTTTTGAAATGGAGGTAAAAATGGCTGAAAATAAATCTAGTATTACTAATAGTGCAATTACCTATCACTTAGTAGGCATTACAAACTTTTTAGGAGATGATCTTTATCCAGAGTTTGTAACGGCAGTTTTCAAAAGTAACAAAGACGATGAGTTGTATATGCAAATTGCAGATGAAAGTAAAAGTCTTGATATAACAGAATTTTATCCACTATCCAAACGTTTACTGGATGAAAATAGAATTATCTTTTTTAATAGTAATATTAAAACTAATGATATTTCTTATCTATTGAAAGATAATTTTTCTGTTGGATCGTCTGTAGTATATGCATATCAGGTTAACCAAAATGAATATCTAATTGAGAGATATCCTAATTTTAGAGAATTACTTCTTAAACATAATTTTGATGATGAAGTGTTTAAAAACTGGACAATTAATAAAGATGATTTAAGAAAAGAAATTGAACAATTTATTGCAGATACAGATATTGTTGCAAATTTATAATTTTTTATTATCCTTAAGTATCTGTTTATAAACAAAATCGTGTGCAAAATTGACCGAAGGCTTTATATTATAGGAAATTGTTATGCAAATCCTATAACCAAAAAGAGAAGTGTATTCACTTCTCTTTTTTAGTTTGTTAACAAACCCCAGAAAATTTTTCTGGGGTTTGCTAATATTTTTTACTTTGTCAACACTCTGAAAGAATAAGCACTAATTATACTTATTGTCTTTATTCTAACGTCCTGAATCATCAACTCCAGCAATTTTTTTCATATCTTCTATTTGTTGCTCTACTAAGTCTTTAAATTTATCTTTACTTACAACAGACTTTATAGTAGTATTTAGATTTTCTTTTAAATCTATTTTTCTTCTTGGGAGTCCACATGTACGAACTACTGGTTTATATGAATCATATTGACCAAAACGGCTAGTTTCTACTGTTGCCACCTCTCCATTTGATAATAAAACTCTAGTTCTATATGGATATAATTTTACTTTATTAATTAATAATTCTTTCATCTCGTTACTAATTGTTCCATTTATCGCATACTGTCCAAGTTCTGCTACTACCTCTTCTAATGATGTATTATTATCAATTGCACGTTTTATAGCATTATCATATACACTACATACATTAATAATTTTTGCACCAAACAAAATACTATTTCTTCTTGAACTAATAGAAGCTGGCATTTTTAAAGGACCTTTTCCATTTTCTGGTTCCTTTGATAATAATATCATTAATTTAGCTGAATTACTAATATTATTCTTATCAGCTACAGCACAATATGAATATACTGGTGTATATCTTTCATCATAATGATCAAGGGGTGTTTCTTTAATTCCTGGAAAAAGTTGTTCCATTCCTTTTATATTTGGTATTTCTGTAAGTGTATTTAATCTGTTATCATTTTTATACATAGTTCCTGCATCTTGTAATAGAGCAGCAACTGCAACATCTTGTAAATTTATTGATTCTTGCTTATTTGAAATTTGTAAACTATCATTATAAATTTTGGCTAATAATATTGAAAAAAATGCAACTCTAACAGCATGAGAAGCAGGACCATTTTCTTGTTCTGCATAAGCATTCAAATCATATTGTGGGTCGTTAGTTTGTGTAGTTTTTTCAACTATCTCATCAGCATTATCTTTTATTTTTTGTATTTTAGCTTCAGTTGGATTATTAAAGAAATCATTTAAACAATTTTCTGTATCTTTTCTTAAACTTTCTTCAACAGTTTCTTTAACTTCATCCATATCTGTTGCTTCATTACCTTCAAAATTTATATGTCCACTTAAATTTCTTAAACGTTCTATAATTCTAGGTGTTAATATGGTTCCTTTATTTACAATAAGAGCCCCATCTCTTCTTCTGATATTTTTTTCAAGTACCATTCCTTCCATTAACTCATCAACATTCATTCCCATGTTTATTACCTCCAAAATTAGTATTATACATTTCCCCCAAATTATAATATTATTTAATTTTTTTGTCAATTATATAATTTATCCTTCTTCTAATATTTTCCAACTTCCTACTATTTCTGGATAATCTTCAAAAGTAAGTTCTTCTTTTGTTGTTGGATGAATAAAGCTTAAACTATGTGCCCAAAGCGCAAGCTGTTTTCCTCTACCTCTTGTTCCATATTTTTGATCACCAGATAAACTATGTCCTCTTGATGCAAATTGAACTCTAATTTGATGATGTCTTCCTGTATGTAAATTTACTTTTACAACAGACATATTTATTTCTTCATTATATTTTACTACTTCATAATCTAAAATTGCTTCTTTAGCATTTTTTGCACCTTCTTTTACAACTTTACTTGTATTAGTTCTTTCATTTTTTAATAGAAAATCTCTCATACTTCCTGTTTGATTTTCCATTTTACCATCAACAATACATAAATATTTTTTATGCATTGTTTTATTTCTTATTTGTTCACTAAGTCTTGAAGCAGACTTCGAAGTTCTTGCAAAAACCATAACTCCACCAGTAGGTCTATCTAACCTATGAACTAATCCTAAATAAACTTCTCCTGGTTTATTATATTTTTCTTTTATATACTGTTTTACAATAGTAAGCAAATCTACATCACCAGTCTTATCTGCTTGTGATGGTATATTTACTGGCTTTTCTACAACAATTATATGATTATCTTCATACAAAACTTTTAAACTTTTCATTACTCCTCCTACTTTTTGACCAGTTGGGGATGTTCAGTTGGTCACTTTTCCCATCTTCCATATATACCACAAGGTAATACTAAACTTGAATCTTTCATTGGAAGTCCTATTTCTCCTGATGCATATTTCCCTTTTTTGAATTTTAATTTCAAGTTTAAAATATTTTCTAATACTCTAGATGAAATTCCTGTTGTATATGAATTTATTAAAAAGAATAATGGATTATCAGATAATACTTTTGAACATAATTCTACTAAATCTGAGATATTGCTTTCAAATTGCCATACTTCTCCATTTTTTCCTCTTCCATAAGATGGTGGATCCATAATAATTGCATCATATTTATTTCCACGTCTAATTTCTCTTTGTACAAACTTGGTAACATCATCTATTATAAATCTTACTGGTTTATCTGCAAGACCTGATGATGCAACATTTTCTTTTGCCCATGCTACCATTCCTTTTGAACTATCAACATGACAAACACTAGCTCCTGCATAACTACATGCAACTGTTGCTCCTCCTGTGTATGCAAAAAGATTTAATACTTTTATATCTTTTCTTCCTGAAGTTTTTATTTTATTTATCATCCAATCCCAATTAACTGCTTGCTCTGGAAATAATCCTGTATGCTTAAATCCCATTGGTTTTATATTGAATGTTAATTTTTTATAAGAAACTTGCCAGCTTTCTGGTATTTTTTTATTGTATTCCCAAAATCCTCCGCCTTTATTGCTTCTATTATATCTTGCATTTGCTTTTTTCCATTTTTCAGGATATGTTTTTTCTTTCCAAATAATTTGTGGATCTGGTCTTATTAGAACAATATTTCCCCAGTGTTCCAATTTTTCTCCATTTGCCATATCTATTATTTCATAATCTTTCCAATCTCTTGATATTTCCATATTTTTTTCCTTTTCTCTTTTTCTTATATAACTGCTTTGTATTATAACATATTTTGTATGCAAATATCAATAAATGCTTATTGTGATTAGATAATAAATTGTAATTTGTAGGGCTAAATTAATAAATTTCACTGTATAGAAATACGGCTCCCAAGGATTTATATATTTTATTGGCTCAGTGCTTCCCACAGAACACTTCGCTATAAAATATATAAAATCCCTTCTTGCTACTCTGATATAGTAGATTAATAAAATAGATTTATTAATATTACTCTTACAATAATACAATATGAAAAATTTAAAAA
>CASKJV010000030.1 GCA_949388605.1 uncultured Clostridia bacterium
TTGAGCGAGCACATTTTTGAATTTTTCATATTGTATTAGTGCAAATTTAAATAAAATATATAGTACGTAGATTAGATTAATTATTAAATTTTAGAAAACTATTTACATTCTATCTGGATAATAAATTTATTTTACAAATTAGAATTTGAATGTGAGGAAAAATATATATGTTACAAAAATAATAGAGAAAATTGGAAATATTAAAATGCTAGCACAATAAATAGATGAATTATGTAACAAAATAGATATTCATTAGTTTTGTGCTAATAATGAAAAAGTAATGTTGACGTTTAAAAAGGGATTAAGAAAAGTTTAGTATAAATTACAATTTATAAAGGAGAACAAATGTTAAAAGAATTATTAGATTATTTAGAAGATAAAAAAGTGGTAATTTTAGGATTTGGACTAGAAGGAGAATCTAGTTATAAATTTTTAAGAAAAAACTTTCCAGAAAAACAACTATTTATAGCAGATAAAAACATTAAGTTATTGGATAATAAAATAGAATTAATGGAAGATCCATATTTAGAAGTATCATTAGGAGAAGATTATCTTAATGGTATTGAAAAATATGATTTAATATTAAAAGCTCCTGGAATATCTTTAAAAAATATAGATATTTCAAAATTCGAAAATAAGATTGTAAGTCAATTAGAACTTTTTTTAAAATTTTTTAATATATTTACTATAGGTATAACTGGGACAAAAGGAAAAAGTACAACAAGCTCATTAATGTATAAAATTTTAGTAGATCAAAATAAAGATGTATATCTATTAGGGAATATAGGAGAACCAATTTTTAATGATATAGAAAAATTTTCAAAAGACACTATTGCTGTAATTGAAATTTCTTCTCATGCACTAGAATTTATTAAACATTCTACTAAAGTAGCTATTATTTTGGATATATATGAAGAACATTTAGACCATTATAAATCATTAGAAAAATACATTGAAGCGAAGTTTAACATAGCAAAATATCAAAAAGAATCTGATTTTTTGATTTATAATTTTGATAATAAGCTTATGAATGAATACAAATTTAATTATAAAGAAAATGATTTTGCAGTTTCTATTAACGAAGAACCAAAAACTAAAAATAAGGTATTTATAAAAAATAACTTCATATATTGTAATAATGAAAAAACTATGAATGTAGATGAGAAAATTAATTTAAAAGGAATATTAAACATTAATAATATAATGTTTATTCTTGCTGTTTGTTATATATTAAAGTTAGATATTATAAATGCAATAAATTCAATAAAAGAATTTAAACCATTGGAGCATAGAATGGAGTTTGTTGGGAATATAGATGGAATTGATTATTATAATAATTCTATAGCAACTATTCCAGAATCTACAATTGAGGCTGTAAATTCCATTAAAAATGTTAATACATTAATTGTAGGAGGAAAAGATAGAGGAGTAAAATTAGAGAAACTTATAGAATTTTTGAAAAAAAGTGATATTGATAATATTATATGTTTGCCTAAAACAGGAGAATATATTGAGAGAGATTTAAAAGAATCTGATAAAAAAGTATATTTTACTACGGAATTAGAAGAAGCAGTGAAAATTGCAAAAAAAGTAACTAAAAAAGGAATGGTTTGTTTATTATCTCCTGCAGCTTCAAGTTATGGATATTTTAAAAATTTTGAAGAAAGAGGAAATTTATTTAAAAAATATTTAAATAATAAAGAACTTTAATATAAATTTTGAAAGATATAAGTTCACAAATAAATTTACATAAGTTCAAAAAGATAATGTGGATTTTATATTGATAAAAAACGATGTATATATAGGGAAATAAACATAGTAAATATCTAAAAAATAAATAAAATTGGAAAAATATCCAATTTTATGTAGACAACAGAAGATAATTATGGTATACTATAATTGTTTTTAGTGAAAAACGAGAAAAGATAAACATTATAAGAGGAATACAGTAGATAAATATTAAGGAGGAAACGAAATTGAATACAAATTATTCAGAAAACAATCACTTAGTATTAGTAGGTAAAATAGTAAGTGAAAAAAATTACAGTCATGAAATTTATGGAGAAAAATTTTATGTTTTTAATCTAGAGGTAGTTAGATTAAGTTCAACTGTTGATATTATACCTATTACAGTGTCTGAAAGATTGTTAACAACACTAGATTTAGAAATTGGAAAAAAAGTAAGAGTTGAAGGACAATTTAGATCTTATAATAATTATGAAAATGAAAGAAACAGATTAATCTTAACAGTTTTTGCAAAAGAAATTGTTGAACAAGATAACTCAGAAGAAAACAAAGAAGAAGTAACAAACGAAGTTACTTTAATAGGATATGTTTGTAAAAAACCTATATACAGACAAACACCTTTTGGAAGAGAAATTGCAGATATGTTATTAGCAGTTAATAGAGCATATAATAAATCAGATTACATACCAAGTATAGCTTGGGGAAGAAATGCTAGATTTTGCCAAAATATGGAAGTTGGAACTGAAGTAAAAATAACAGGTAGAGTTCAATCTAGAAATTATGAAAAGAAATATGAAGATGGAACAGTAGAAACAAGAGTTGCGTATGAAGTTTCAATTGCTAGTATGGAAATAGCTAGTGAAGAAAATGAAGAAAATGAAGAGCAAACTGAAGAAGTTGTTTAAGATATAAATTAATTTATATAAATTTTAGCAAATTATATACGTCTATGTGCTAACAGAGGTTAGTATGTAGACGTATTCTTTTTACATACTATATATTGACAATTTTCGACTTTGAGAGATATAATAACAAAGTATGCGTATATATATAAAATATGGATACAATAAAAGTAATACATATACATAATATAATATATTAAGTGTAAATGTATTTGAATTTGAGGTGAATAAATTGAGTGTACTAATATCAATTATAAAATTATTTGCTGGTGTAGCATTATTAATTTATGGAATGAAAATTTTGAGTGCAAACTTAAAAAAAATATCTGGTGGAAAATTAGAAAAATTCCTTGTATCTGCTACGGATAATATGTTTAAAGGAGTATTAACTGGTATACTAATTACAGTAGCTACTCAAAGTTCATCAGCAACAACAGTAATAGTGGTTGGATTAGTAAATTCCAATATTTTAAAATTAAAAAATGCAATTCCAATAATAATGGGAGCCAATATAGGTACTACTATAACTTCACAACTTTTAAGACTTACAAGTTTAGATAGTAATAGTTGGATAACATTATTTACTCCAGAAGTATTAGCACCAATATTAATACTAGTAGGCGTATTAATAATGGAACTTCTAAAAAATAAAAAAGCTACTAATATTGGGGAAATGATAATGGGGCTTGGCTTATTATTTACTGGAATGATAACAATGGTTGATATTGCTAGCGGATTTAGTAATTTACCTATATTATCAGAAATCTTATTAAAATTATCAAATCCAATTTTAGGAGTAGTAGCAGGAGCAATTGTTACAATGATTGTACAAAGTTCAGCTGCCACAGTAGGAATTTTGCAAGCATTGTCTACTACAGGAATAATAACTTATTCTACTACAATACCTATAATATTAGGTCAAAATATTGGAACATGTTTCACATCAATATTAGCGAGTATTGGTGGCTCAAAAAATGCAAAGAGAGCAGCAGGAGTGCATTTGTATTTTAATTTAATAGGAACAATAATATTTTTACTAGGCATATACACATATCAATCTTTTATTGGATTTTCATTTTGGAATAGTAGTATAGATATGGGACAAATTGCTAACTTCCATACTGTTTTTAATGTAGTATCAACAATAATATTATTCCCATTTGTTAATCAACTTGAAAAATTAACAATGATTACTATAAGAGATAAAAAGTTAAAAGATGATGATGACGATGATGATGAAAGTGATTATTTATCTGTATTAAATGTTTTAGATGAAAGATTTTTAAATATTCCCAATATAGCTATTACCAATAGTACTAGTGTTATAGAAAAAATGGGAGAACTGTCAGAGAAGAATTTTAGAAAATCAATGATTTTATTAAAAAAGTTTGAAAATAAAAGAATAGAAAAAATGCAAGAAAGAGAAGATGCTGTAGATAAACTAGATGCAAAGCTTACCGAGTTTTTAGTTAAATTAGGAAGTTTAGATTTACCAGAACAAGAAAGTATAACTGTTACATCATTACTAAAAACTGGAACTGAATTTGAGAAAATATCAGACTATGGTTATAAGTTTTCTAAAATAGTAGAAGACATGCATGAAAAAAAGGTTAAACTTTCTGATTTTGCATATGGAGAGTTAGAAAAAATATATAATATAACTGAAGATACAATATTAAATACAATAAAGGCGTTTAAAGAAAAAGATAAAAATCTTATAGTTGAGATTGAAGCATTAAAAGAATTAGCTGAATTACAAAAAGAAAAGTGTAAAAACACACATATTCAAAGGCTAAAAGAAAGAAAATGTAATGTAGAAAGTGGAATAGCATTTTTAGAGATTTTAACTATATGTGAAAAAATTATAGATCATTGTTCAAATATATCTGTTTCCACTTTAAATTATATGACTAATGAAGATTTTGTAACAAAGCAAGAGTTTTTTAAGAAAATTTACGAAACTGAAAATGAATTGTTGAAAAATAAATTAAATGAATGCAGTCATAGATATTCAATTTAAAAAATATAGAAACCAACATATTTTTTATGTTGGTTTTTTATATTTTTTTTATAAACTATATATTTTTTTAAAAAGATTTGATATAATTCAAAATAATCTATAATTGCAAGGAGTTATTACGGAAATGGAAAAAGAAGAAAATTTTGAAAATGAAAATCTTAATATAGAACAGAAAGAAAATAATGCAAATGAAAATTCTAATGAAATAAATATTGAATGTACTAAAGAAAATGAAAATTCTAATTCAGAAAATATCAAAGATAATGAAGAAAGTGAAAATATAACAGAAAAAGAAGATGAAAAATTAGTGGCAAAACAAAATACAATAAGAAATATAATATTTCATATTGTAGCAATAATATGTATTGCGATATTCTGTTCAGCAGAAGCACCAAAAACTTTACAAAATGACACTTTTTATACAATTCCAATAGGAGAATATATATATAATAATGGTGTATCAGATTTAACAACAGATAATTTTTCATGGCATGAACTACCATATACTTATCCACATTGGTTATATGATTTAATGATGTTTGTAATATATAATTCATTTGGACAACTTGGAATTTATGTTTCAACAATGGTATTGGCTTCAATTTTAGGTATTTCAATTTATGGATTAAGTAATAAAAAATCTAAAAATAAAGTTGTATCTTTTGCTATTGCCATAGGATCTATTTACTTAATGAGATCTTTTATTGCAGCAAGAGCGCAATTATTAACTTTCATTTTATTTGTATGGACTGTATATTTTATTGAAAAATTATTAGAAAAAGGAAGACTTAGATATGCAATACCTTTAATAATAATTCCATTATTAATTGCTAATTTACATTGTGCAGTATTCCCATTCTATTTTGTTTTATTTTTACCATATATAGGAGAATATTTATTATCTGTTTTTGTAGACTTAGATATAGATTTAAGAATTTTTACTAGAATAATAAAAATATTCAAAAAATTAAGTAGAAAAGAAGAAGTAAAAGAAAAATATTCTAAAAGAATAGAAAAATTACAATTCGTTAGAAGTGAAAGAAAGAGAAAAAGAAATATTATTAGAGAAAATCCTTATAAAATAAAAGGGCAAAAAAATCATATAGTTTTATTACTTATTGCTATAATGATAATAGCTTTTGGTACAGGTATTTTAAATCCTGCAGGAGATGGAGCATACACATATCTTGTTAAAACAATGAATGGTAATACAATGGATTCAATAAATGAGCATTTACCATTAACTTTAGTAGATAATTATGAATTTGCTATATCAATAGTACTATTCTTGTTAATTTTAATTTTTACAGATACCAAAATTAGATTACATGATTTATTTATGCTTGTAGGATTAACTATATTATCATTTTATTCTAGAAGACAAGTATCAATTTTTGCAATAATCTGTGGTCCAATTTTAGCAATGCTAATTGGAAAAATGATTGAGAAATATGATAGAGAAACCTTTATAAAAATAGAAAAATTTATTTCAGGATGGTTTGGATCAATTGTAATTACATGTCTTTTTATAATATTAGGAACAAATATAATAAAGCCACATTTAAGAAGTGACTACATAGATAAAACTTCATATCCTGTAGAGGCTTCAGATTGGATTTTAAGCAATTTAAATGTAAATAATATAAAAATATATAATGAATATAATTATGGAAGTTATTTGTTGTTTAGAGGCATACCAGTATTTATAGATTCTAGATGTGATTTATATTCACCAGAATTTAATGAAGACAAAGAAAATGGAAAAGATGGTAGAGATATTTTTGCAGATGCTTTAAATATTCCTTCTCTTTCTGTTAATTATGAAAATAAATTTGAAGAATATGGAGTAACACATGTTATTTTATATTCAAATGCAAAACTTGCAATGGTATTAGAAAACGATTCTAATTATAAACAAATTTATAATGAAGGTAATTTTAAAATTTTTGAAAGATTATCAACAAATGAAAAATAGCTAAAGTTATAATTAGCGGAGGTATTAATGAAAAATAAAATAATAAAATTATTAATAATTGTTGTCATATTATTAATTATAATTGATCAAGCTAGTAAAATAATTATTAGTAATATATTGAAAAATGGACCAATCGGAAATGAAACTTTTGGCTTTGAAATTATTTCAAATACAGGAATGGCTCTAGGCTTTAATGATGGTAATAATAATAAAAATATTGTTGTAACAATTTTTATATTGTTAATAATTGCAACTTTTATAAAAAACCAAATAGAAAGAATTGATAATAAAACTGCAATTGCTCTTTCACTCACAATTGCAGGTGGAGTTAGTAATTTAATTGATAGAATAGTTAGAAAAGGTGTATTTGATTTTATAAGAATATATAAAATTACTTTCAATTTAGCTGATGCATTTGTTGTAATTGGCTGGATTTTGCTAATAATTTTATTAATAAAATATTCAAAGAAAAAAATAGAGGTGTAAAGTTTTGCGTAATACAGTTAGAATATTGGGAATAGATATTGATAATATTAATATTGAAGAGGCTGGAAATATAACTAAAAATTTAATAAAAACTAGTAATAAAAACTGCAAAATAATAGTTGCTCCAAATACGGAGTTTATTATGATGGCTCAAAAGGACAAAGAATTTTTTAATATTTTGAGAAATGCTGAACTTGCTACTCCAGATAGTGTTGGAGTTATGATAGGCGGAAAAAAACAAAATAAACCATTTAAACAAAGAATTCCAGGACAAGCATATTTTAGAAAAATATTAGAAATGGGAGAAAAGGAAAAGTGGACATTTTATCTTTTAGGTGGAAAAGGAGATGTACCAAAGTTAGCAGTAGAGAATGTAAAAAAACTTTATCCTAATGTAAATATTGTTGGTTATCATGAAGGTTTTTTTGAAGAAGATACTGAAGAAGATGTAATTAATGAAATTAATAGATTAAATCCTAATGTACTATTTGTTGCAATGGGAGCACCATTGCAAGAAAAATGGATATCTAAACATAAAAATGAACTTAAGGTTGATGTTGCTGCAGGTCAAGGAGGAACATTTGATTATGAAGCAGGAAGAATAAAAAGAGCTCCTAGACCTATTCAAAAATTAGGAATAGAATGGCTTTGGAGATTAATTTTACAACCTTCTAGAATTTTTAGAATGCTAGTTCTTCCACTTTATCTTATAAAAATTACTTTTACTAATGATATTACAAAAGGTAAATTTGATTAAATAAGTTATACAAAGTAAAATCAAGTTATTAAAAAAATTTAAATATTAAAATTAGGCTATTTGTATAAAATAGTAAAATTTACTGGATTTTCTATCTTATATATGTCTAAGAATAATTGTAAAATAGAAAAGTGAGCTTATAAATGAGGTAAAAAAGGAGTTTAAAATTGGAAAAAAATACATATATTATTGATGAATTAAATAAAGATTTAGTTGGATTAAGAATAGACAAAGCCATAAGTATAAAAGAAAAAGATTTTTCTAGATCTGCTATTCAAAGAATGATTGAAGAAGGAAATATATTAGTAAATAATCAACCTACCAAAGTTTCATATAAAATTTTATTAGAAGATAAAATTACTATTATAAAACAGGAACCTAAAGAAATAGAACTAAAACCAGAAGATATTCCTTTAGATATTGTTTATGAAGATAATGATATTTTAGTTGTAAATAAACAAAAAGGACTAGTTGTTCATCCTGGAAATGGAAATCCAGATGGAACATTAGTTAATGCAATTATGAATAAATGTAAAGATTCTTTGTCTGGAATTGGAGGAGAAATTAGACCTGGAATTGTTCATAGAATTGATAAAGATACTTCAGGACTGTTAATTATTGCAAAAAATGATAAAGCTCATATTAATATGAGTGAACAAATAAAGAATCATGAAGTTAAAAAGACTTATATTGCTTTAGTAAGAGGAAAAACAAAAGAGAATAAAGCAACTATAGATATGCCAATTGCAAGAAGTAATAAGGATAGAACAAAAATGGCAGTTTCAAAAGATGGTAAACAAGCAATTACGCATTTTGAAGTAATAGAAAGATTTGAGAACTATACTTTACTAAAAATAAATATTGAAACTGGTAGAACACATCAAATAAGAGTTCATTTATCACAGATTGGTTATCCAATTGTTGGTGATTTTGTATATTCAAATGGGAAAAATCCATTTAATGTCCAAGGTCAAATGCTTCATAGTTTTAGATTAGAATTTAATCATCCAATTACAGGAAAAGAAATGCAATTGGAGGCAAAATTGCCAGAATATTTTGATGATGTTTTGAAAAAATTAAGAAAGGGAGAATTTTAGAATTCTTTAAAGTAAAATGGAAGAAGAAATAAGACTTCAAAAATTTTTATCAGGAGTACGGAATTGCATCTCGTAGAAAATGTGAAGAATTAATTGAAAATGGTAAAGTAAAAGTTAATGGTAAAATAGCTACTTTAGGGACAAAAATTATTCCAGAAAAAGATATAGTTGAGTATAATGGAAATGTTATAAGAAATTCAAAAAAGGAATATAAATATATATTATTAAATAAACCTATTGGAGTTGTTACAACTGTTAATGATCAATTTAGCAGAGAAACAGTTCTTGATCTAGTAAAAGTGAAAGAAAGAATAGTCCCTGTTGGAAGATTAGATATGTACACATCAGGTGCTTTAATTTTAACTGATGATGGAGATTTTGTTTATAAAGTAACACATCCAAAACATGAAATTACTAAAACATATACTGTTACATTGTCTGGTATTGTTACAAATGAAGATATAGACAAGTTAGAAAAAGGGGTTAAAATAGATGATTCATATATAACCAAACCTGCTAATGCGAGAATAATGAAAATAGATAAAGAAAAAAATTTTTCACGTGTTGAGATTACAATTCATGAAGGTAAAAATAGACAAGTTAGAAAAATGTGTGAGGCAATTAGTAAAAAAGTTTTAGCATTACATAGAGCTAAAATTGGCAATATTGGTGTAAAAGATTTAAAATTAGGAAAATGGAGATATTTAACTAAAGAAGAAGTAAGACAAATATTAAAGTAATATAAAAGTAAATATAAATATAAAAATACGAAAGAGGATAAAATATGGAATATCAAAAATTTATTCCAGAAGGATGGATGAGTACAAAAGATGAATTAAATGTTAATTCAATTCATATAGCTTTTAATAATGGAAATATATTACAAGGAAAAGTTTCAAAATGTGATTCTAATTGTAATTTACATGTAGACTTAGGAAATAATATAAAAGGAATTATTCCTAGAAATGAATTTGCAGCTATAAATACTGATGAATTTGGATTTTGCAATCCGAATATTTATAAAAATAAAGTAAATAATTTTGTTCAATTTAAAATAAAAGAAATATATAATGATGAAAATGTTTTACTATCTAGAAAAAAAGTTCAACAAGAAGCTTTAGAATGGGTAAAAAATGATTTAAATGTAGGAGATGTTGTAAAAGGAATTATTAAAAACATTAGAAAATTTGGAGTATTTGTTGAAATAGGTGGAGGAATTGTAGGGCTTTTACATATAGAAGATATTTCTGTTTCGAGAATTAAATCTCCTGAGGAAAGATTTTCTATTGGACAAAAAATTAATGTTATGATAAAATCTATAGATAAGCAAAACAATAAAATTGTTTTAACTTATAAAGAACTACTAGGAAATTGGGAAGAAAATATTAAAGAATACAATGAAAAGACTATTGTTGAAGGAATTGTTAAAGAAACAGATAAATTCAAGAATGGAATTTTCATTGAATTAAAACCTAATTTAGTAGGACTTGCAGAGTATAAAGAAGGCTTAAAATATGGACAAAAAGTAAATGTCTATATAAAAAAAATTATTAATGACAGGAAGAAAATTAAGCTTTTGATAGTTTAATTTGTAAATTAAAATTAAGGAGGGTATTAAAAATGGTAGAAGACAAAGAAATTAAAACTACCGTTTCTCCATTCGCTATTAGAGAAGGAGAAATAAAAACATTTGATGGCAAAGATGGATATGTATCTATAAATCAAATTATCCATAAAATTAATCTTGGTCATATTACAGATGTGCATTTCAAAATACTAGATTTAGTAAATGAATTTGAATTTTTAACTTCAAGACAAATTTATCAAATACTTAAGTTTAAAGGAGAGGATATTAAATCTCAAGATAAACTAAACACTAAATTAGAACAACTAGTAAAAACAAAAATTTTAACTAGATATTACTTTACTTCAGAAGAAGGTAAGGGTATATATAGAGTTTATTGTATGGAAAAAATGGGAAAATATTTACTAACTTCTAAAGAAGTTGAATGTAAATGGCAACCTACAGATAATACAAAACCAGTATCTTTAATAAAGAAAAGATTAGCTGGAAACCAAGTAATTATTGCATATATGAGAAAAGCTAAAAACTTTAACGGATATAAAGTAAAAACAGCAATTACTGCTAAAATGAATGGTAAAACATTTAAAGGTCATGGAGAAGTAAAAATTGCAAAAGGTGGAAAAGCTTTAAGTATGATATTTGAATGTATTAGAAGAGAAGATGATTGGAAAGCAAAATTTGTAGATAGAATGAAATTATATAAAGACTTCTTAGAGAATTTTGTTCCATTTGATTCTGGATTTGAAACAAGACCACAATTAATTTTAGTTTGTGAAGATGATAAACATATGGTTGAAACATTTAAAGAGGTAGTAAAAAATGGATTGCAATTTGAAAAAATAAAAATTTATTATACTACAGATTTAAGACAAAATGCAGATACTCTAGATAAATCTTTAACTGAATTTGCAAAAAATGAATCAACAGGTAAGTATGAAGCAAAAAATATTGAGTTCAAAATATTAGAATAATATTAATTAAAAAAATCCATTTATAATTTATAAATGGATTTTTTTTGATTATATTGCAAATAACACAATATAAAAATGAAAAAATGTAAGCGTATCGAAAGTAAATTGAATATACAAATTCTTAATTTATGAAATGAGGGATGTTCACGTTGCCTTAGATATATGGGCAAGAAGTGAAAGAGGCGCATTTTATAAATTTAGAATTTGTATGAAATTTAGCTTGAGCGAGCACATTTTTAAATTTTTCATATTGTATTAGTGCAAGACTAAATAAAATATATGTTACTTTTCTAGATTAATTATTATATTTTAGAAAATTACTAATAACCGAACACCATTAGGCAAATGTATATATAAGAAGGAATTTTAGACTAAAAAATACGTCCAATAAATATAAAAATGGGAAAATTTCTTTTTCATAATCATTTAATTTTGCTGAAACACTTACTTTATGTGAATGCAAGAAATTAATAAAAAAATACTAATTTTATTTAATTAGTATTTTTTTATAATAATTTATATTTTAATTTTTATTATTCTTATTTGAATTGAAAGATGTAATGGCATCTTCATTATCAAATTTATAGGATAAATCTGAGTTATTTGTTTGAATAGGATCCATATCATTTGGATTATTTGGATTACTGTTAAAGTTTATATTTTTCAAATCAAATTTATTAGATAGTTCTGAATGGCTATTTGATATTGAATTACCATTTGAATATTTTCCAAAATTATAAGTTTTAATTTTTTGTTTTTCTTTATATCTGGCTTCTAGGAAATCTATTTTTGCTTGACCAACTATATTCTTTCCTTTCATGTCTTTTGTTTTATAAATGATATATTTGAATTTTAATGATTGAACTTTACCAGCTTTATAATTAGAAATCCATTGCCATTTAATACTCTTATAGTTATCGTCATATTTTAACTGATCTGAATGATAATCGTGTGTAAACATCCAACGTCTCTTATCTCCAAGTTCTTTTTCCCACCATTCATTATCTTCTGGAGTATTATTACCAAAGATAATTTTGGTTGTACAGTTAGCTAAGATTGTTTGTCTAAAGTTGTCACCATCAGGTGTTCCAAATTGAGATAAGTTTTGTGAAGAAATAATAGTTCCAACTCTATATTTTCTATATAAAGTAAATATATCTTCAGTAGCTTTACAAACAAATGGAGGAAATTCATCAACATACAAGAAGTGAGGAATTCTATTATTTTCATTGCCTGGTCTAGATAAAACTGATTGTTGCATTAATAGTAAGAAGAATAAACCAAAGGCTTTGTGAATACTAGCTCCTAAATCACCACGACGAGTACATACGAATGTAATTTCACCATTTTCTAAAGCTTTATCGTAATTCATGTTATTTGTTCTATTACATAAAATGTTTCTAACACCCGGATATCTAAGTAGATTTTCAAGTTGTGCTGCAGATGCTTGTAAAAATTTTGCTGTTTCCTCTTTATTTGGAGCATTTTTGTAAAATGTTTTCTTAAAATATCCTAATTGAATTTTATATTTTTCTACAAGATCTGGGAATGATTTCATTTTTTCAGCCATTTCTTCTATTAAACTGAAATCATTTATTAAATCAAGTAAATCTTCTAAGTTTGGTAACAATCCCTCATGTAATCTTGGATAAGTTTCTTTTAATAATAAAACTAAGTTTTCAATTGCTTGAGTTACAAAATTTCTCATAAAAGCTTCATCACGAGATGAGTGTTCTGAAAAATACATTCTTTTTAAAATAGAAGATATAGCAATTGATGTTTTTATTGGATCTTCAAAAGTAAATGGATTTAATCCAATTGAAGTATTATCATTAGGGTCAATAATATTATATTTTATTCCGAAATTTTCAGCTACTTCTTTAACATGTGATATTGATTCATAATCAGGTGCTAAATAGGTAATACCTAAATTTTTGTATATAGATTTATCACCATTATATTGATAAATAAGTTTTGAGAAATAAGCTTTAAATACTTTTTCTCTTCCTATTACTGGTGTAAGCATATTTAATGAAAAGTTTTCGTTAATATATGTATTAGAGTATGGTGAATTTAAAGTTGCAATATTTGTTTTTAAAGCTGTAAAACCTAATTCTTTAGCAGACTCTTTAAAGAAATATTTTTTCTCAATATCTCTAGCAATCATTGGTTCAAACATCATAGATGTTTTTCCAGAACCAGATACACCAACAATTAAAGTTGCTTCAAATCTTCTGGATTCAGGTGTTTTTATAGATTTACCAGTTTCTCTGTCTTTACAAATATACATTTCACAAGTATAAGGTCCCATTCCGATTGATTTATCTGATAAGTCAATTCCACCATAATCCCAAATAGATTCTTTAATAAATAGAGTATCATCAATTTTTGTATATAACCATTTGAATAATGGAAAGAAACTACAAACTGGAATGTACCAAGCAAATGCTGAAAAGGCAGGTTTTATTAAATCCATAAATGTTGTTATTATGTAAGAATAATTAGGTACCGAAAATAGTAAAATCCATCCAAATTGATTAATCCATTGAACAACCATCGATACTACTATAATATACAGTATTACAGCATATGTATAGAAAAATTGCAGTTTAGTATTCTTATCTTCAACAAATTTTGAAGCAAATGAAAAATAAAATGCAAATACTACACATGACATTGCGAGAGTATATTTTATTGGTCCCCAATATGAAACAGAAATACCAGAAAACATTATGAATAAAATTTCTGCAATTCTATCAATAGTAATATATACAGAAATTAGGGTTAATACATAAGTTGCAAAAGTATTTCTATCAGTTTTTAACTTCTTCAAAAACATATCTATATATTTCATAAAATTTCTATCCTTTTTTAACAAACTAATACATCTTTATTATCTAACAAAAATCAAAAAAAATCAAGCTTTTTCATGAAAAAAAGCTTATTATTGAAGCATTTTTTACTTCTGAATCATATAGATTTAATTTTGATAATACAATTTATTAATAAATTATAAAAAATAGGGTAGGTAAGATGAAACTAAATAAATTTTTGGAAGGAATATTTTCACTAATAATTTCTCAAATATTTATAAAAATATTTGGTGTACTTTATAGCTTATATTTAACTAATAAAACAGGTTTTGGAGATGGCGGAAATGCTATATATATGAGTGGATATCAAATATATGCATTGCTTCTTACAATTTCTTCTATAGGTGTTCCGAATGCAATATCAAAATTGATTTCAGAAAAAAGTTCAATAGGTGATTATAAAAATGAAGATAGAATATTGAAAATTGCTATATTTATATTTTCGTTAATTGGATTTTTAGGTAGTGTTCTTATATTCATATTTTCAAATTATATTGCTGTAAATATTATACAAATTCCAGAAGCTAATTTAAGTTTAAAAATATTATCACCAGCAATATTTTTTGTATCAATTATATCTGTTATGAGAGGATATTTTAATGGAAAAGGGAAAATATATATTACTGCTAAATCACAATTTTACGAACAAGTTATAAAGTCTATATTAACAATTGTTTTTGTAGAAATTACATCAAAGATTTCTAATTATAATACAGAAGCAATGGCTTCCGTAGCAAATCTTGCTACATCAGTTGCAACATTTTTTAGTTTAATATACATATATTTAAAATATAAAAAGGAAAGTAATATAAAATTTGGAAATGATTTTTTACAAGAGAGAATTTTAGTAATATTAAAAAAGATACTATTTATTTCTATTCCAATAACTATGAGTTCTTTAATTTCAAATTTAGGAAAAAATGTAGATTCAATTACTATAGTTAGATTACTAAAAAATATAATTGGTGAAGAAAATGCTAAAAGAAAATATGGTATTCTAAGTTCAAAAGTTGATATATTAATTGCGTTGCCATTATCTTTTAATACTGCGCTATCTACTGCTTTAGTACCAGAAATTTCAAAAAAAAGAGCAACAAACAATTTAGATGGAATTATAAGAAAAATAAAATTCTCAATAAATGTTACTTTTTTAATAGGAATTCCATGTGTATTTGGAATGTTTTTCTATTCTGAAAGAATTTTTCTATTACTATTTCCTAATGCTATAGAAGGATATGAAGCTTTATCTTTTGCTGCTTTTAGTATAATATTTGCTTTATTAATACAAACTGTTAGTGGTATTTTGCAGGGACTTGGAAATACTAAAGTCTTATTAATATCATCAATTATAGGGCTAGTTACTAAAATAATATTAAATTTTCTTTTAATACCAATGGAATTATTTTATGAAAAAGGTGCTATAGTAGGCAATATTTTTTCAAATGTAGTGTCATTTATAATATTGTATATTTCACTTAAGAAAACAATAAAATTGAAAATTAATTTAATAAGCTCTTCACTAAAACCAATAATATCAAGTATATTAATGATTATAATTTCAAACAAATTATATTATTATCTTTTACTAAAAAATGTATCAAATATTATTTCTATAATATTATCAATAATATTTGCAATATGTGTTTATACTTTTGTAATTATGATATTTTATATAAAAGATGTAAAAAAGTATGTAAAATATAAAAACGCTCAAAGGCTTGATAAATAAACGTTTTTTAAAATGGGAACCTTGAAAACCTTGAAAAATAAATGATTTTTTGAACTTTTTTTGAAAAAAAGAAGGATTTTAGCTTATTTTGGCGAATAAAAATATTGTAGAACAAAATAATAGATATTCTACATAATACTTATAATCTATTAGGAGGTAATTTTTAATGAACAAAGCTGAATTAGTAGCAGCAGTAGCTGCAAAAACAGGAGAAACAAAAAAATCTGCAGAAGAATCTGTAAATGCTTTTGTTGAAGTTGTTACAAACGCTTTAACAAATGGAGATAAAGTTCAATTAGTTGGATTTGGGTCATTCGAAGTAAGAAAAAGAGCTGCTAGAAAAGGAAGAAATCCACAAACTAAAGAAGAAATCAAAATACCTGCATCAAAAGCTCCAGTATTTAAAGCTGGAAAAGCATTAAAAGATTTAGTAAATAATAACTAAGATTTATATAAATATTATATGAATTAAAAAAAGATACGGAGTTTTTCGTATCTTTTTTGTTTTCAATTTGTATTATAAATGTAATATAAAAGAGTTTGAAAAAAGTAAATTTTAATAATATAATTATATACGATACAAAAGATAATAGGAGGTATTACACTTGGAACAATTTGAAGTTATATTTTTAGATGATGATAGGAAAACATTACTAGATCATCAAATGGTAAACAGTGGTGATACAGTTAAATATAAAGGAAAAACACCTGAAAAACCTGCAACTAATCAAATAAAATATTCTTTTATTGGTTGGATAGGCGAAGAAAAGATGAATTCAGTTCAAGAAAGATTAATTTTAGTAGCTAAATATTCAGTGGAAACAATTTCAGCAACAAAAGATGAAAATGCAATGTTGCAAGCTTCTCTAGAAAATGCAGAAAACACAAATTTAAATGCAACAATAGAAGCTGGACAAAAAGTTTCTGAACAACAAAAAGCTTTAGAAAAAGATGCTAGAACAGCTGAACAGATTGTTAATGAAATTTTAGAAAAAGGTAAAGTAGAAGTAGGAAAAGAAGCTAATAAGGATAATATAGAAAGATAAATATACTAAAGAAAGAATTGGAGGATTACAAATGAGCGTTGTAATTACATTAGAAGATATACAAGCATATGCAGAGGTAGATTATATTATTCATCATATGAATGAGCGATATATAGAAAAAATTCCACCTAAGATGCTAGAGTTTTTTAAAAGTTATAAAGATCCTAATCATGAGATACATATAAATCCATATGTACCACTTCAAAACCAAGGACTTAAAAGGTATACATTAGAAATTATAGCATTATTACATTTAAAATATTGGTGCGAAGATGAAAAAAGAAAACAAGAGTTATATAATATAATGCTTAGTAATCAACATAAACTTGAAGAACAAATGAAGGAAAAATATAGTGTTGAAAAACTATTTGACAATGCATCTGCTACAGTAGTAACAGGAGAGGGAGATTTAGAAAAAGAAGATTTTTCTAAGCCTAGAGCTGTACAAAGATATGAACAATATACTGAAAATAATCCTGATATACAAGACTATACAGATGTAGTTGATGAAGAACCATCAAATGGAGTTCGTAAATTAGAAAATTTGCCTGCAAATGAAAGTAGTAATTCTTTAGGAATATTTCAAAAAATAAAAAATAAATTTCTTTCTATATTTAGTAAAAGAAAATAATATAAAAATAACAATAGAGCCTCTATAATATAGAGGTTTTTATATTATAGGAAATTACTCTGCAATTTCATTACAAAGACTGAAAAGTTTTTACAGTTATGTGCAATAAAATTTAGTAAAAAGCTTGACAAAATATTAAAAAAGTAGTATAGTAGTTATGTTTTAAGAAGAAGTATCCACTTCTCACCTTATCTTAAGTGTGAGCATAAGGTTAAATTTCAATAAATATTCAATAAGGGATAATGAAATTTAGTGTGGATTTGGCTTTTTAAAATAAGTCAAATTTTTTTTTGGAGGTGTTTTACTATTAAACAAGAATTGCCTATAAATGGACAAATTAGAGAAAAAGAAGTTCAATTAATTGGTGCTGAAGGAGAGAAAATTGGAGTTGTTTCTATTGAAAAAGCATTAGATTATGCTACAGAAAAAAACTTAGATTTAGTTTTAGTTTCTCCTAATAGCAAACCAGTAGTTTGTAAATTAATGAATTATGGAAAATACAAATTTGAACAAGCAAAAAGAGAGAAAGAGTCTAGAAAAAATCAAAAAACTGTTGAATTGAAAGAAATTAGAGTTACACCAAATATTGGTGAACATGATTTTTCTTTCAAAAGTAAAAATGCTAGAGCTTTTTTAGAAGCTGGAAATAAGGTTAAATTTACAGTAAGATTTAGGGGAAGAGAACTAAATAATACAAAAGCAGGAGAAATAATTCTTAATAAATTTGTAGAAGATTTATTTGATATATCAACAGTTGAGAAAAAGCCATTCTTAGAAGGTAAAACAATGTTTGTAATTTTAACAAAAAAAATATAATAAATTAAAGAATGAAGGGAGATTTCAAAATGCCAAAATTAAAAACAAATAAAGCTGCTAAGAAAAGATATTCTTATACAGCTAATGACAAAGTTAAAAGAACAAAAGCTAATAGAAGACATCGTTTAGCAACAAAAACAACAAGACAAAAGAAATCAGGAAAAATTCAAAATGCATACGCAGATAAAACTGTAGTAGCAGGAATAAAAAAATTATTACCATATGGTAACTAGAATGAAATTTAGAATAGAAGGAGTTGAAAATAAATGGCAAGAGTAAAAACAGCAAGAACAACAAGAGCAAGACATAAAAAAGTATTAAAACAAGCAAAAGGATACTTTGGTGCAAAACATTACAGATATAGAAATGCAAAACAAGCAGTTATGAAATCTGGAATGTATGCATATGTAGGAAGAAAAGATAGAAAATCTGATTTTAGAAAATTATGGATAGCAAGAATTAATGCAGCTGCTAGAATGAATGGATTAACATATAGTAGAATGATAGCTGGATTAAAAAAAGCTAATGTTACAATTAATAGAAAAATGTTAGCTGAAATAGCTGTTTCAGATAGCAAAGCATTTGCTGAATTAGCTGAAATTGCAAAAAAAGCTTAATTTAAATAAAGTAAAAAAGAGGAATATGATTTTCATATTCTTTTTTTTTCTAATAAATAAATATTACAGTTTTACTACTACTATATTAAGTTTATGTTATATTATTTGAAAATATTGAAATATAATAAATATAAAGTTATCATATATTTGGGGGAAAAGATTTTATGAAAATAGAGAATGGTGTATTAATAAATATAAATAAATCAGATATAATAAATGAAACAGTCGTCATTCCAAATGGTGTAACAAAAATAGGTAGTGATGCATTTAAAGAATGGAAAAGTCTAAGAGAAATACACATACCAAATGGTGTAACCCAAATAGGTAAGGCGGCATTTGAGTATTGCCCAAATTTAACAAAAATAAATATACCAGATAGTGTAACTGAAATAGGTGATAGAGCTTTTAATGGATGCAGAAGCTTAGAAGAAATACACATACCAAATGGTGTAACCAAAATAGGCTATAAGACATTTTGTGAATGCGAGAGTCTAACCAAAATACAACTATCAGATGGTGTAACAGAAATAGATAATAATGCTTTTGAGTGGTGTGCAGATTTAATAGAAATAAACATACCAGATAGTGTAACAAAGATAGGTGATAGTGCATTTAATGGATGCGAAAATTTAACAGAAATGTACATACCAGATGGTGTAACAAGAATAGACTGTAAAGTATTTTGTGGATGTGGAAGTCTAATTAAAATACATCTACCAGATGGTGTAACAGAAATAGGTGCTAATGCATTTGAATTATGCCAAAGTTTAGTAGAAATAAATTTACCAGATAGTGTAGCAAAGATAGGTAATAGTGCATTTGAATGGTGTGACAGTTTAGTAGAAATAGACATACCAGATGGTGTAACGCAAATTAATAATTCTACATTTGCTGGATGTGAGAGTCTAACAAAAGTACACCTACCAGATAGTGTAATACAAATAGATGACTTTGCATTTGATGGATGCTCAAAATTACCCCAAATATATATACCCAATAATGTAACACAAATAGGTGATAGAGCATTTTTGGATTGTGATAGTCTAACAAAAGTACACCTACCAGATGGTGTAACAAAGATAGATATTTTGGCATTTTATAGATGCAGTGGCTTAGAAGAGATAAACATACCAGATAGTGTAGTTGAAATAGGTGAAGATGCATTTAAAAACTGTGAAAATTTAAATAATATAATAATTTCTGATAAAGCTTTAGATAAACAT
>CASKJV010000031.1 GCA_949388605.1 uncultured Clostridia bacterium
ATATATACTAGACTTAATCATATATAATAATAATACATTATAGTATAATTATAACAAGATCGAAAATTATGAAAAATTATTAAATACTTTATATAATAGCAAATCTTGAATAATTTCGTATTAAATAAAGTACTTATAGTAATTAATATATAAATTAAGTTATTATTAATTATTGACTTAGTGGTCAAATTACATTAAAACTATTGATTTTTTAAAATAAACACATTAAAATATAAAGAGTCGATTTTAGGAGGGAGCTAATTTGAAAATTTTATTAGATGCAATGGGAGGAGATAATGCACCAGATGCTGTTATTAAAGGTGCGGTTAAAGCAATAAAAGAATTAGAATCTGAAATTATTTTAATTGGAAATGAAGATATTATTAATTCTAAAATTAAGGAGTTTTATGGCAAGGAGAATATAAGTGAGTTAAGTAATAAAATTACTATAAAACACACTACAGAAACAATTGAAATGGAAGATACTCCAACTATTGCAATAAAACATAAAAAAGATTCATCTATGGTAGTTGGATTTAAAATGCTAAAAGAAGGTGAAGGAGATGTATTTATTTCAGCAGGAAATTCAGGTGCTTTATTAACAGGAGCAACTTTACTTGTTGGAAGAATAAAAGGTATAGATAGACCAGCAATAGCTCCAATGTTACCAGCATATAAAAAAAGTTTCATGCTTATGGATGCTGGTGCAAATACCAATTGCAAGCCTTTAAATTTAATACAATTTGCTCAAATGTCTACAATATATTTAAAAAATACTTTTGGAATAGAAAATCCAAAAATAGGTTTATTAAATATAGGAACAGAAGAAACAAAAGGAAATGATTTAGTAAAAGAAACATATAATTTACTTAAAGAGAATAGTGAAGAATATGGAATTAATTTTATAGGAAATGTAGAAGGAAGAGATTGCTTCTCAGGAGAAGTAGATGCAGTTATTACAGATGGATTTACAGGAAATGTATTCTTAAAAACAGTAGAAGGATTAGGAAAACTTGTAAAAAGAAATTTAACAGAAAGTTTAAAAAGAAACCTTTTAACAACAATTGGAGCAATTCCTTGTTTACCAGCCATAAAAAGATTTTCTAAAACCATGGATTATAAAGAATATGGTGGGGCATTATTTTTAGGAGTAAAAAAACCAGTAGTTAAAGCTCATGGAAGTAGTGATGAATACCTATTTTACTTTACTTTAAAGCAAGCAGAAAATTTTGTAAAAAGTGGTGCTATAGAGAAAATGAAAGATGAATTTGAAAAAAAGTAAAAAGTACTTGACAATTTATATAACATATAATAAAACTAGAATATAATTCTTATGAAAATATTAAAGGAGGTATAATATATATGAATACTGAGGAAGTTTTTGAGAAAATTAAAGAAATTATTGTTGAACAACTTGGTGTAGCTGAAACTTCAGTAACAATGGAAGCATCTTTTATAGATGATTTAGGAGCAGATTCTTTAGATATTGTTGAATTAGTAATGGCTTTAGAAGAAGAATTTGATATTGAAATCCCAGATGCAGATGCAGAAAAAGTTGTTACAGTCGGAGATGTTGTAGAATATATAAAAGAAAATGTATAATATTTTGTAAAAAAATTACAGTAGTATTATTAAATATTTTTTAATTTAACTACATATAATTTAGAGTAAATTAGAAAAAGGTATATTCTTTAAGAATATACCTTTTTTCTAATATTTTACTTACCATATTAGAGAATTTTAGACAATTTTGAATTATTCATGTATGAAAATAGTTGGTTATTAAATAATTAACTAAAGTTTTCTTTCTGTAACTCATAGTGTAACAGCAAGAGCAATAGAAGCTTATTTTAGAGGAATTGATGAAAATGGAGAATTACCTACTGAAGATATGAAAAATTGTGAAATCAGAAAATATTAACTATTGGAGAGATATATGATATTTAGTATTTTAGCATTTTTAGCACTTTTGGTTAGTATATGTATAAAAAATCGAAAAAAATCATTATTGGTACAAGCATTAAATTGCTTTTTTGAAGCAACATATAATTTTATTATATGTGCATATACAGGTGCATATTTAAGTATTATTAATATAATTAGAACTTGTATTTTTATAAATAAAGATAAATTTAACAAAATAGCATACCTACTTATTTTAATTGTATTTTGGGGAATTATTATTATAAATTGTACATTTACATGGGCTGGATGGATATCTTTACTACCAACAATAGGGACACTTATAAGAACATATTGTTTATGGCAATCTAATATGAAATTAGTTAGGTTTTCAGGGATAACTACAGGATTATTATATGGCTTATATTATATTTATTATAAAAGTTGGTTTATGGCTTTAGGAGATTTAGTTCTTTTAATAGTTGCAATATTTTCTATATATAATAATGATATAAAATTAAAAGACAAAAACAACATCTTTATAAAAGAAAACAATATATAAAAATTACAGATAACTAATAAGAAATGCATAATAAAGACGCAAACAATTCAATAAAAATTTGTTTTTTTGCAAATTAACTACTATTTACTTTTATTCTTTTTCTATTACATAAGTTTTATCTAAGATTTCGAAAAGTTATTTTTTATATAATTTCCTATCTTGTAAATAATAATAAATAATGTTAAAATAATTAAGAATATTAAAGGAGGTGAAAAAAATGGAAAACAGTTTAGAAAAGTTAGAAGAAAGCATTGGATATAAATTTAAAAATAAAAATCTTTTAAAAAATGCATTAACTCATACATCATATGCTTATGAAAATAGAGTAAAAAGTTATGAGAGACTAGAATATTTAGGAGATAGCATTTTAGAATTTATTAGTAGTAAATATTTATTTGAGAATTTTGAAAATTTGTCAGAAGGAGAAATGACTAAAGTTAGGGCATATAGTGTATGTGAAAACAGTTTATATCAAATAGCTATAAGGCATAATTTTAGTGATTTCTTATATTTGGGAAAAAGCGAAAAAGCTTCTAAAGATAATAAAAAAGCAATTTTAGCAGATACTGTAGAAGCTGTAATTGCAGCTATATACTTAGATTCACAAGATATAAATACAGTTCAAAAATTTATTTTAGAAAATATAAAAGATGCAGTAGAATATAGTAGCAAAAATGTTGGACTTAAAGATTATAAAACAGTATTACAAGAAAAATTACAAGCTAATGGAGAAGTATGTATAAAATACAATATTATAAAAGAAGAAGGTCCAGATCATAATAAAACTTTTACTGCAGAAGTTGAATGTGATGGAAAAAAATTAGCAATAGGAAGTGGTAGAAGCAAGAAGTCTGCAGAAATGGAAGCAGCTAGAAAATCAATAGATTTATTATCATAAAGATAAATTTATTAAAGTACTAACAAATGAATGTATATATAATAATATAAAACAAATTTCAAATAATAAATTACATTTATTTGCAAAAATAGGAGGCGCTAATTACATGATTAAAAAGAAACAATATATTATACCAATATTTGTACCACATTTGGGATGTCCTAATGATTGTACATTTTGTAACCAAAGAAAAATAAGTGGAGAGCTAAAAAATGTTACTGAAAATGATGTAAGAGATACAATAGAATTTTACTTAAAAAATTTTAAAGAAAAAAAGTCTTATATCGAAGTTGCTTTTTATGGAGGAAGTTTTACAGGAATAGATAGTGAACTTCAAGAAAAGTTGCTTAAAGTAGCTTATGAATATGTAAAAAATGGTAGCATAAATGGAATTAGAGTTTCAACAAGACCAGATTATATTAATCGTACAATATTAAAAAGATTAAAAAAATATAAAGTAAAAACAATAGAACTTGGAGTTCAATCAACAAATGATTATATATTAAAGGCCTGTAAAAGAGGCCATACATATGAAGATGTTGTACGTGCTTCTAAATTAATAAGAAGATTTAGATTTAATCTAGGACATCAGATGATGGTTGGTTTACCAGAAAGCTCACCTCAGGACGATTTTAATACTGCAAATGATTTAATAAAACTAAAACCTAAAATGGTTAGAATTTATCCAGTTCTTGTTATAAAAGATACAGAACTAGAAAAAGAATATAATGCTGGAAATTATGAACCATTAACAGTAAATCAGGCTGTTGAAAGATGTAAAGAACTATGCTATTTATTTGGAAAAAAGAAGATAGATGTAATTCGTATAGGATTACAAAATACAGATACAATTTGTTCGCCAACTAATACAGGAAGTGAGGTTGTAGCTGGTCCATATCATGAAACATTTAGACAATTAGTAGAAGCTTCAATATATTATGACACAATTGTACAGAAAATAAAAAAAATAAATACTAAAGCAAAAGAAATTACTATAACAGTAAATCCACAAAATGTTAATAATGTAGTTGGATATAAAAGAGAAAATATTACAAAAATAAAAGAAATGTATGACTTAGATGTAGAAGTAATTCAAGATATAAAACAGTCACCAGAAAAAATTGATATTGAAGTTTCAAAGAAATTTAAAGATTTTATAGATGACAAAGAAAATATACCATCTAAGAGAAAAAATAGAACAAATGTATAAAAAAGATAAAAAACACTGATACTATTAGTATGAGTGTTTTTAAATTTTTGTATGATTTAATTTTAATAACGATTGGATGTTTAATGGCAGCATTTGGAACTGCAGAATTTTTATTGCCTAATCAATTATCTAGTGGAGGTTTTGCAGGTATTGCAACAATTACTTATTATTTATTTAATTTTCAGATGGGAACTGTTATATTAATACTAAATATACCATTATTTATTATTGGCTATTTCAAGCTTGGAAAAGGATTTATAATAAAAACAATTATAGCAACAATTTTATATTCGAAATTTATAGATATATTTGAAAATTTTGAAGTTTTTACTGATGATAGATTATTAGCTTGTTTGTATGGAGGAATATTAATTGGAATAGGATTGGCTTTAGTTTTAAAAGCAAATTCATCTACAGGAGGAACAGATTTAATAGCATATATAGTTCAAGATTTTAATGCAAACATTAAAATGAGTAATATAATAATGATAATAGATATAATAGTTGTATTTGCAAATATTATTACTTTTAAAGAAATTGAAATTGGATTATATTCTACAATTGCTATATTAATTATTGGAAAAATGTTAGATATTATATTTGAAGGCATAAATTTCTGTAAATTAATATATATTATTTCAGATAAGTATGATGAAATAATGACAGCAATTAATTCTGAGGCTAATAAAGGGGCAACAGGGTTATATGGACAAGGCAGTTTTAACAAACAAAATAAAATGATAATAATGTGTGTAACCAAAAGAAGAGGTGTTGATAAGATAAAAAGCATATCAAGAAAAATTGACTCTAGTGCATTTATAATAATTACTGATGCACGAGAAGTATATGGTCTAGGATTTAAAAGAAGTTAGTATTAATAATTATAATTTTGGTGTATGATTAGGAAATGCGGAGCAGTTAAAAAATCCACTTTAAAATATTTAAAGTGGATTTTTTAATATGAAAGTTTTTGGATGTTTATAAGATAAATACTTGTATCCCAAATTGTACTATTTAGCTTTTGGATACTTTTTAAAAGTATTAGTTAATCCAACAATATAATCTATACTTGTACGATAATATTGTGCTAGAACAATTAGTAAATCAACAGGAATATCTCTTTTTCCAGTTTCATATAAACTATATTGTGATCTAGTAATTTTTAAGATTTTAGCTATTGACTCTTGAGATAAATCACTATCTTCTCTTAAATCTTTTAGACGTCTTAAATACATTTTATACCTCTTATGAATTATTTATTAAATCAAAATGATTTTAACATGTATTCGAATAGATACAGGATTATTGTGTTCGTTTGTATACAACAGTATTGGATTAAAATACTATTGATTATTTGTTTAAAATATAATAAAATAAAATAGTAATATTAGAATGTAGTAAGGAATAATTTATCATGGAAAAATATATTTTAGAAAATCAGGACTCATTTAAAATGTCAGATATCTTTGATTGCGGACAATGTTTTAGATGGAATAAGCAACAAGATGGAAGTTTTATAGGAGTAATTAAAGATGCAGTAATAAAGGTAGAAGAAGTTGACAATAAAATTATTTTTTATGGGGAAAGTAATAGTAATTTTAAAGAAACTATTAATTATTATTTCGATTTATATACTAATTATGCAGAATATAAAAATAAATTATCTAATATAGATAAGAACTTATATGAAAGTGTTAAATTTGGTGAAGGAATTAGAATTTTAAGACAAGATTTATGGGAATGTATAATTTCTTTTATAATATCAGCTAACAATAATATTCCAAGAATAAAAAAGATTATAGAAAAATTATCGTTTGCATATGGTGAAAAAATATATTTTGATGGAAAAGAATATTATAAATTTCCAACACCAGAAGCTTTATCAAAAGCATCTATTGAAGACTTAAGAAATCTAGGATTAGGTTTTAGAGATAAAAGAGTTTATAATACAACTAAAATGATTTTGGAAAAAAAGGCAGACTTAGATAAATTATCAAAATTAGAAAATACTAATTTAATGAGAGAAGAATTATTAAAGCTTGATGGAGTAGGTCCCAAAGTTGCTGATTGTATTTTGTTATTTGGTTTAAAAAGATTAGATGTATTTCCAATTGATGTTTGGGTAAGAAGAGTCATGAATGATTTATATATTCATAATGATGATGAAGAAAAGGTTAATAAAAAAGAACTACAAAAGTTAGCAGAAGAAAAATTCGGAAATTTATGTGGTTTAGCTCAACAATATCTTTTTTATTGGAAAAGAGAAACTAGTGCGTAAGAAAATGTCCTTTATGGAAGGAATGAGAAAATTATGAAAAATTTACTTAATCATATAATTACATTTTTTTTATTAATAATAAGTATAATTATCTTTATAATTACACTTTGTTTTTGCTTAGAAGTTTTTGACATAATAGAAATCCCAGAAGAATTTAGCTTAGAAGCCATGTGGGGTTCAAAAATGCAAACTATTGCTCTAGGTGGTGATATCTTTGATGATACTACTTTAAATGAGTTTTCAGATAATACAATCAGAAAAATTGTAAAACCAGAAAGAAATGAAGTAACAGAATCAAATATTAATTCAGATTATTTGAATATGCTTCAAGACCAACTTAAAACAACAGAAAATAGGGAATTTAATGAAAATACAAACTCTAGCAATTTTTATTATGAACAATTAGATGAATATGCAAAAATTATTTATAATAAATTAAATGAAAATATTGATAAATTAAAAACAGGTACATATAATGCCGATTTTGAATTAACTTTTGATGAGCTATTACATCAAGAAAATGGTAAAGAAACATTAGATAATTCTTTTCAGCTTGCAATAAATGCGTTAACTTTTGATAATCCAGATTTATTTTATATAGATGTTACTAAAATATATTTGTTAACACAAATTACAACTAGAGTATTTTCTCAAAAATTTGAAGTATCTATAGGTTCAAATGGAGAAAGCTATTTATCTGATAATTTTTCAGATGAAAGTAGTATAAATAATGCAATTAATAATATAAATCAAATAAAGGATGATTTATTAAATCAAACTTATAATAAGTCTACAGTAGAAAAAATTAAAATAGTTCATGATTATTTAGTTACTACTGCAGAATATGATGTTCAAGCAGGTGACAATATATATAATATCTATGGAACACTAATAAATAAAAAAGCAGTTTGTGAAGGATATGCAAGAACTTTTAAATATTTTATGGACAATATGGGAATTCCTTGTATAATAGCTTGTGGAATTGGTCAAAACAGTGCAGGAGCATCAGAAAGTCATGCTTGGAATTATGTTGAAATTGATGGTAAATGGTATGCTATGGATGTTACATGGGATGATCCAATTATAACAGGTATGACAAAAGCACCAAATTATGTAAGATATGATTATTTTTTAAAAGGATCAAATCAATTTTTTAAAGATCATTTTGAAGATGGAAATATAGTAGGAAATTATAATTTTAAATATCCAGCGTTAAGTGAAGTGGATTATGAGTATTAATAAAAGGAAAATATATGAAATTAAGTATTGTTTATGGTAGAAGTGGGACAGGAAAAAGTGAATATATTTATAAAGATATAACTAAAAAAATAGGAAATAATAAAATATTTCTTATAGTTCCAGAACAATGTAATCTTTCAGCAGAAAAAAAACTTTTTGAAGTTTCAAATAAAAATTGTTTAATAGATGTTGAAATTTTGACTTTAAGTAGAATGGCATATCGTGTTGCAAATGAAATAGGTGGTGAAAATATCCACCTTTCAAAAACAGGAAAAGATATGCTTATTTTTGATTTAATTTCTAAAGAAAAATCCAACTTAAATTTTTTAGGAAAATCAGAAAAAAATATAGATATAGTAAATAGAATGTTTACTGAATTAAAAAAGCATAATATAGGCATAGATAAATTAAAATCAGCTGATATAAAGGACAACTATACAAAATTAAAATTAAAAGATATAACACTTCTTTATGAAACATATGAAGAAAAATTATTTAATAATTTTATAGATGAAAATGATGTATTAACAATTTTATATGAAAATTTGGATAAAACAACAATGTTTGATAACAGTATAATATATATTGATGAATTTTTAGGTTTTACACCACAAGAATATAATATATTTGATAAATTAACTAAAAAGTGTTTAGAGATTACAGTTAGTATTTCTACAAATAATTTACAAAATAATATTTCAAAAGAGAATGATATATATTATTTTAATAAAAAATATGCAAATAAACTTATAGATATTGCAAAACAAAATAATTTAGAAATAGAAGAAATAAATTTAGACAAAACATATAGATTCAAGAATAAAGAATTAGAATTTTTAGAAGAAAATTTATATAATTCTAGTCAAAAATATTTAGAAAAAACAGAAGATATAAAAATATTTTTGGCAAGTAATCCATATTCAGAAATAGAATATGTAGCACAAAATATCCACAATTTGGTTAAAAAATGTGGATATAGATACAACGAAATCGGAATAATTGCAGAAGATATAGATAAATATTCAGAAGATGCAAAGGCAATATGTAGAAAATATGATATACCATTATTTATTGATCAAAAAAAAGAATTAAATCAAAACATTTTAATTAAATTTATTTTTGCTCTTTTAGAAATATTTACAAAGAACTGGTCTTATGAAGCTGTATTTAATTATTTAAAAATTGGATTATTAAATATAGAAAAAGAAGATATATACTTGCTTGAAAATTATTGTATTAAATGGGGAATAAAAGGAGCGAAATGGACTAAAGAATTTGTATATGAGCAAATTAATGATAAGCAAGAAAGACTAGAAAAGTTAAGAAAAGAAATTGTGACACCATTAATAGAATTTAAAGAAAAAGTATCTAATAGGAAAAATGCAACAGAAATAACAAAAGAGATTTATAATTTTATAGTAAATAATAAAATTAATGAAATGTTAGATATTAAATTAAGAAATTATAATAATATTGAGCTTTCTGATGAATATAATACTAGTTATAAGTTATTAATTAATGTATTAGAAGATATAGTGTTAATTTTTAAAGATGAAAAAATGACTTTTGATAAATATAAGGAATTATTACAAGTTGGATTAAATTCTTGTGAACTTGGAAAGATTCCAGCAACTCAAGATCAGGTAATTTTGGGAGATACAGAAAGAACCAGAAGTAATAAGCTAAAAATTGTTTTTGTAATTGGAATAAATGATGGAGCTTTTCCTAAAGTTAATAAAATGGAAGGGTATTTAAATGACACTGATAGAGAAGTATTATTGGAATCTGGAATAGAACTTGCTAAAAATTCTACAGATTGTTTATATGAAGAACAATTTAATATTTATAGAACTTTAACAACTCCAGAGGAAAAATTATTTTTATCATATTCTTCTTCAGATAAAGCAGGGGCATCAATTAGGCCTTCTATACTAATAAAAAAAATAAGTAGAATTTTTCCTAATATTACTATTGAAAGCGATATTATTGAGAAAAAATATTTAATTTCAAATAGTAAAGCAACATTTGAAGATGCTTTAAGAGCATATAAGGAATTTTTAGAAGGAAATAGTATAGAAGAAGAATGGAAAGATATTTTGAGATATTTTTATATACAAGATAAAAATAGATTTAAAAGAGCAATTTCTGGCGTTTACTATACAAATAAATCACAAGAGATTTCTAAAGAAAATGTAGAAAAATTATATGGAGGAACACTAAAAACAAGTGTATCAAGACTTGAAAGTTATAGAAAATGTCCATTTTCTTTTCATCTTACTTATGGACTAAAAATTAAAGAAAAATCAGAGCTAAAGTTGGAAGCAATTGATACAGGCTCATTTATGCATGAAGTAATAGATACATTTTTTAAAGAAATAAGTGAACAAAATTTAAGTATAAAAGAAATAACAGAAGATGAAATACTAATAATAGTTAGTAAGATTATTAAAGATTTGCTCGAAACTAGTAGGTACTATATATTTTCTAGTTCTGCAAAATTTAGATTACTAACAAGAAGATTAAAAAAAGTTGTATTTAAGTCAATTTGCTATATTGTATATTCTCTTAAGTACAGTGATTTTAGAATCTTTGGAAACGAAATTGAATTTTCAAATACAGGTAAATTTAAAACAATAACTTTAGATGTAGAACATAAAAAAGTAGAGATTACTGGAAAAATAGATAGAGCAGATATTGCTCAAATAGCTGATAAACAATATGTTAGAATTATAGATTATAAGTCATCTACTAAAGACTTAGATATGAATCAAGTATTATTTGGTTTGCAAATTCAGCTTATTACATATCTAGATGCACTTTGTGATCAAACAGATTTTGATCCAAGTGGTGTTTTATATATGGGATTAATAGATAATATAGTAAAAAATGCAAAAAATCTTTCAGATGAAGAAATTGAAAATAAAATTAGAAATAATTTCAAAATGAAAGGATTAATTTTAGCAGATATTTCTGTTGTTAAAAGTATGGATAAAAAATTACAAACAGGTTCTTCTGATATTATTCCTGTATATATTAGTAAAGATGGAGAAATAAGTGAGAAAAGATCTAGTGTAATTAGTAAGAAAGATTTTGATGAATTACAACTACAAGTTAAAGATATTATAAAACAAATTTCTTATGAAATTTTAAAAGGAAAAATTGATATTAAACCATATAATTACAAAAAGAAGACGGGATGTGATTACTGTAAATATAAAACAATTTGTATGTTCAATACAAATATAAAAGGAAATGAATATAACTTTATATGATGTGTTTTCAGGGAAAGGAGAATAAATATGACGATTACTCGCCCAACAATAATGGAGGTTGACTTAAAGGCTTTTGAATATAATATAGAACAAATAAAAAAATTTGTTGGTAAAGATATAGAATTAATGCCAGTAATAAAAGCTAATGCTTATGGTACTTATATAAATAAGGTAAATGAGGCTATTAGTAAATTTAATATTGTTGCAGTGGCAACGGTTGATGAAGCTGTTGAAATTAGATTGCAAGGTTATGAAAACGAAATTCTTGTATTAAATCAGCCATATGTAGACGAAATTGAAAAAATAATAAAATATAATATTACAGTTGGAGTTAGCTCAAACGATTTCATAGAGAAATTAGGAGAAACAAATGAAAAAGTTTCTATTCATGTTGAAATTGGTACAGGGATGGGAAGAACTGGAATTAATCCAAATAGAGTAGAAGAATATATAAATAAAATAAATAGATACAAAAATATTAAAATTGAAGGTATTTATACTCATTTATCTTCAGCAGACTCTGATAAAGAGTATACTAAAAAACAATTAGAATATTTTGAGATATCTGTGAAAAAAGCAAAAGAAATTTTAGGAAATATAAAATATATTCATTGTAATGCATCAAATGGTATTTTAAATTTCCCTGAAAATTGCTATAATCTAGTAAGACCTGGAATTATTATGTATGGATATGAATCTTTTGATGGAGTAAAAGAAAAAATAGATTTGAAACCTGTTTGCAAATTGAAATCAAGAATTACTTTATTAAAAGAAGTAGAAAAAGGAACTTCTATAGGTTATGCAAGAAGTTTTATAACAGATAAAAAAACTAAAGTTGCAACAATTCCTATCGGTTATGCAGATGGATTAAGAAGAATGCTTTCAAATAAAGGATTTGTAGTTATTAAAGGACAAAAAGCAAGAATAATCGGTAATATTTGTATGGATGGATTTATGGCTGATGTGACAGAAATTGAAGATGTCTCAATAGGTGATGAAGTTTACATTTGGGACAATGAAATTATTACATTAGAAGAAGTTGCCAAATTATCAAATACTATAAATTATGAAATTATGAGTACAATATCTTATAGAGTACCCAGAGTTTTTAAAAACACACTATAATATATTAAGGAGAAATAATTTGTTTATAGATAATGAAATAATAGTATGTAAAGAACACAAAGGAATTGAATATATACAATTCAGAAAGTTATTAGATTTTGGAATAAAACATGCTTACACTTTAAAAGGAGATAATATAAATTTTAGAACAGATTCAAAAGAAGAAAAAGAATCATTTTCTAAAATTTATAGTGCTATTGGATTAGATGTCAATACTGTAGTAAAGCCTTTACAGAATCATACAAGTAATGTTATATGTATTGATAGGATTATGAGCAAAGAAGAACTTTCAGATATAGATGGATTAATTACAAATAAACCTGGAATAGGATTAACAACTACAAATGCTGATTGTATATTAATGCTAATTTATGATCCAGTAAAAAAAGTTATAGCTAACGTACATTCTGGTTGGAAAGGAACATTTCAAAAAATTGTAGAAAAAACAGTTGTAAAGATGATGACTAATTATAATTGTGATCCCAAAGATATATATTGTTTTGTATGTCCAAGTATAAGACGATGTCATTTTGAAGTGGATAAAGATGTAAGAAATTTATGTGAAGAAATATTTAGCTTTACTAATAGAACTGAAGAATTTATCGAAAAGGGAAAGTTGGTAGATGGAATTCAAAAATATATGATTGACACAGTTTTAATAAATCGAATCTTGCTTTCAGAGCTTGGAATAAAAGATGAGCATATTATAGATTGTAATATTTGTAGTGTATGTAATTCAAATAAAATCAATTCTTATAGAATAGAAGGTAAAGATTTTAGGTTGGCTACAGCTATAATTAGTTTATAGAATAATAAGAATTTAAGTTATAAATTTTAAGTAGTTTATTAAAAAAATAAATTCTAGTGTAAATGTATTAGATAAACTTTAAAAGAGAGGAGAAAATGTCCTATTATAAAAGGATTATATGAAAAATGTATAACGATTTAAATGAAGTAAGAGATGAAGTAATAAAATGTAATAAATGTGATTTATGCAAAAATAGAACTAATTCAGTATTTGGAGTAGGAAATGAAAATGCAGATATAATGTTTATTGGTGAAGGACCTGGTGCAGATGAAGATCGTGAAGGAATTCCATTTGTAGGAAAGGCAGGAAAATTAATGAATCAGGCATTTGTAGGTTTAGGAATTTCTAGAGAAGCAATTTATATAGCCAATATAGTAAAATGTAGACCTCCAAATAATAGAACACCATTAAAACAAGAAGCAACAGCCTGTCTTGACTACTTAAGAAATCAAGTAATTTTAATAAAACCCAAAATTATAGTTCTTTTAGGAAGTACAGCATTAAAAAACATTTTAGGTGAAAATTATGGAATAACAGCATCTAGAGGAAAATGGATTGAGAAAAAGGGAATATTGTATATGCCAACTTTTCATCCAGCGGCATTACTTAGAGACGATAGTAAAAAAATTGATTTTTGGAATGATTTAGAACTTATAAAAAAAGAAGCTGAAAAAAATAATTATTTGATATAATATATAACAAAAAAGAGTCACTAAATATATTTAAGTGACTCTTTTGTAATTGTATCCGAAATAGACCTATTTTTCTATTTCTTTTGCTCTTAAATTTTCTTCTATTAACATTTTCAATTTATGTAATAATTCTTTGAAAAATTGAAATCCAAAAGTTTTTTCTTCTATAAAAGACAATTCATTTCTAAAAGAATTAATGGCTGAAATATTGCCAAATTTTAAAATAAATTCTCTTTTTTCTTCAAGTTTGTTCATCATATCAGAATAAAATTCATTATAAAAATTATAATTATAAGTAGATATAATTAAATGCTTAAAATTGTATAATTTAGTTTGAAATGTTTTTATATCTTCTAGAGTTCTAATTGAATTTAGTTCAGAATTAAAACAATTAACCAATATAGTATTTTGAGTTTCAAGAGTTATTTCTAAAATTATTTTTTTAATATCATCTATTCTAGAATTAATTCTTTTTATTTTATTAAAATTAGTTGAACCTTCTGAAGAAATAGAAAGCTTATATATTTCATTTGATAATTTTGATTCATATTCGAAAAGTAAATCAAAATTTTTCTCTATTTGATTATAAGTTTTTATATTTGACTTAGCTATAAAAGTATTTTTAAATACATCATTACTATATAAAGTGCTATGGTATAATGGGTAAGAACCTGTAAAATACATCATCTCATTAAGTAAAGCTGTTTGAATAGGATAAAAATCTGGACTTTCTGTACAAAGTTCCATATTATAATATTTTACAGTATCTAATTTTGAATTTGTAGCAATAGAAGCCATATGTTGAACAGCAGCTTCGTTTAAAGCCATACCAGTATTAGTTGCTGTTTCTAAGTTATATATACCTAAACGTAATAATTTTCCATGAGAGTTCTTTTTTGTTTGTATATAGTGTAAACATTCATGAACTGCTAAAGTATTTAAATCTTCAAGATTCATATCACTACTAAAATATATAGAATTATTTTTATAAAAATATTTAGCCATTGCCATATCATTTGGCATATCAGCAATATACATATTTAATCTACATATAGAAATAAATAAATCGCTTTTGTTTAGATTATGTTCTGGAAAAGCTTTTAGCAATTTTTCAGAAATATTTGCAGCAATAGTATTTACTTCCATTGTATTTAATTGATTTATTATTGTAATACCTTCTCTTTTTAAAGTAGAATTTATGCTCATCCAAAACTCCTTAAATCTTTAGTATAAGTATATTATACAACAAAATAGGTAAATAAACATATCAACTATATTAAAAGAATATTACAATTATATTACAAAAACATTGTAAAGCAAATTTAATACAAAAAAATTAAATGCATTAATCTTCTATTTCCCATAGAGAATAATGTGCATATGTTGTATAAAACACTAAAATGCTAAATTGTGGGCTTGATTTGGTAAAAAATAAAAATTATACTTATTATATATTAAAAGAGAAAGATGGTGAAAAAAGAATTGAGAAAGAATAAAAATGGATTAAAAGTTTTGTGTTGTTCAACATTTATTTTAAGTGTTGTTCTTTCAGCAAAATCTTTTGCCTTTGAATTTGATGCAAATCTTTCTGATGAGTATAAAGAATGGACAAAATTATCCAATGAAGAAAAAGAAGAAATTTTGATGCCACAAACTATTTATAGTGAATTACCATCAAATATTTTGGAAAAATATGAGATTTCAAACAAAGTGCCTAATTTTATTTCAACATTATTAACAAATAGTAATAGAAGACTAGGAAATATTTCAGATGATGCTCTAAAGTCAAAATATAGTTTAAATGAAAAAATGGACTTAAGAGTGGAAAATCAGAAATCAACTACAGAATGTTGGGCATTTTCTTCTCTAAAGACTCTAGAAACTAATATTGCATTAAATAATAATGAAAGAGAGCTAAAGAATTTTTCAGAAAGGCATATGGATTATTCTACAACAAAAACTTTTACAGATGGAACTAATCCAATTGGTTATAATAGAGAATTAGGAGGTGGAGGTTTACCTGTAATTTCATATTCTTATTTAACAAATGGAACAGGGGCTATATTGGAAGATGAAATGCCTTTTGAAGATAATGAAAGAAAAATAAGTTTATCTGAAATTAACAAAAATGTAGATACAATTGTTACAGACTATATAACTTTACCAACAATAAATAAGGAATATAAAAAAGATGAAAAGGGTAATACAATATCTATAAAATATATAGATGCCTCAGGAAAAGAATATACAGAAGAAAGTTTGAAAATAGCAAGAAATATTATAAAAAAGCAATTGGTTACAAATGGAGCAATTAGTTCAATTACAGCAGGTAATAAAAATAAATATTATGATACAACTAATATTTATACAGCTTCTAATTATAATTGTAATAGCACAACTGAAAAGAGAGATCACGGAATAACAATTGTTGGTTGGGACGATAATTATTCAAAATACAATTTTAGAGATGGTGCTAGACCATCTTCAGATGGAGCTTATTTAGTATTAAATTCTTATGGAAGCGAAAATTTTGATAATGGATATATGTATATTTCATATGAAGACTTTTTTATTGAAAGTGAAATATATGGTGTTCAATCAACCCAAAAGGTAGATTATGATAAAATATATCAACATGACTTTTTTGGAGGAATTTTCCAAATAGGAACAGAGGCTATTTCTACTGGATATTATGGAGTAACTTTTGACAGAGATTCTTCAAAAAGTGAAAAAATAAATTCTGTTGGAGTAAATTTATCAGAATATTGTAAACTAGAAATATATATAAATCCGAATAGTGCAAATTTGTCTTCAGATAATTTAATAAAAGTTGCTGAAACAGAAGAGGTACTATCTCCAGGATATCATAGAATAGATATTAATTCAGTAGAATTAAATTCAAACGAGTTTTCGATTGTAGTAAAACAAATTTCAGAAAATGATGAATTTTCTTTTAAAATTGAAACAAGAGTTGCAGGAACTGCATTTTCAAATGTAAGCTCAGATAATAGAAGTTATTTTTCTTCAAATGCAGAAGTCTGGCAAAACTTATCAGAAATGTCAGTACCTGGTATAGATATGAACAATGCAGATGTCTGTATAAAAGCATTTACAACTAATGTAGAAGAAAATAATAACAATCCTGACAATTCAGATGATGAAACAAACGGTTCAGAAGATAATGAAATTGTTATAGAAAAATATAAAGTTGAAAATGATTATATATTAAATATTGAAAATGAAACTAAAAAAGTAGATTTTATGAAAAATATATCAACTAATTTAGAAGCAAGCATTGTAACTGAAAATGGCGAAGAAATTGTAGAAGATAATGAATTAATAAAAACTGGTATGAAATTAAAATTATCTGACGGAAAAATGTATATTTTAATAGTAAGAGGAGATATTAATAAAGATGGAAAACTTACGTTAACAGATATTTCTAAGCTATTATTACATTATAATGGAAATCAAGGTTTTACTATAACAGATGTATACGCATTAAAGGGCTGTGATATGAATTTTGATGGAGAAATAACATTAACTGATTTATCTCAAATTATAGTTCTTTACAATTCTATAGAAATGTAATAAAAAAGTAACAAAAAAGTATAATAATAATACTTGATTTTTATATATTTAAAAGTTATACTAAAGAAAAGGAGTGTTCAAATGAAAAAGAAGTTTTTAAAAATTGTTATAATAATGATAATGTTAGTTTTAACTTGTGCTACAATTGTTAATGCTTTGAGTTTTACAGCTACAATGGAAACAAACACTACTACAGTTGCTGAATCAACAGAATTTACTGTAACAGTTAAAGTATCAAACTTAGACGTTGGCTCAAATGGAATCAACTCACTTAGTGGATATTTAAAATATGATAAAGATGTATTTGAAAGTATTAGTGAATCAAGTATTGAAGGAATAAATAGTTGGAATTGTACATATGCTAGCGATACAGGAAGAATTACACTAACAAAAACAACTTTTGTAAAATCAGAAGAATCTGTATTTAATGTAACTTTAAAAACAAAAGCTGATGTTTCAGGAAAAGAAGGTATAGTACAATTTACAAATATAATGGCTTCAAATAGTGAAACAGATATTTCAGCTCAAGACATTTCTACAACAATTACTGTTGGAACAGGAGATGGGAATTCAGCAAATACAGCCAATACTGCAAATAAAGCAAACACAGCTTCAAATGGAAGCATAGTTCCAATAATAAGCAATACTTCTAATAATACTTCAAATAATAACACTGTAAATAATGTAGAAAATACAAATAATGAAATCAGTTCTTTTGTAAATACTACAAATACTATAGAAGAAGATATACCATATACAGGAGTTGAAGATGGAATTGCATTTTTAATAATTTGTATAGTAATATTAGCAATTGTATTTTATATCAAAATTGAAAAAATTAATAAAGAAATAAAATAGTAAAATAAATTAGAGCGTAACTTTAAAGTTATGCTCTTTTTTCTATAAAAGGAATCTTCTATTTAGAAAGAGTTACAATAATATTTGTGTATTATAAATTTACATATTTATAATAAAATATTTGAAAAAAAATATATTATAGTATATAATGTATGCATTATAAAATAAGGAGTATTCAAATGAAAAAGAAAATTTTAAAAATTGTTATTATAATGCTATTATTAATAATGACTTATACTACTATAGTTAATGCACTAAGTTTAAGTGTTACAATGGAAACAGATAATACTACTGTTCAAGAAGAAACAGAATTTTTAGTAACATTTAATGTATCAAATATAGATGTTGGTGAAAACGGTATTAATTCACTTAGTGGTTATCTAGAATATGATGAGGAAATTTTTGAAACTGTTAATAAATCAAGCATTGAAGGATTAAATGGTTGGGCTACAGATTATAATGCTGATGACAAAAAAATTACACTAACCAAACAAAACTTTGTAAAATCAGAGGAAAAAGTTTTTTCTATGACTTTTAAAACAAAGTCAGAAGTTAATGGAAAAGAAGGTATAATCAAGTTTAAAAATATTAATGCTGGAAATAGTGAAAAAACAATTGATGCTAAAGATGTATCATTAACTATTGTTGTAGGAAAAGAAAATGGAAATACAGCTAATGTAGCTAATACTAATGCAACAATAGCTATAGGTGCTAATACTAATAAAAGTAATAATTCATCAACAAATGCATCAAATACTAATGCAACAAATAATACAAGCAATAATGTAGTTTCTTATGTAAATACTGCCAATACAGTAAAAAATGAAATACCAGAAACTGGTGTGGAAGATACAATACTATTTTTAATAATAGGTGCAGTAATTATAGCAATTGCAGTGTTTATTAGAATTGAAGTAATTAATAGAGACATGAAAAAATAATTACTAAACTTAAGTTATAAGATATTAATAATAAAAGGGGAAAGAATTTTAATTTCTTTCTCTTTTTTTATAATAGAAAATTGTCTGCAATTCTTATATATAAAATCTCTAGTTAATTTTGTATTCAAAATTGGGAATTCAAATAGACCAGTGATCAAAAAGCTAAAATTGAATACATCAAGCCTATCAACAGATAATTTAACTTAGCAAGTCAAAAACGTGTTGGCAAGTATTATTGCTGACACTTTTTTTGATTTTTATAAGTTTAGTTATATTTAAATGTTTTTGAGATTTTGGAAGGTATGTTGAATTTTAATTTGTAGGCTAGATTTCATTTTCGAAAACTATTAACATGTATATAAAATTTTATTATAATATTTTTCTTACTTTATATCAGAATTATTAACAAAATTATATTATTCATATCCAGTTCCTAGTTCAAGC
>CASKJV010000032.1 GCA_949388605.1 uncultured Clostridia bacterium
TATGAATAATATAATTTTGTTAATAATTATGATATTAAGTAAAATTTAATAAGAGTAATATAACAATAAAATTTTTATATAAATGTTAATAATTTTGAAAAATGAAATCTAGTATACAAATTACAACTTATTTAAGAAAGGAGAATAAAGAAATGAATAATATTTATGACATATGGTTTTCAACTGTTGATTTAAGTAATAAAAGAAAAGTAGAACTTATGGAAAGACTTACATGTAAAGAAATTTATGAATTGACCAAGAATCAAATGCGTGAATTAAAATTTGATGAGAAAATTATAGATAAAATTTTATATGCCCATAAAGTTGATTTAGATAAATATCTTAATTATCTAAAAAAGAATAACATTAAAGTAATAAGTTTAAAAAATAAAGAATATCCAAAGCAATTAAAGAATATAGATAATAAACCAGTATTTTTATATGTAAGAGGAAAATTAGATAATTTATATTCAGATAATATTGCAATTGTTGGTTCAAGAAATGCCAGTGAATATGGAAAATATGTTTCACGCAAAATAGCAAAAGAAATTTCTGATAAAAATATTAATATAGTAAGTCGGACTAGCTATAGGAATTGATAAGTATGCACATTTAGGATCTTTAGATAGTAAAATAGGAAAAACAATTGCAGTTCTGGGCACTGGTGTTTCTGATAGTGAAATATATCCTTTGCAAAATAAACGAATTTTTGAACGAATTTTAGAAAATTCTGGAACTATAGTTTCTGAATTTAGAATAGGCACTAAACCAGAAAGATATAATTTTCCACTAAGAAATAGGATTATTAGTGGATTAGCTAATAAAATTATAGTTGTAGAAGCAGAAGAAAATAGTGGCAGTTTAATTACTGTTAATTATGGATTAGAACAAGGAAAAGATGTTTTTGCTGTTCCAGGAAACATAACTTCCAAAAATTCTGTAGGTACTAATAAATTGATTGAAGAAGGTGCGTATGTTTTTAAAACAGTAGAAGATTTATTTTATTATTCATAAAAATTGATACAAAAAGTTATTATAATCAAAAATATAGTATTAAATAAATTGTAATAAATCTCTTCTACAATTACAATTTAAATTTTTAAAACTCCATATAAAAACACAGTATTTTTCTTAAGATTTTTTTAATAAAAAAAGCTTTATTTATTTAACAATTTGTAATATAATACATCATGATATATAAGATATAATATATAGTCTTATATAAATATAAAAACAAAAGATTTTATCTGAAAATTAAGGAGGAGTTATGGGGAACAATGAAGAACAAACAAAAAAAGTAAAAACTTCAGATTTAAACAAAAAATCAAAAAAAACAAAAGGAAAAAAAATAAAATTTAAAGATAAACATCCTAAAGCTGCTTTAGCAATAAAAATATTTCTAATTGTATTTGTTTTAGTGCTAATTATTGGAGCAGGTATTTTAGCAGGAGCTTTTTTTGGAATTTTTGGTGATGAACTAAAAATAGATGAAGCAATGTTAAAAGTAGGATATGAAAATTCCACAGTATATGATGCAGATGGAAACCAAATTGCTATTTTAAGTGGTGGTACAAAAAGAAAAAGTATTACTTTATCAGAAATGTCAGAATATTTACCTAAAGCATATGTAGCAATTGAAGATGAAAGATTTTATAATCATAGTGGTATAGATATATTTAGAACAGCATATGCTACATTTAATTATGTAATACATGCTGGAAAATCTAGTTTTGGTGGAAGTACCATAACACAACAGGTTATAAAAAATATTACACAAGATAAAGAAAGAACAGCTTTAGCTGGTGTAATGAGAAAAGTTAAAGAAATTTCAAAAGCAATTCAAGTAGAACATGTTTTATCAAAAGATCAAATATTAGAACTATATCTAAATTTAATATTTGTTGGTGGAGATGACATTAATGGTGTTGAATTAGGGGCAATATATTATTTTGATAAAAGTGCAAAAGATTTAAGTATAGCAGAATGTGCATATATGGCTGGAATAAATAATTCACCAAATGCATATAAACCATTTTCAGATTTTTCTAATAAAGAAAATCCAGAACAAGAAAAAGAAAAAATGACAGAAAAAATAAAGAAAAGAACAAAAACTGTTTTAGGAAAGATGAAAGAAGTTGGTTATATTTCTGATGACCAATATAATCAAGCTGTTACAGAAGTTGATAATGGATTAAATTTCAAAAAAGGTGAAAGTGCTAGTGTAACAACAGATATATCTTATCTTACAGAAGCTGCTATTAATCAAATATTAGACCAAATTCAAGAAGAAAATGAAGACATGGACAGAAAGATGGCAGAAATGTATTTGTATAGCAGTGGACTTAAAATTTATACAACTCAAAATACAGAAATACAAAATATTCTTGAAGAAGAAATAGTAAAAGAAAAGTATTTTTCATCAGCTACTTGTAAAAAGAAAAATGAAGAAACTGGAGAAGAAGAAAAAGTAACAGAATATTCTATGCCATCAATGGTTATACAAGATTATAAAACAGGTCAAGTAGTCGCTGCTGCATCTGCAACAGGAAGCAAAGAAGAAAGAACTGCAACTACTAAATTAGGGTATTTGAATATTCCTACAGAAATAAAAAAACAAACAGGTTCTTCAATGAAACCTATATCAGTAATTGCGCCAGGATTAGAGTCTAAGACACTTACTGGGGCTACAGTATATTATAATACACAAACAACTTGGGGAGCTAACAGCGCTAAACCTTGGACACCAAAGAACTCTACAGGTTATAGTACGTATTCAAATATGCGTACTGCTATTGAACAATCATATAATATTCCTCATGCAAAAGCTTTAACAGATATTGGTCCAGAAGTGGCTGTTGAATTCTGTAAAACTGTAGGATTACCAGATTTTACAGCAGAAGGAATAAATTTATCTCTTGGAGGATTACATGATGGTATATCTCCAGCAGCTCTTAATGGTGCTTATTCAGCAATAGCAAATGATGGTGTTTACATTTCACAAACTTTTTATACAAAAGTAACAGATAGTAAAGATAATATAATATATGAACCAAAACAAGAAGAAAATAGAGTAATGAGTAAAGAAAATGCATATATTGAAAAAGATATTTTAAAACAACCTGTTATAAGTGGTACAGCAACATATTGTGCAATTCCAGGAATGGATGTCGCAGCTAAAACAGGTACAACAAATGAAGATTATGATAGATGGCTTTGTGGCTTTACTCCATATTATTCAGCATCATGCTGGTATGGATATGAAGTAAGTGCTGCTGTAAAAGGATTTGGTAGAAATCCAGCAGGAGCTCTTTGGAGTACTGTTATGACAGCAGTTCATAAAAAATTATCAAATGCAAATTTTGAAGAGCCAGAAGGAATTGTTAGACAATCAGTATGTAAGATTTCAGGAAAATTACCAGGTGAAGGATGTACAGAAGTATATACAGAATTATTTACAAAAGATATTGTGCCAACAGAAACTTGTGAAGGACATTCAGGTTTCGGTGTATGTAATGATACAGGATTACTTGCTACAGAATTTTGCCCAAATGTAACTCCATCAGCAGGTTATGTACCAGAAAGAGAAAGAAATGCATCATGGGTAACTCAAGGTGTTGCAACAACAATGCCAGAAGGAACATGTACAGTTCATACAGCAACAACAGCAACTGAAACACCAGAACAACCTTCAGAGCCACATACACATAAACCTGGAATATGGATTGTTGATACACAACCAACAGCTACTAATCCAGGATCAAAACATCAAGTTTGTAGCGAGTGTGGTCAAACAATAGATACTGCGTCAATTCCAGCAACTGGAGGCGGTTCAACAGAAAAACCAAAACCACCAACAAATACAACAACAGATCCAGAACCACCTACACCACCAACAAATACAACAACAGATCCAGAACCACCTACACCACCAACAAACACAACACCTGATCCACAACCACCAGTTACCAATACAACAAATTAATATTAAATAAAATTATATAGGGCGGATTATATCCGCCCATAAATTAGATTTTGTTCATTTAGAAAGGAATGAGATTAAGTATGAGTATAAAGTTTTATAATACATTAACTAGAAAAAAGGAAGAGTTTAAACCAATTAATGAAAAAGAGATAAAAATGTATTCATGTGGACCTACAGTTTACTATTTTGCTCATATAGGAAATCTAAGAGCATATCTTTTTATGGATAACTTAAGAAGAGTGTTCAAATATAATGGATATAATCTAAAACATGTAATGAACATTACAGATGTAGGTCACCTTGTATCTGATAGTGATGAAGGTGAAGACAAAATGATTAAAGCAGCTAAAAGAGAAAACAAAAATCCATTTGAAATAGCACAATTTTATATGGATGCGTTTTTAGCAGATATTGATAAATTAAATATTGATAGACCAGAGATAATAGCCAAAGCAACAGAACATATTGATGTTATGGAAGAATATGTAAAGAAAATTATAGAAAATGGTTATACTTATCAAACAGAAGATACTATATATTTTGATACATCAAAATTAGATAAATATGGAGTTCTATCTAATAGAAATATAGAAGATCAAAAAGCAGGTGCTAGAGTAGAATTTGATAAAAATAAAAAAAATATTTCAGATTTTGCACTTTGGATAAAAGCACCACAAAATCATATAATGAAATGGGATTCATTTTTTGGGAAATCTTATCCAGGATGGCATTTAGAATGTTCTGCAATGGGATGCAAGTATTTAGGAGAACAGTTTGACATTCATACAGGAGGAGTAGACCATATTCCAATTCATCATGAAAATGAAATAGCACAAAGTAAAGGGTATTCAGGAAAAATACCTGCAAATTACTGGATGCATGTTGAGTTTTTACAAATAAATGGTGGAAAAATGTCTAAGAGTTTAAATAATTTATATACATTGAAAGATTTAGAAGAAAAGGGATATGAACCACTTGTATATAGAATGTTTAATTTTACTTCAAGTTATAGAGCACAAATTAATTTTACTTTTGAAGCAATGGAAGCAGCCAAAGTAGCATTAAATAGATTAAGAGAAGGATATTTAAAACATTCTGAAGGAAATGAAGAAATTTCAGATGAAGAAATAAAAAATTATGAAAAAAGATTTCTAGATGCTATTAATGATGATTTAAATATGCCAGTAGCAATGAGTATAGTTTGGGAAATCGTAAGAAATCCTAAGAAGTCAAAAAAATTGAAAGAACTATTATTAAAATTTGATGAAGTTTTAGGATTAGATTTAAAAAAATATAAAAAGGAAGAAAATATCTTACCAGATGATGTTATAAAATTAGTAAATGATAGAAATGAGGCTAGATTAAATAAAAATTGGGCAGAATCTGATAGAATTAGAGATGTTTTAATAGAAAAAGGTTATACTGTTAAAGATAGTAAAACAGGAACTATTGTTGAAAAGTAATAAATTACTATACATTTTATAGTTAAATTTAAAAATATTTTTTCTCAAATAATTTAGTTATAAAAAAGTACTTTTAAATTTACTTAGGGATATTTAATTTTGATTATTTTTGACAAAGTTTATTTTGATAAAATTTATTTTATATTGGGAGGAAGATCTTGAGATTACTAAAAGAGGAAGATAAAGAAAAATATAAACAATTTTTGGAGGCACATGATAGATGCAATTTTCAACAGTCTTTAGAATGGGGAAATGTAAAAACTAGTTGGAAAAAGGAAGTAATTATTTCTGAAGATAATAATGGAAATATCAGGGGTAGTCTTTGTGTATGGATACGCAAGATTCCTATTTTTGGGAATTTAATGTATTCTGCAAGAGGCCCAGTTTGTGATATTTATAATGAAGAAGTAATAAAGGATTTAGTAGAAGGTGCAAAAGAATTAGCCAAAAAATATAAAGCATTTGTTTTAAGAGTAGAACCTGATATTTTAAAATCAGATGATAAATTTAGAGATATAATTTCTAGAAATGGATTTAAAATAAAAGATGATAGCAAAGATTTTAAAGATGAAATTCAACCAAGATTTGTTTTCAGATTAGATATAAAAGATAAAAGTGAAGATGAAGTATTTTCTGCGTTTCATCAAAAAACTAGATATAATATTCGTTTAGCAACAAAAAAAGGTGTTGTTATTAAAGAAGGAACAAGAGAAGATTTAAAAGATTTTCATAGAATAATGGTTGAAACAGGAGAAAGAGATAACTTTATAATTAGATCATTACAATATTTTGAAAAGATGTATGATGAAATGGCACCAACACATATGAAACTATTAATGGCTTATCATGAGGACAAGCCTATTGCTGGAATTATTCCAATTATGTTTGGAAATAAAGTATGGTATTTGTACGGTGCAAGTTCTAATCAACATAGAAATTTAATGCCAAATTATTTATTGCAATGGACAATGATAAAAGAAGCAATAGAAAGAAAGGCAGATATATACGATTTTAGAGGTGTTTCAGGAGTAGTAGATGAAAATCATCCACAATATGGTTTATATAGATTTAAAAAAGGATTTAATGCCGAATTTACAGAATTTATTGGAGAAATTTATATTCCATATAAACCTATAGTATATAAATTGTATAAATTTGCTGAAAAAACATTTAGAAGTTTAAGAACTTTAAAAAAGAAGTTATTTTCAAAAAAATAAATTTATATAATGGATTTACCAAACTTCGTGTATTTCTATTTTTGTAGTTTAAATGTAGTTAACAAGATATACATATTAAAGACATGGTTAATTCAGTAGAGATTTGTTCTTTTAAAATTTAAGGTAATTTTAAGGATAATGATGTAAAGTAAAAAGGAAATTTTATGAAAGTATTAGAAGTAAGTAAAGAAGAATTAGGAAATAATTTAGAAAAAATTAAAAAAGTAATTTTGGAAAAAAAAGCTAATACTAAAATTATTGCTGTTGTTAAAGCAAATCGGAATGGGATTAGGACTAGAACAATATTCAAAATTTCTTATTGAAAATGGAATAAAAAATTTAGCAGTTGCCAATTTTGAAGAAGCAGTTCGCTTAAGAAAAGTTGGAATTAAAGAAGAAATTATAATGCTAACTCCAATAATTGTAAAAAAAGAATTGCAACTATTAATAGAAAATGATATAACAGTAACATTGGGGAGTTTTGAAGAATTTGAATTAGCAGAACAAGTGGCAAAAGAGAATAATAAAATTGTAAATGCTCACTTAAAGATTGATACAGGATTTGGCAGATATGGTTTTTTAAGTGAGAATAAGGAAATTATTTTAGAAATATTTAAGAAAAGTAAGAATATTAATATAACACGGAATGTTTACTCATTTTTCAAATCCTAAAGATGAAAAGTTTACAAGAAAGCAATTTAATAAATTTAATAATATTGTACAATATATTAAAGATAATGAATATAATTCAGGTATATTACATTGCGCTGCTTCAACAGCATTCTTAAAATATCCAGATATGTGGCTGGATGCAGTAAGAATTGGTTCTGCAATTCAGGGAAGAACATTAATAAATTTGTATGATTTAAAACCAATAGGAATATTAAAATCTAATATTCAAGAAATAAAAGAATTACCAAAAGGGTATAATATTAGTTATGGAAATGTTTATAAAACTAAAAAAATAACAAAAATAGCTGTAATCCCAGTAGGATATATGGACGGATTTAACACAAATAGATTAAGAGATGACTTTTCTTTTAAAAATAATTTAGTTTCTGTGGGAATGGAAATTAAAAAGATTTTTAAAGATAATTCATTAAAAGTAAAAATTAATGGAAAACAATATAAGGTTCTAGGAAAATTAGGCATGTATCATTCAATTGTTGATATAAGCGGAAGTTCAGAAATTAAAGTTGGAGATGAAGTACAAATAGATATAAAACCATTACAAACAAAGGATGAAATTAGAAGGGAGTATATATAGTGAAAGAAGAAACTAAGAAAATGGGATTTTTCACAAAAGTGAAAACTGCTATATTTAAATTAGAGGAATATGATAAATTTTTAGCACAAAAATTTAGAGAGGCTCTAAAATATTTTATTTTAATTGTAATATTGCTTACAGCAATTTTTTCAGTAGTTTATACTTATGAATATTCAAAACAATTAAATACAGCAGTTAATTATATAAAAGAGGAATTACCAGATTTTACTTTTGAAGATAATATTTTAAAATTTTCACAAAATGTAGAAGCATATGATGAAGAATATAGAACTAGATTAATTATAAATACAGATGATGAAGTTCCAAGTGAAAATTTAAATGATTATGAAAGAAAAATGTCTAATGATGAGTTAGGATTAATTATTTTAAAAGATAAATTTACAGTTCTTATACATGATACTAAAGCAAACTATAAATATTCTGAACTAGAGAATTTTTTGAATGATGTTGATATTAAAGATAAACAAAGTTTAGTTAATGGAATAAATTCTATAGGAATGTTTCCAATATTATTTGCTATTTTTATTGAAGTTTTCATAGTATATGTTATAAATAATTTATTGGAATTATTTATATATGTATTAATGGTTGCTATATTTGGATATATTGCTACAGGATTTGCAAGAGTAAGATTCCCATTAAAAACTTTAGTAATTTTAGCAATATATTCAGTTACATTACCAAATATATTATATGAAACTTATATTATATTAAATTTATTAACAGGATTCTATATAAAATATTTCTCAATTTTCTATATGTTAATATGTTGTGTATATATCTTTACAGCGATTTTTATGATAAAATCCGATCTTATAAGGCAACACCAAGAAATACAAGCTATTACTAAAGTTCAAAAAGAAATTCAAGAAGAACTTGAGGAAAATGTAGAGGAAAATTCAAAAGAAAAAGAAAAAACAGATGATAAAGAGGATAAATCTAATGTAGATGAGAATCCTATTATTGATGAAAATAAAGAACCAGATGGTTCAGAAATATAATTGATAGAAGGAATATATAAGTTATGAAAAAAGATAATGATAAACCAAAAGGAAAAAATAGAAAAAATAATGAAATATTAAAAACAATTGTATTATTTATTTTGTTAATAGCATGCATAGTTGGTGCAGGAACTATATATTATTTAAATAATGGAAAAGATAAGGCAGAAGAAAAAGAACTTGCATATACAGAGTTGATTACATCAATTAATGAAGGAAAAATTGAAAAAATAGAAATGACAACAGGAAGTAATTCAGTTAAAGTTACTCTAGCAGGTGAAGGTGAAGAAAAAGAAAGAGAAAAAACTTTATTAGTTCCAAGTACACAAGCATTTATGGAATTAATTCAAGAAAAAGTAGATAAAGATGGAATAAAACTTGAATTAAATCAGAAACCAGTAAATCCATTACTAAAAGTTGCTGATTCATTATTTTCATTATTACCAACAATTTTATTAGTTGTATTAATGTTAATGATAATTAAAATGCAAGGTTTAGGTGGAGACAGTGGAAAAATTTATGGCGGTGAAGATGGTCGTAAGCCAGAGGTTAGATTTGAGGATATTGCAGGTTTAGATGAAGAAAAAGGGGAATTAATTGAGATTGTTGATTTCCTAAAAAAACCACAAGCTTATTTAGATATGGGAGCCAAAATACCTAGAGGAATTTTATTATATGGAAAGCCAGGTACAGGAAAAACTTTAATAGCTAAAGCTATTGCTGGAGAAGCAGGTGTTCCATTTATATCAATGAGTGGATCTGAATTTATTGAAATGTTTGCAGGATTAGGTGCATCAAGAGTTAGAAAATTATTTGAAAAAGCAAAGAAAATTTCTCCATGTATTATATTTATAGATGAAATTGATGCAATAGGTTCTAGAAGAACAAGTAATAGCGGTTCAGAAACAGAGAATAATCAAACATTAAATCAATTGTTAGTTGAAATGGACGGATTTGAAACAAATGAGACAATTATAGTTTTGGCAGCTACTAATAGACCAGAAATGTTGGATAAAGCTTTATTAAGACCAGGAAGATTTGATAGACAGATCACAATTCCAGCTCCAGACTTAAATGGTAGAGAAGCAATATTAAAACTTCATAGTCAAAATAAAAAATTCGCAAGTGATGTTGATTTTAAATCAATAGCAGGTGACACTGCAGGATTTACAGGAGCTGAACTTGCAAATGTATTAAATGAATCTGCAATAATAGCTACAAGAAATAAACATGATGCAATTACAAATTCAGATATAGAAAATGCAGTTAAAAAAATAACAGTTGGTCTTGAAAAAACTAATAGAGTTATTTCAGATAAGGATAAAAGGTTAACTGCTTATCATGAAGCAGGACATGCTGTTGTTAGCAAATTTTTACCAACACAAACAGATGTTAAAGAAGTATCAATTATTCCTAGAGGACTAGCTGGCGGATATACAATGTATAAAACAAATGAAGATAAGTTTTATGTGTCTAAAACAGAATTACTAGAAAAAATGGTAGCATTAATGGGAGGAAGAGCTGCAGAAAAAATCGCATTAAATGAAATTTCTACTGGAGCTAGTAATGATATAGAAGTAGCTACAGGAATTGCAAAAGATATGCTTACAGTATATGGTATGGATGATAAATTAGGTCCAATATCTTTAAAAGTTGATGATCCATATCAATTACAGATATTTGGAGAAAAAGTAATAGATGAAGTTGGAAATCAGATACAAGTATTAATAGATACTGCTTATAGAACAGCACAAGAAATACTTTCTGCTAATATGAATATTCTTGATGCAGTAGCCATGACATTACTTGAAAAAGAAAAAATTACTAGTGAAGAATTTGAAAAGTTTTTTGAATAAGTCAAAACAAAGTTAAGGACGTTCTTTGAAAACTAGGAGCGTCCTTTAATTTTTATTGGAGGTAAAATTGTGGAACAAAATACAAGAAAAAGAAAAATTTTAAATATAATTAAGTTTTTTGTTATAGTACTTGCTATTTCTGTGTTTGCATGTCAACCATATTTAAATAATAGACTAATATATACACATGATTTAGGATATCATTTGAATAGAATTATAAGTATTTCTCAAAATTTAAATATAAAAGTATTTCCATCATTTATCCATTCAAGACTTTTAGATAATTTAGGATATGCTAATTCAATTTTCTATCCAGAAATATTTTTATATATACCAGCAATTTTAATGTCATTACTACATTTACATCCACTTACAGTATATAAGATCTTTTTAATTATGATTACTTTTTTTACTTTTATAACCACATACATATCTGTAAAAGGAATTTTCAAGAAAAAAGAAATTGCTTGGCTCTCTACATTACTTTATGTATTTTCTTTATATAGATTAACAGATATTTATGTGAGAGGTGCACTTGGCGAAATTCTGTGCTTTGTATTTGTGCCATTAATATTTTATGGATTATATGAAATTATTTTTGGAGAGAATAGAAAATGGTGGATTATTTCAATAGGGTTATTTGGTATTGCTAATAGTCATGTTCTTACCTTTATTATGATAATACCAATCATATTAGTATTATGTTTATTTAATATAGATAGAATATTTAATGATAAAAAGAGATTTTTAAATTTATTTATTGCAGGTATTTTAGGAGTAGTATTATGCATAGGATTTTTTGGTCCAATGCTTGAACAAAAAGTAAATGATAAATTCTATGTAGATGGAGCTTCTCTTTTATCATCAGATACTATAAAAGAATATGCTACATCATTAAGTATGTCATTAGCAAGTAATTTGAAAAGCGGTTTTGCATTAGATTCATCAGCAAAAGAGAATAGTATGTCAGAAGGAATTGGAGCAATATTATTAATTTGTGCTGGATTGATTATATGTAGAAAAGGATTAAGCTATAAAGAAAATAGATTTGAAATACAAATATTTATTTTAGGCAGTATTGTGTATTTAATGACTACAAAAATGTTTCCATGGGAAAAGTGTGAATTTCTAAAGGTTATTCAATTTCCATTTAGATTAAATTTTATACCAACCATGTGTTTTTCCTTAATTGGAGCTAAATCTTTTTATGAAATTGTTACTAATAAAAGAGATTCGATTATAATCTTTAGTTTAATTATTTTATTAATATCTGGATATGTATTAAGTTCAGTAGAATTAAATTTTAATTCAAAAGTTTATAAAACATTTGAAGATGTTATTGGAATATTTGAAAATCAAGTTGGAAATTTAGAATATTTACCAGTAGATACAGATATAAAAGATTTAAATTTGTATAATGTAAATAATAAAGAGAATACTATTAACTTTTCACAAGTTGGCTCTAAAATTGAATTTGAATATAATGAAGATAATTTTGATTTTGAAATAAATATACCACTTATTTATTATAAAGGATATAAAGCTAACTTAATAGATGAAAATGGAAATAAGATAAAACTTCAAGTTTCAAAGAATAATAGCAATGGACATGTATTATTAAAATCAGATGAAAATCTAAAAGGAAAAATAACAGTAGAATATAAAATGACAGCTATACAAGGAATTTGCTATTGTATAACTGATTTAGGGATATTGTTTTTAATAGGATATATAATTATAGATTATAGAAAAAGAAAATTAATACAATAGTAGTTAATTGTAAACATATTATTAAAATAAAAGTACAATTCGTCTAATAATTACAGACGAATTGCACTTTTTGTTTTATGTAATATGAAATTTATTTGAAAATGTTATTATAAAATTTTTTAGGAAAATAATATATTATCTATTTTTAATTTTATTTCTTTGTTATTTAAGTAATCAAGAATTCCACTATTAGTATTAAAATTAAATTTAAAAAAATAGCTATATAATTCTTGTGTTTTTAATCCAAATCGTTTATTAATTTCATTAATACCATATTTTCCATCGCCTAAAATCGGATAACCAATATGAGAAAGATGAGCACGTATTTGATGAGTTTTTCCAGTATGTAAATTTATATCAAGATATGAAGTATTTTGTTTCATATCTTTTGATATGATTGTATATTCAGTAATTATTTTTTGATAATCTTTTTTTGGAACATCTGATATATATACATAGCTTTTTTTACTGTCTTTAAAAAGATATGCTGTGAGGATGCTATGAGAAGTGTTTGGAATGCCATAAACTTTTGCAATATAGTGCTTTTCGATTTCTTTATTTTTAAATTTATTAAGTAAAATATTTAAAGCTTCATTATTTTTTGCAAATAGTACCAAACCTTTAGTATTTCTATCTATTCTATGACATGGATTAATATTATTACCATATTGGGATTTTAACATAGATGTAAGTGTCAAAACACTTGAAGTATCTTCTGTAACAGGCAATCCTTCAGGTTTATTCACAACTAAAATATTTGTATCTTCAAAAATGATTTTTAGATCAAATTTATTTTTACCTAAAAGGTATTCATCTGTAATATAAATTGAAATTTCATCTCCTAGGTGAATAATGGTATCTGAAGATGATACTCTTACATTATTTATTTTTATATCTTTTTTTCTTAAAGCTTTAAACAATGTATTTTTATTTAGATTTGGAAAAGAATCTAATATAAAGCTATTTAATTTTTTATTATTATATTTTTCATTTACAATTATTTTTCTCATATAAATATTATAAGTAATAATTATATAATTTTCAATATAAAAGGAGAAAGTATTAAATATCTAAAATAAAAGTAAATATTGATATAATAAAAATAGTAGAACGAAGTTCTACTATTTTTATTGTCTTATTTTGATTCTTGCAAATTTTTTACAATTGCGGGATAAACAAAGTTTAATGGTAAAATTAAAACTAATATATAAACATATCTTAAAGCTGATCCCATTGGAGTAGAAATCATTACAGTTAACCAAAGTAAAATTGGTGGAAGATAACCAATTAGATATTTCTTGTCACATGTTCTAAAAGCGATTAGAATACTTACAATTGTAATCCAAAAGAAAAATCCACCGCTAAAATAAGAAGTTGGTATAAAGTCATTTTTGAAAGAAATGTTTGTATGTTCAGAAAGTAAATCTCTATTTTGCATTTCTCCATTAAGTGTTGCCCAAATTGTTGGCGAAGCATATGCTTCTGTTCCTCTTACATTAAATGTCCAGAAACCAGAAGTCTGTAACAAATATGCTCTTATATATTCATCAGGATTTTGGATAAGTAATTCTATCCATAATTTTAAATAATCACTTTTATGTTCATTCAAATATTCTTCATTAAATTCAGAATTCCATTTTATACCATCAACTATTAATGCACGATAACTTTCTTTAATATTTTTTTCAGGAATAACTTTTTCAATTAAATCCATTTGTTCATTTGTAATATTTCCATCAGTAGCAACAACTCTTGCAATTTGTTGAAGTGGAATACTTAATTTTTCTACAAATGGACTTTGTTCTAATCCAAATACAGGATATAAACTTTCAATAATCATAAATAAAATTATTGTTGAAAAAGATGTAATACAAAATGATTTTATATGTATAATTTTTTCTTTCCTTATAATATTCTTTATAAATGTAATTAATAAGAATACTAAAGTAACTAATGTTACATATAAGCCATTATTTCTTAATGCCATAACTAGGAAAGCCCAAATATTAAATTTAATTATATTAGAGATTTTTATATTTTTGTTTTTAAAATCAATTATTAAATCTATTAAAGAAAGTGTATATAAAAATAGTGATAAATTAAATGGAGTATCTTTCCACACAGATATACTATATAGTGGATATAATTTGAATATTCCTAAAAATATAGTAATAAATGTAACTATTAATAAATTAACTTTTTTACTTAGTAACCAATGTATAAAATATGTAAAACAGCTAATCATAAATATAATTTGTATAAATGTAAATATACCAAAACCAGTAACTAGATTCGGAATAAAAACTTTCACAATATTTAGCATTAATGTATATAGAACAGGTTGTTGATTAGTAAAGTCTTCTTTGCCAGTTAACATTTGTAAGGCTGTCCAAGTATCAATGTAAACACCACCTGGATAAAATGTTAGAAAATAAGTTAAATAAACTATTAATAGAAAAATAAATGCAACAATGCAAAATAATTTCTTTTTTTCAAATTCTTTTTCACATATTATATAATTATATATATTAATGTAGTGTTTTTCTAATAAAGTTGCTAGTAAATAAATAATTGGAATTAAAATTATTAATATTTTAAATTCTGAGAAAAATACTAAATCCATATAATTCTCATAATAAACATAACCTAAAAAAACAATTTTACTCATATAAAATAGTGAAAAAGCAAAGACTATTGAAAATAATAATCTTGAAAATGATATTTTTGATAAAATTTTTTTCATTTTGACCTCCATAATATAGTAAAATATTATAACATTAAAGAGTTTTTTAATCAATACTACCATATGTATATAAATAATAGAAAAATGTGTATTTACTTATATATGTATGATTTCATAATTATTAATTTTTTGTTATTATTTGGAATATAACCAAAATATGTAATTTTTAATAATTTAATTATGATTATAATTAACACAGGAGGATTTATTAGCAAATTTGTAAATATTGACATATAATTTTATTTCTATTAAAATGTAATAAGATTTGTGAAAATAAGAAGATATATACATAAAGCCGATATTAGATGATGATGGTAGATAATGGAAGAGAAATTACTACAAATGCTTGAAAAATAAATATAATTATGTTAAAATAAAAATTGTGTGAAGATTGGCAATTTAAACCATACTATTTATATAGTATAGTTAAAATATAAATCAATTAATTAGGAGGTCTAAAATAATGAAAGATTATTTAGAAATTGAAAGCGTTAAAGCTTTAGAAATTTTGGATTCAAGAGGAAATCCAACAGTTCAAGTAGAAGTTGTTGCAGGAGGATTCAGTGGTATAGCTATGGTTCCATCAGGAGCTTCAACAGGAAGTTTTGAAGCAGTTGAGCTAAGAGATGGAGATGCTTCTAGATATTTAGGAAAAGGTGTATTAAAAGCAGTTGAAAATGTTAATACAACAATAAGAGAAAAAATTGTTGGAATGAATGTTTATGATCAAGTTAAATTAGATAAAACATTAATTGAATTAGACGGAACAGATAATAAAGCTAAATTAGGTGCAAATGCTACATTAGGTGTATCTTTAGCAGTAGCTAGAGCAGCAGCAGCATCTTTAGGAATGGAATTATATCAATACATTGGAGGAACAAATGCAAAAGTATTACCAACTCCAATGATGAACATAATGAATGGTGGAAAACATGCTGATAGTACATTAAGTGTACAAGAGTTCATGATTATGCCAGTTGGAGCAAAATCATTTACAGAATGTTTAAGAATGTGCTGTGAAATTTATCATAACTTAAAGAAAGTTTTAAAAGCAAAAGGATTAGCAACAGGTGTTGGAGATGAAGGTGGATTCGCTCCAAACGTTAAAGATGAAGATGAAGCATTATCATTAATAATGGAAGCTATCGAAAAAGCAGGATACAAACCTGGAGAAGAAGTATGTTTAGCTTTAGACGTAGCTGCTACAGAAATGTATGATGAAGCTAAAAAAATCGGAAAAGAAGGAATGTATCATTTCTGGAAAATCGGTGTTACAAAAAATACTGAAGAAATGGTTGCTTTCTATGAAGATTTAGTTAACAGATATCCAATAATCTCTATCGAAGATGGTTTATCAGAAGAAGATTGGGATGGCTGGAAAGTATTAACAGACAGATTAGGAAATAAAGTTCAATTAGTTGGTGACGATTTATTTGTTACAAATATTAAAAGATTACAAAAAGGAATTGATTTAGGAGTATCAAACTCTATATTAATCAAATTAAACCAAATTGGAACATTAACAGAAACATTAGATGCAATCGAACTTGCTAAGAAAAATGGAATGACAGCTGTTGTTTCTCATAGAAGTGGTGAAACAGAAGATACAACTTTAGCAGATGTTGCTGTTGCTACAAATGCAGGACAAATAAAAACAGGTGCACCATGTAGAACAGATAGAGTAGCTAAATATAATAGATTATTAAATATTGAAGATCAATTAGAAGATTTAGCTATTTATGCTGGAAGAAAAGGTTTAAACAGATAATTATTATATTTTATAAAAATAAAGTAGAACTATTCAGTTCTACTTTATTAATTTATTAAGATTTGTAGAATATTAACATATTTTGGATATTTGTTATTAAATAAGAAGATAAATTCAATAATTGTTTAAGAAAAAATTCTATTTTTAGAATTTTTCAATTATATTATAAATGAAAAAAAGAAACTAATTCTTCAAAAAGCTTTTATGGTTTAAAAATTAAGATATGTATATTCTTTAGTATTAATGTTGCTTATTAATTTAATATATACATATGTAATATATAAAGTAGTAATAAAGATGATATAAGTAATGAAGAAAATGACTAATAAAATAGGTATTAGATTAAGAAATTTGTAGTGTATACAAATTTTTTAATTTTTTACAAAAAAGGTGTTGACAACATAAAAGAATGGTGCTAAAATATACAACGTTGTGTAACAAAAAGCAACAAAAAAAGATAAAAAATAACATCAAAAAAACTTGAAAAAAATATAAAAAATATATTGACAAGTAAATGCAAAGGTGTTAAAATAATCAATAGTTCGTTAAGAAAAAATGAACAAAGAACATTGAAATTTTAAGACAAAAATTGGTAAAAAAAATTGTTAAAAAATTTTCAAAAAAGTATTGACAATGAACCATGAATTGTGTTAAAATAAATCTCGTTCACAGGTTGTGAATAAGATAAAAAAGTACATTGAAAAGTAAACAATAAATATCCTTTAAGAGAAACCAAGCGGTAGTTATAAACTACCAAAAATTATAATTTTAAAAATCGAGCTATTAAGCTCAAACTCAATTAGATTTATATTTATAAAATATAGATACCATTAACAAGAGAGTTTGATCCTGGCTCAGGATAAACGCTGGCGGCGCACATAAGACATGCAAGTCGAACGAACTTAACTCATTCTTTTAGTTTGAGAGCGGTTAGTGGCGGACTGGTGAGTAACACGTAAGCAACCTGCCTATCAGAGGGGAATAACAGTGAGAAATCACTGCTAATACCGCATATGCTCACAGTACCACATGGTACAGTGAGGAAAGGAGCAATCCGCTGATAGATGGGCTTGCGTCTGATTAGCTAGTTGGTGGGGTAACGGCCTACCAAGGCAACGATCAGTAGCCGGACTGAGAGGTTGAACGGCCACATTGGGACTGAGATACGGCCCAGACTCCTACGGGAGGCAGCAGTCGGGAATATTGCGCAATGGAGGAAACTCTGACGCAGTGACGCCGCGTATAGGAAGAAGGTTTTCGGATTGTAAACTATTGTCGTTAGGGAAGATAAAAGACTGTACCTAAGGAGGAAGCCCCGGCTAACTATGTGCCAGCAGCCGCGGTAATACATAGGGGGCAAGCGTTATCCGGAATTATTGGGTGTAAAGGGTGCGTAGACGGAGAAACAAGTTGGTTGTGAAATCCCTCGGCTCAACCGAGGAACTGCAACCAAAACTATTTCCCTTGAGTGTCGGAGAGGAAAGTGGAATTCCTAGTGTAGCGGTGAAATGCGTAGATATTAGGAGGAACACCAGTGGCGAAGGCGACTTTCTGGACGATAACTGACGTTGAGGCACGAAAGTGTGGGGAGCAAACAGGATTAGATACCCTGGTAGTCCACACTGTAAACGATGGATACTAGGTGTAGGGTGTATTAAGCATTCTGTGCCGCCGCTAACGCATTAAGTATCCCACCTGGGGAGTACGACCGCAAGGTTGAAACTCAAAGGAATTGACGGGGGCCCGCACAAGCAGTGGAGTATGTGGTTTAATTCGAAGCAACGCGAAGAACCTTACCAGGGCTTGACATATACCGGAATAATCTAGAGATAGATTAGTCCTTCGGGACTGGTATACAGGTGGTGCATGGTTGTCGTCAGCTCGTGTCGTGAGATGTTGGGTTAAGTCCCGCAACGAGCGCAACCCCTATCGTTAGTTGCCAGCGCGTAATGGCGGGAACTCTAGCGAGACTGCCGGTGATAAATCGGAGGAAGGTGGGGATGACGTCAAATCATCATGCCCTTTATGTCCTGGGCTACACACGTACTACAATGGCCGTAACAGAGGGAAGCAATATAGTGATATGGAGCAAAACCCCAAAAGCGGTCTCAGTTCGGATTGAAGGCTGAAATTCGCCTTCATGAAGCTGGAATTGCTAGTAATGGCAGGTCAGCATACTGCCGTGAATACGTTCCCGGGCCTTGTACACACCGCCCGTCACACCATGAGAGTTGGAAATACCCGAAGCCTGTGAGCTAACTGTAAAGAGGCAGCAGTCGAAGGTAGAGCCAATGATTGGGGTGAAGTCGTAACAAGGTAGCCGTATCGGAAGGTGCGGCTGGATCACCTCCTTTCTAAGGAGAACTAATCTCTTAAAATATTTATTGTTTATTTTTCAATGTACTTT
>CASKJV010000033.1 GCA_949388605.1 uncultured Clostridia bacterium
ATAAAATATTATTCTTATAATCTCTTATTTATAGATTATTAACAAATTATATTATAAATGAAAGTTCCGCCTTGAAAGTAATTTGAATTAGAAATTCTTAAATATAATTTTGAGAGGGAATCTCAATTTTATCATTGAGGGCGCTGTCAAAATTTATATTAGAATTTCTATGAGAATTAGCTTGAACTAGGAACTGAATATGAATAATATAATTTTGTTAATAATTATGATATAAAGTAAAATCAAATAAGAACAATAAAATTTTTATATCATGTTAATAATTTTTGAAAATGAAATCTACCATACAAATTACAATTTTCTAATTAGATGCTCCAATTTAATAAAAAAATTTTGGAAAATAATTAAATTACTTTCCAATTTCCTTAATCATCAAATCTCCAAAAATTCCATAACCAATTTCAGGATTAGAAACCAATACATTTGTAACAGCACCTACAAACTTACCATTTTGAATAATAGGAGCTCCAGACAATCCCCTTATAATTCCTCCTGTTTTCTCAATAAGTTCTTTATCTGTAATCCTAATCAACATACTTTTATTATTATAATCATTATCTAAATAAACTTTCTCTATTTCAATAGAATACTCTTTTGCTTTATTACTACTATCTATACTACAAAGTATTGTAGCTTCCCCCACTTTTATTTCATCTCTAGAAGCAACCTTCATTTTATTAGAAGAATCTATATTTAAACTAGTCAAATTATCTAAATTACCATATATTCCAAATTGAGTATTTTTCTGTACAGTTCCAATTGTTTGCTGATTTAAAATTGTTCCTCTTATCTCACCTGGATTTTCTATCTCGCCTTTTTGAACAGAAATAACCCTTGAAGTAACAAGTTCTCCATAATCAATACTAATTAAAGTATCTGTATCATTATCTGTTATTCCATGACCTAAAACAGCAAAACTTTTAGAATTTGGTTCATAAAAAGTCATAGTTCCAACACCTGTAGCTGCATCTTTTACCCATAAGCCTAATTTGTAATCTTTATTTTTCGACTGTATAGGTGTTATATTTGAAGTAAAAGTAGAGCCATTTCTTAAAACAGTAATATTTAGATCTTTTCCCTTTGACTCATTTACAATTTCTTTTAAATTATCTATACTTTCTACTTTTTCTTCGTTTATACTTAAAATTGTATCTCCTTCTTTAATATCTATATTTTCATAAGGTTTAATTAAATTATTGTTTATATCTTCAATTTCCGATTTTCCAACTACTAATACACCATCAGTATATAATTTTAATCCAATAATTTTTCCAACTGGAACTACTTCTATATCTTCAATCTTAGTTATATTAGTATTCTTAAGTAAAACTTGTCCAAATAATTTAAATTCCATATTACTTACATTATAATTATCATTCATAGTTTTTTGCGTTTCCGAAACAGTTATTCCTATTAACTTTTTATAATTGAAACTTTCATTTCCAAATAATACAACACTATTTGGAATTACAGTAATATAAGCAACATATATATATATTATAAATAAAAAAATAATGGCTATCATAATTTTAATCTTTTTCATAAAATTATAATAACCATTTATTTTATTTTTATTAATAATAGTAGATAATATATAATTTTCAAAATCCCAAATTTTCCCAATTTATCATAAGTTCTTTAGAACAAAAGTAGATAATATGATAATTACAAAATACAAAAATTTACAAATTATGTACATTTTTATATAACAAATTTTGTAAGATAACATTTTATTATATAAGAAATAATGAATTTTAATATTTTGAAATACTGTTTAGGGATTTTAAATAACTATAAAATTCTGTAATTTAGTAATATAAAGTAATTTCAAGAATATCTCCTCTATTTTCTAATTCAATATTATATGTATGTTTAGATTCTACTAAATTTTTCATACTGTTTAAATTTGAAACATATTGGTTAAACTCTTTTTCTGTTTTAGGACTTATTGCATCTTCTACATCTGAATTGTTATAATCTATTTTATCATAAATCTTTAATGAAGGAATTTTAGAAAAGTCATCTTCATAAGTGTCTGCATTTGTTATCAAATCAGAAATTAAATTTTTTACCATTACACCTGTTCGATCTCCCTCATATGATGAATAAACAGCATAGAAAGCACTTTTTTCGCTATTTTCCAACTTATTTGTTGAATCTTGTATTGTATCATAAGATGTATTATATATTGATAATCCTGAACCAAAAATCATTATAGGTATTAGTGTAGTTAATAACATTATTTTTGGAAACATTTTATTTCTCCTTTTATTTATATATTACTCTTATACATTTTATTGATTTTTTTAAATCATTTGCATTAAAAACTGAAGATGGATTAACATTTACAAAATTTAATTTTCCAAATGAAAAGTTACCCGAAGATCCACTTATATTAGGATCTACTTCAATTTTCCATGTATAATAATTGGCTGTATTAGTTGGAATTGAGTAAAGCATTGAATTAGATGTTCCTGGTTGATTTTTCAAATTTTGTCCATTATATTGCACAGCAAATGTTAATGCATCTTCATCTCTTCTATTAACATTTACAGCAGAAAATACAATTTCCAATTCTTTAATCTTGTCTATTTTTAATTTTGAAATTGCTGAATCTAAATTATTATTATATGATGAGTTTAAATCATCATTATATATAATTTCATAACCTTCTGACTTATCTATTGCATTCATTTTGTAAACATCATTTCTCTCTTTTGCAATTCCTATATAAAATGCCTTTCTTATATTTCTATATTTATCAAATTTTGAATTTGATGAATCAAATATATTAACACCATCATAATTTCCATCATTTATACAATCATAACAAGCTAAATTTTTATGATCATATATATATGGTAACACATCCGAATTACTTGATAATTTATCATATTTTACTTCTTTGGAAGTAAATGATGTATACTTATCACATTGGTTTTGGTTTAGTGATGTATCTTTAAAATAATTATCATTATTAATTAGTTTTTTACAATTATATTTATGATATTCTGAAGTTGAATCATTAAATTCATTTGTTTTCGCATAATACACATTTTCTACTGAAGTCATTACTTCATTATTAGTACTAGATACTACAACATAATTATTATACATTTTTAATCCACATTGTATACCTTGCATAAAAGAAACAATTGAAATATTACTTAATATTTGTTCCCATTCACTTTGTTGCATTATTGGCATTGAATAATCCATATATATATTTTTTTCTTGTTGATATCTTATATCATTATCTCCATAATAAAGATGTCTATTATATGAAGACATTGCTAAATTTAAATTATATTGAATTGAAGTTCTAATTACATCTAATTTATGGGTATAAAAAGGTGAGTCTTCCTTTATTTCTGTTGTAGCAACACCGCTTTGTTTAGTCCCAGTTGTAAAATCAAAAACATTTTGATTTGTTTCTTTCCATATGTTTAAATAATTTAATTTATCTCCAGTTGACTGACTTATAGATAATTCTTTATATGTAGTGTAATTTAATCCAGAAATCTCTTGTATACTTCCAGAATTAATTTCACTTAAATTATCTGCAACCCACTTAGAAAATATTGCTGCTTTTGCATAATAAACTGCTGATGAATTTAATTGCATATTATATTCTTTTTCATTTATTTTTAATCTAAGAGTATTATTTATTGAATTGATTAATTCTAATAAATCTGCTTCAGTTGCAAAATGTATATTAGTACCTGCATCTCTAAAACTTTCAAATTTGCTTCTTGCTCCATTTAAAGAACTATCCTGTGATAATTCTGAATCAGCATATAATACTAAATCTAAAAAATTACCTATATCATTTCTTTGTACTACTTCTCCAGTAGCATTAGAATATGCATCTAATACATATTTACCACTATGTACTCCTATATTTTCTTCTGGTTTTATTATTTTTTGATTTATTTTTGCAGTACATTCTTCTGCACTTTGTACAAAATTTTTATATCTTGTTACTATGCTATTATCTGAATTTGGATTTGTATTTGTTTTATCTATTATTGAAGTATTATTATTACTACTTTTTATATCTATAATATCTTCATATTCATTTCCATCTAAATCATTTAAAATTTGAATTTTAATTGAATTTCCATTTTCTATATATTGTTGAATTTCATTTTGATTATAGTTATAAATTTGATTTTCATCTGTACTATCACCTAAAAGAACTCTAACAGACAATTTTGTATTTTTTTGTGTATGATCATTTTCATCTATTGTAGATATAAATGGTAATAAATATCCAGATTTACTATAATAAATTTCATCTGAATTTCCATATTTAAAATTTCCTTCTATAGTAACATAATTATCTAAAGTATAAATTACATTTATATCTCCTGTAAATTCATTTCCTTCACTATCATGTAATCCTGATTGCACATATCTTGCTGAATATGGGACATAAGTTTTTAAAATATCTTTTGTTTTATATTCTGCATTAAATACATCTGTAGAAGTTGTACAATTAGTATAATTTCCATTTGAATCTTTTTGTGTTAGAGGAGTTGTATATAAAAGTTGACCGTAATCAGTAACATCATATCCGTTGCTCTCGTGATTTTTTATATCTTGATATGAAAGTGTATTTGCAATCTCATAATTATTTTTATTTTGAGTATATCCTCCACCACTATCTTGCCCCATTTTTATTTTGTCTAATGCATCTTGATAGTCAGTTGCATTCTTAGGATCTGTAAAAGTATATAATCCATTATTACCTTGTATTTGAACACCTAAATCTCCAACTGAAACAGCATTTCCATCAGAATCTGTTACAACAGTTGGAGAATATGATGGTGCATATATATAATATCCATCATATAATGTATGTAATATAGCTGGTATAAATGGTTCTAGATGTGATCTACTGGCATTAGACATTCCAAAGTTTGTTGCCAATGTATTCATAAAAATATTATCTGAAGCTTCTATAATTGTACGTAAAGAATCAGACACAGTAGATAAGTCTTCATTTGACGTATTAAGTTCAAATGAAGACATTGCATCACTTGTTGCATCTAATAATTTAGAATCATATTGATTTTGTAACTCTATTGTATTTACTTGTAAACTTATGTAATACGATAAAACCAAAATTAAAGGTAAACATATTAAAGCAAATACTATACCAAAAGCTTGTAATTTCATTTATACCTTCCTTTATTTTTCTAATTTGAACCATTTGCAGTACATACACCTGCGTGTTGTGCTGCAATAGAATATGTATCACTACCTTTTATTGAATAAAAAACACTTCTTATAGTTTGAGATAAAGTTTTATTTGTATTTTTTACACTACAAGAAAATATATCTCCTTCTTTCATTGTATAAATTCCTTTGTCTTCAAGAACTTCTGTTATTTGTGAAGTATAAACTGAATAGTAAACATTTTCACCTATTACAGTCCCTTGAGTCCATGCAGATTTTTTACCAATGTTCTCATCTAAAACTTTAACTTCCATTTCAATATCATAAGAATTTCCTGTTGCATAAATTGTATTTACTAGTTTATTATAATTATCCATTGTTATTTTTCCAATTGCTCTAGAATTATCAACAAATTCTGTTACTGCAGAATTAACTGATAGTTGAGATATATCATCTCCCCTTTCTGAGATTGATAATAATGGAAAAACAAACATTAATATTGCAGCAAGTAAAATTGCAACAACTGTAATTAATGTATCACTCATAAATAATATCCTCCTTAATTTTATTTATTTTACTACATCTAATTTTTCTTGAATCATTTGTTTTTCTACTCCTGAACTTACATTAGTTATATCTACTAATGTATATGTAATTACAACTTTATCTTTTGAATCTGCTCCTGTTACTAATACATCTCCATCTTCTGTTTCCATTGTTTCGCCAGTATATGAATAACTAACAAATTTTTCTTTAAATTGATACTTATTTTCCAAAGTTCTCATTTTATGAAATGGATTATTTGTATAATCTACCCAATTATTATTTATATAACCAGCATCTCCATTTATAAAATAATCTACTCTAAGTTTCATGTTTTCTGTGCTATCTAGCCATGGTGCTCCAAACATATATATTAAACTGTTTTCATCATTATATATACTTTTTAATGCATAAGCTTGATAGTTTTTTGTTCCATCTGTTTGATTATAAATTCCATTTGCAGCAGTATTAATAACTGCTTGTCCAACTTTATCTTCTAAAAGTACATCAAATATTTGTATTAAACCTGGATTTTCTTCTGTAGAATTTTGAACATATAATCCTGTAGCATCATAAATTTTAACACAGAAATTTTCTTTATAATATCTATATAAAGTTGGAATAATGGTTTCAGTATTTACATATCTTTCTATACCTTCTCTACCAACAACAGCTACATTATCATAAAAACGTGTTGAATCTGTATAAAGAGCTAACGTTTCTGATGTTGTTGAGACTTTCGAAAACAAAAACATTGCTAAACTAAGTGCCATTACAAATATAAAAATTGCAAAAGCCATCATAAGAGCTTGTGATGCGTTTTCTTCCATATTAATTCCTTTCTTTATATTTATTGTAAAAGTGGTATGGATATTTATTAAATAAACATACCACTTTTATTTAAATTTATTTGATACTTCATATAAATTTATTATTTTTTTCTTACTTAGCTATCTGCTCTGTCTAATTTTGTTCCTTCAGCTATAGGTTCAACTCCATTTGTTGCTTCTTTATAATAAGAAATATTAATTGTATCTATAATACCAGCAGTTCCATAAACTAATTCTACCCAATATGTATGTTTAGTTTCTACTGCATTTCTCATTTTTCCTAAATTTGAAACATAATTCTCAATATTGTTTGGTGAAGCTGGTGCTGGTGCTGTAGTTGTTTTTTCACCTCTTGAATCTAATTGATTACAATTTAATGAAATTATTTTTCCAGGTTCTTCAACATAAGTATTAGCATTTGTTACTAAATCACCAATTAAACTTTTTACTTGTGAACCTGTTAAAGCTCCATCATAACCTGTAAATTGACTATTAAATGCATTTTGTTCTTGTTTAGACATTGATGTCATTGTGTCTGTAATTGTACTTTGCGCATTGGTAAATATAAACATACCAATAGCAATAATTAATATTGATAAAAGAATTGCACCTGCAATAATAAGTGCTTTTGACGCATTCTCCATATCTCTCTCCTCCTTATTTTTTCTTAAATTTGTGTTTTATTTTAATAGCTATAGTATTTATAGCAACATTAAAAACTTTAGTATTCTTTAGCTTCAAATGTCATAGATTTAATTCTACCATTTTTATGATATTTTATATCTATGCATTTAAAACTAACTTCTCCGAAGTATTCTATGAAAGAATCTATTCCTAAATTATTAATTCTTTCCATTCTATAGGTTGTATTATTTATAATCATTTTAATGTATATTTCTATACAATTTTCATCTTCTAGATTATACAAATTTTCTTCGTTTTTTTCAACTCCAAATTTTTCATTATTACTTATAGCTCTGTTAATTAAAGTTGTAATATCTAACCCATTTAAATTATCTTTATTATATTCTTCATAATTTAAATTAAATTTTCGTATTTCTAACTTTTCTTTTTTTAAATCATTATACTTAACACCAGCTATAATAGCTCCTATAAGTAATATTACAATTAAAATAATTAAACTTTTTTTCATAAAACATCCTACACTATTATTATAACATAATTTATATTTTTAGACAATATTTATCTAAATGTATTAAATCTTGATAATATCTTTTTACTATTTACAGATTAAATATAGTTATAAAATATATAAATCCCTGTGAGTATACAATTAAATTTATTTATAACCATATTTAACTTATATATTCCACTCTTCATTTTCATACATTTCAAATTCAACTTTTCTTACTCTACCTGTAGTATTATGATAAGTAATTCCATTATCTTGATGCTCATCACAAATACATGTGCATCTAAATAAATATTTATATACTGTTACATTATCTCTAAAAACATAATTGCCTAAATTATCTTTTATTGGAATTCCACTATCATCTTTTATTCTTGCTTTTCCTATTTTGGCAGTAGATAATTTATCTGTAGTTGGATTTCTAGATATTCCTATAGTTTCTAAATCAGAATCAGTCAAATTATATATTGAAATAATACTTGATGAACTTATATTCTTATAACTATTTCCTGTGGATAAAATTTTATTTCTACTAAATTTTAAATCAGAATTACCTGATGGAATTTGTGAATTATTACCTGGAATAACAAAATACTTATCATTAGCTTTAATAATAACCTCAACAGATTTAGCATTATCATATTCGTAATCTTCATTTATGCTATATGCAAGATTAGCTACTGTTATTAAATCCATAATAGTATTATCATTTTTATCAAATACTTCAAATTTTGAATTAAATAATTGCAGTTCTCTTTCACCTTGTCTTGCATCATAATTTTCATCTATACTTGCAGCTGCTCTAAATACATAAATCATCATTGATAAAAGTAATAATCCAAGTAATACAGATGCTGCCATAATTAAAGCTTTTGACGCATTATCCATATTTTACTCCTAACTTTAAATTTCGGAAAAATAAATTCTATTTACTCTTCCTGTTATTTCACTATATCCTAAAAAATCACATTTAAATCTTCTTTTTTTGAAATCAGATAAAGCTGTCTTCCATTTAATAGTGCTCCATTTATCCAAATTTTTTCCTGTTCTATTACTTACAGTTCTATCTAAGCTTCCTGTATCTGCTCTATTAGATAATTTTATTAGTCTAACAAGGTTATTTTCACTTTGTCCATTTTCAGCTGAATCAAATAAAGAATAATATCCATTATTTAAATTACCATTAAAATCAGTTGCTTCATGTTTACCACTATGTGGCCTTATATCCATTGCACCACTAAATTTTTGAGCTTCTACTGGTAATGCTGTATTATTATCATAATTAGTATAATAATTACTTTGGATATCAAAACCTGCGGTTCCCATTGTTAAGTTTCTATTATCTACCATTATTGGATTAGAACCAAAAAATTGTCTTTGCTTTCCTTGGTCAAAATAATAAACTTCAATAGATTCTTCTAAATCATCACTTGTAAGTCTAACCCAAACATCTACAGTAAATTCATCCCCATATTTATTTCCTGTTAAAAAACTTCCACCTTCAACATATTTTTCATTATTGCTTATTGCTTTATTTAAACATGAAATAACATCTACTCCATACATTCCTTTTTTGTCATAGATTTCATATTCTAAATTAAATTTTGCCAGTTGCTCTACATCTTCCACTTGATCTTGTTCCATTGGCCAAAGACCTATTGAAGAAAAAAAGTATGATACTAATGACATAATTATAACTGCAATTAATACACCACCAGCAATTTGCAATGCTTTTGCAATATTATCCATATTTTATTTCCTTTCTAAAGGTACAAATCTAGTTGAAAATAAATTAAATTTAACATACCAAAATTTAATTTACTTCCCCCCATTATCACTCTTATATCATTGATTGCATACTATCAAATGATTCTGTCATACTTACCATACCAATTACACAAAGTGGAATAATTAAATATACAACAAATAATAGTACCATTGGACCAAAACCAAATATTTTACCTATCATAGATTTTCTGGCTATTGTTCTTTCATTAGATTCTTTCCTTTTTTCTTGATGATAAGCTCTTTCTGAATCTAATTCATCAAATGCTTCTCTAATTGGTATTTGTTCCACTGCAGCTTGTAAGCTTTCAACAATTTGTATTAATTGTTGGAAAGATATTTCATTTTTTAATTCTTCTAATGCTTCCCAAGCACCAGCTTCATAGTTATTTACGCATTTACTTATTGGTTCTTTAAAGATATTTGCATATCTTTCTAACCATTCAAGTATCATTTCAACATTAACTCTTTCTATTTTCATAAGCATTAATATAATAGTTTGAAATTGCATTACTTCATTTTCCATATCCATTTGTCTCATAATTTTTTGGAAAATTAAAAGCCAAACTGGTGCAGAATATCCAATTATCATTATTGCTAATGCTATAAGTACTTCAAACCATTTTACATACTCTGATTGTACAATTTGTAATTTTTCCCATACTCTTTCTATAATAGCTTCAAGTTGCTCTTCTGTATTTTGTCCATTACCATATTCATCTGATTCTGCAATTTCTTTAGCCAAATCTTCTTGTGTTACTTTATAATCATGCTGAAATTTTTTCAAGAAAACATTATCTTTTTCTGTAATTTCCATTGCTTTTCTTTCTTGAGTTTCAGACATTGAACCAAGTAAATCATAATTTGAAGTTGGTTCAGTAAATTGATAATTAATAGCCATCTTATGTGCTGCAAATAATATTATTAATGAACCTACAAAACATAGTGCAGCTGTAACTAATCTATTTATGTATAACCATTCCATTTTTAATTTTGAGGCAGAATCTTTTAAAAGTTTAACTTTTTTATTATATTCTTTTGTTCCTCTTTTAGGAATAAACAAATCAACAAATTTCTTTATTGGAGGTTTTGCATATGCTTTTTTTTGCCAAGGATTTTCCATATTTTTAGCTGTATTTACACTACCATTATCTTTTAATTTTCTAACAAGAGTATAACATACAAAAGTTGCTAAAATGATTCCTACCTGACAAAAGAATCCTAATGTTCCATTATAAAATTGTCTTGTAAAAGAAAATTGTCCAATACACCAATTTTTTATTGCATCTAAAAATAATATTGGTAATGCAGCAATCATAGATAAACTTTGGAACACATAATCCAATTTATCTCTTTTTAAAATTTCAAGTTGCATTTCTTGTGTTATATTATTTAAGTTTTTTAAATAAAGAGATGCACCATCTTTATCTTTTCTGTCACCAAATTCTCTAGTTAAATAAGATATTCCTGCGAATTCTTTTAAATAACTATTTGGTGCAATATCATAATATTTTTCTAATTCTGTTTCTGGATCATCTGATATTAATATTTCATAAATTTTTTCAGATTGTCTAGAAATTTCTTTTTCATCATCTTGAGAAACTTCATATATAGCTTCTTCAACCATGTTATATTCATGATAAGCATGTCTGATAGCAGCAAAATACTCTAATTGTTGTTTTAATAATTTATTATCAACTCCATCAACCATACCTTCTATAATAGTCTCTATAAAGAATAATTCAAATAATAATATAGTAGACATTATTAAATAATTTGATTTTGTCATCATTATTACAACTATTGTTAAAGGTATAATTATAAGTAATGCTTTAAACATAATTTTGGCAACTTGCGTTCTAGTAAGATATTCATCTTCAAGATTTATAATTTCAAGTCTTCTTCTTAATTTTAATGTATATCTTCTTAAAAAAGGGATTTTTGAACAGTTAATATAGAATTTTTGATAAAAAACATCCATATTAAATGATGATTTTTTAGTACCTTGAACTAAAGATGCAACATACTTTGTTTCTTTAGTTTGCATTTTTTTCATAAGTAAATAGTAAGTTAATGCTACTATTGCAAATAATCCAAATACACCCATTATTAGGTACTTAAGCATATCAGCTGACATTTATTTTTCCCACCTTTCTTTCTAGATTAGCAATTACTCAGAATCTAAAACATTATTATCTTTAGGTCTTCTTCTAATTTCTCCTGTTCCGCTATTTCTTCTAAATTGTGCTTGTCTTCTTAATTTTTCTTGTGATTGCATTTTAGAATCTACTTTTTGAGTTCTAGTTATAGGATCTGCAGAAACTTGTACTGTTTCACCTAAACCTTCATCTAAGTCTTTTATTTCCATTCCGTTTTCATCATATCTTGGCATTTTTGGAGGTTTTATTCCCCAAACTCTTTCTAAGAATTTATCAAATTCAATCATATCCCTATCATTCATGTTTTCTCTCATACCTTTAATATTTTCTGGTGTAATAGGGTTTGTAAGTACATATGTATCATCAACAAATTCAAGTACGTTACGATATTTATATAATTCTCTATTTGTTTCTTTTGAGAAGTAAATTGTAGCATTATCAAAAAATTTATCAAATTTTCCTTCTAATGTTTTTTCTTTTCTATGGTCAAATGTATACTCATTTTTTTCTTCAACTGGTATACACTCTGTAATTCTTTCTATATAACGTCTTCCTCTAAAGTCTTTTATTAAGTGGATGTCAAAGTTTAAAACTTGAACAACTTGTTCTTCTGCTGTTTTCTCATCCTTAAAAACACCCGTTCTTAACATTGAGTTACGTAGTGCTGTAACTAAGTTAGGAAAAGTTTTTGCGTGGTGAGTAAACAATGTAAATTTAGAAGCAACCTGTGCAGATTGAATCATCCAAGATGCTACAGGGTCTGTTGCAACCTCTCCGGATAATATTAACAGAACCATCAGTTTTTTTCTGAACATCCAAACAATCTTGACCTGAAATTGTTTCTGTTTCACGCATTGAAACTATATTTCTTGTTGGATAAATTTTTCTTAAATGCAACTCGAAAGCAGTTTCTGTGATACGAAGGTTCATTGTTTCATATATGTTTTCAATCATAGCCATAAGCATTGTTGTTTTTCCGACAACCTTGTTCTCCTGTTAGAGAAATTATTCTAGCACCTTTTACTAAATATTTTAATAAATCTATTGTATCTTCTTTTCCTGGGAATTTAACAATTTGTTCTAGTGTAGCTTTTTGAACGTCAAACTTTCTTACAAAGAATGCCCAAGTTTCACACATGCTAGGTCTAACAACAACAACACGTGATCCGTCTTTCATCTCATTAATTTTGTAACCATTTGTATCAGATAACTGACCTGGATTATTGTATTTGTATATATTTTGACATACTCTTTTAAGTTCTGCTTCTGTTCCAAATGATAGAAATGCTAGTCTTATAGATTTACCATGGAAAAATATCCATATAGAATCACATGCTCTAGGCACTTTTGATTCCATAGCTTGCTTTAAGTATTCTCCATCAGTTTGTGCTACCTGACTTAAAAATGATTCTGGAAGACCAGATACACCACCAGATACACCATCTATGTTCATATCTCTAATTTCATCTATACTACTATATCCTTTATATTTTTGATAAATTCTTTGAACAAGAACTTCCAATTTATCTGCAAATCCAAGTTGAAAAGCTTCTTGCTCATAAATTTCATCAATTTCATCACTTGTTATAACATAACAAGGTTTTGTTTCACCTTCAATAAACTTTTCTCTATCAAGATTATATTTTTTCATAATCTCATTCATAGCTTCATAAGAAAATTCTTTTTTATATTCATGAAGTATAATGTCAAATTTATCTTGTGCTGTTAATAATGAAGGAGTATCAAAAGGAATTGCTCTTGATATGTTTGTTTCATCAACTCCATATTCTTTTGATAATAAATCATATATTAATTCCTTAACATATTTTTTATCATTAACATCTCCATATGTACAACCTTTTAAGGCCTTTTTTAATTCATATTTCTTTGCTTTCCTTCTTTTTAATTCTTCTTCTGATAAACCAATATCATATAAATTTACTTTAGTTATTTCGTCAAGTCTTTGCTTAACAAACTTAACCATCATATTTAATGTAAAAGTTTTATCATCGATTTCTGTTTCTTCTTCAACAATTGCCTCGTTATTTTTCTTTATTAAATATACAATTGCAGAAATAGCAGCAACAAGTACTACGAAAATTAAAGCAATATTCTTTATATTCATTTGAAGGTTTCTCCTCCCTTTTTAATTTATACTTTATATTTTAATTCTTCTAATTTATAATCTATAGTTTTATCTATATTGTCTAAGGCTTTTATAAAGCCTGCATTTTTATCATTTCCTGTAGTTGATAACCCATATCTTAAAAAGAAATTTGCAACTGCAGCTTCAGATGCTGAATCTTTAAATACTGGATTATACTGAACTGTATTTAAATCTTTTTCTTTTAATACCCTTGATACATTTTTTACATTGTATTTTGAATTATCATCTGCATTTGTTAATACTGGTATTAATTTACTTTTATCAAAGATTTTTCTATTAGCAGATACTGCAGTAACATACTCTTCAAATTGTTTATAATTTTGTGTAAAATTAGGAACAATTAAATGTGATGCTCCAAGTAAAGCTTTTGTAGTATCACTTTTTAATGTTTTTTCGATATCTACTATAACTAAATCATAATATTTATCTGCTATTGTTACTAAATCTTTATATAGCATAAGTGATTTTCTAAATTCTTCTGGTATAACAGTTTTCAAGCCACATAATACATCTAGTCTATTTTTTAATACAACTCTTGTGAAATTTGGTATAATCTCTGGAGTTATTTTATTACTAGCTACAGCACTAACTAACCCTTCTGCTCCAGAAGAAATATCAACTTTACCTTTATTTAACATTCTAGTTGGATCATTTTTCGGTGTTATTTTCCAAAAACATCTTTCCATTACATCATCATTAAAGGTTCCATCAACAAGTAATATTTTGTAATTATGTTTAATTCCCATATAAGTTGCAAGAGCAGTTGCAGCTAATGTTTGACCAGTTTCTTTTTCACTTGCACTCCAAAATCCAATAATTGCCATTTTATCCTCCAGAATTAATTCTTTTCTAATATTTTAACAGTTTTTTTAACTTCGCCTTGACTTGCGTCTGAAATTTCTTCTACTAAATATTCTATTCCATCAATATAAGTTGCACTCAATCCTTTTAGTTGAATTCTTCCAGATCTTTGATTTGAATAAATAGCATTTAAATCACTTGTTTCAAAAGGGAAATACACTATGTCTTCATCCCACTTAATTTTTATTCCTTTTGAAAGGAAATTTAAATATTGTCTTTCTTTTGGATCCATATCTTTTGTAAATAAAACTTTTTTAACTTCTACAGGCTCTGGTATTTTTCTTAATACCTGCAAACCTCTTCTTAAACTATATAAATCAAATGAAGTTACAAAAAATTTTTTATCTTCAGGTTTTATGCCAAAGTAATAATATCCTTTATAAGAATCAATATCAATTAAGGCATAATCATAATCTAATTCATCTGTTTTAGAAAGTGAGCTATAGGCTTTGATTTGTTCAAAATTTTCAAAGCCTATTGCAACATCTACATTTTCATAAGTCGTTATATATTGTTTACTTGATTGCATAGTTGGAACGATATATCTAGTTTTAGATAAAGCTGTTGCATCTATAACTATAACTTTTTTCTTCATTATAGTTAATAATTTTGCAATACATATTATCATGTCTGCTTTATCATAGCTTCCTATAAAAGCAACTTTTTTCATAAATATCCTCCAAGTGTTTATTCTATATAACCTATATCATCAGTTCCTTCAAGAGCATCTACATAAGTTTGTCTTTCAGCTTTAATAGATTGATCTTCATTAGCATTTCCTGAGCTTACTAAACTTTCACTTTGATCTCTTGTAGCTTCTAAGCTTGATTCAATATTAAGTGCTCTAAAGTCTGATAATCCATTTATATTTTCACCATATTTTTCTCTAGCTTCGCTAATAATATTAGGGTTTCTATTAATAAGATTTAAAACATCTGAACTTGCAACATATGTAGGAACAGCATCTTTTTGCATACCAGGTTCAATGTATTCAATTGCATATAATCTAGATCCTGTAGCTTTATATGATTCCACAATTGCATTATTCATTAAATTTAATTCTAATTCATCTAATTGTAACCAAACTGTTGTAGCATTTGTTCCGATAACTTTTTTCTTAGAAAGTACTACAAAGTCTTGACCATTTGGTAATGAAAATCTAACATCTATAAAATCTCCATTTTTTAATTGAGAAGGTAAACGAATCATATTGAATTCTTGAATTCTTTCAGAATCTTTTAATCCTTTTCCTGATTCATACATCATATCTTTTGTTATAATTGTACCTTTTGGAACATTAATTTTCATAACCATTGTTTTTTGAATTTGATTTCCATCATCATCTAGTTTTGTAATGATTTCTCCATCTTCTTCAAATTCAAAATAATCTGGTGTAATCATTTCATCTGTTGTCATTGATGTTTGTACAATTCCTTTAACGAAATCGTCCATAGTAACTTCATCTCCAGATTCTAAATCTTCTGTTGCTACATATACTTGCTTTTGTAAAGCTTCTATAGCTTCTTTCGCTTCGTTTATGCTTCTTATTTTTAATAATAATCCTCCTACAGCTAAAGCTCCTATAATTAATGCCACTAAAAATCCTATAATAAAAGATGTTCTAGCTCTTCTTTGCATTGGATTCATTGCCATGTTCAGTTCCTCCTCTATAACATAAAAAAATATTTTTTCGATATTTTAAAAATATCCCATTTTCTTTATTTTATATCAAAAACCACGGTAAATCAACAAATTGTACTATTGTAACACAAACTTATCTCGTTTGTAATATTTCTGTAATGAATATTTGTTAATATTTCCCAAAGTATTTATTTATTAGGATATTTCGTAAACTTTTCTCTTAAAAAGTGCCACTTATAAATTGTTATTTTCATCTAGCAATTTCTTTTTTATTTGTATATAGTTTTTCATAAATAAAAGAGTAATTTTAAAATTCTCAAACATTTTAAAATTACTCATATTTATTCTATATAACCTATAATAAATCTAAAATAGATTTATTATACTTTTATTTTGTTTATTAATCTTTTTAGCAAACTATCTGCTTTTATTATATCTAATTTTTCACAAAGATTTTTATATTCTTTAGCTTTAAGATCTAATTGCATTGTTAAACCAACTAATTTAGTTTGATTTAGGCTTAAATTCATCTTACTTCTCCTGTTTAAAAATAAATTTATTAAAAGCTTCTAATACCCCTTCGGAATTATTATCTCCTACAATTTCATCAGCAATTTCTTTCATTTTAGGATTACTATTTCCCATTACAACTCCAAGTCCTGCATTTTGAATCATTTCTATATCATTCATATTATCGCCAATTGCCATCACTTCATCTTTATTGATATTTAATTTATTTAAAAGAAATTCTATTGCAGACCACTTATTAACATTTTTATTTGTAATTTCAGTATAAAAATATTGAATATTTACATCGTCTGTACCGAATCTTTATTTTTTTTCTTGACATATAAGCTGTTTCTAAAACATCAATTCCATCAATTAATCTTAATTTTTTCATAATACTATTAAAAATAAATTGAGATTCATCACATACAGTTATCTTTAAAAATTTATCTTTTCCTGATTCTTCTATATATTTTGCTATATTTTGAACAACATTTATATGTGTTCTTTTTTCTTCAATTTTTTTCAAATTTTCTTTGTGATAAAAAAGTATATTATAATTTAAAGAACTCGCAATAACTTCATCTTCTGTATAAACATTATAAAAAAAGCTATTTTCTTCACACAATTTAGCAATATTTAATACTTGTTCTTTACTTAAAAATCTATCACATATTAGTTTTTGATTTTGTATATCAAATACAGCTGCTCCATTTCCTGAAATTAAATAATTATCTACTCCAAGTTCTACTGCTAAACTTTCTGTAGAGCTTATTGGTCTTCCTGAAGATAAAACAATTTCTATTCCTTGACTTTTAGCATTTTGTAATGCTTCTTTTGTTTTAGGAGTCACTTCTCCATATGAATTTAATAACGTTCCATCTAAATCAATTGCTACTAGCTTATACATTTTTTCTCCTCATTTTATCTTCTTTTATAATATTTACTTATTTAATTATTTTTTAAATAATTATAAATTAATATACTTTGATAACATTATAAATTAAATATTATATGCTGTCAAAATTAAATACATTGTTTTAATTAAATATTATACTTATTTTTCAAAATTACATTTAACTTTTAACTTTACAAATTTTATCTTTCATCAACCATATTATTGATTTCCGTAGTCTTATTTTTTGTATTACAAACCTTTGTAATATATTTTACAAATATATCACTATATTTTCAATAACATTTTAAAATATTATTTCATCTAGAACAAAAGAACCATTTTTGTTGTACAAAATCATGTGCATAAATTAGCGAAGCTTTTATTTAGTAGAAAGTGCAGAGAACTTTGCTACTAAATAAATAAGGAGCAAGAATTCCTCCTTGCTCCCTATTTTTATTAATTTTAACTTATTTGTTAGCCATTTGATTTTCAGCTTGTTCAATTAACTTTTTAACCATGTTACCACCGATTTTACCAGCGTCTCTAGCTGATATATTTCCGTTATAACCATTTTTTAAGTTAACACCTACTTCACTAGCAACTTCATATTTGAATCTTTCTAATGAATCCATAGCTTCTGGAACTACGTTTTTGTTACTTCTTGCCATCTTTATTCACCTCCGAATATTAAATAGTGATTTCTACTTTACATTATTCGTAAATTGCTTTACACTATTTTTTCTTAGAAAAAACACAAATTATCAAATAGCTAATCATTCAATTCTTATAATTTATAATGTTAAACTTCGATCTGAAATCTATTAATAATCGAATGATTAAATATTTAAAAAATAATTTCATGTATTTTCAATATATATATTGCGTATTTTTAAAAAAAATAAACAAGTAATTTTTGGAAATTTTTCCATTTTTTTCATAGATATTACTTTTTAATATTTATTGATGAAATTCTTGATTTTTTTTATTTTACACTCTCTATAATATATAAATAATCCCTTCGCGCTACTCTGATATAGTAGACTAATAAAATAGATTTATTAATATTGCTCTTACAATAATACAATATGAAAAATTTAAAAATGTGCTCGCTCAAGCTAAATTTCATACAAATTCTAAATTTATAAAATGCGCCTCTTTCACTTCTTGCCCACATATCAAAGGCAACGTGAACATCCCTCATTTCATAAATTAAGAATTTGTATATTCAATTTACTTTCGATACGCTTACATTTTTGCATTTTTATATTGTATTATTTGCAAACATATTTGATAAAATATATTCTTATAATCTCTTATTTATAGATTATTAACAAATTATATTATAAATGAAAGTTCCGCCTTGAAAGTAATTTGAATTAGAAATTCTTAAATATAATTTT
>CASKJV010000034.1 GCA_949388605.1 uncultured Clostridia bacterium
GCGCTCAAAGTATATAAATTTCAAAAAAGTGTGACATATGATTGACTAACCTACACTACGTTTGTTCTATAATAGCAAATATGGTGTACAAATAAAGAAAAGTGTGTTATAATAGTCAACATAAGTTTTATATATTTATAAAATCCCAAGTATACATCATAATAGATGTGTACAATAACAAGAAAAACACATTACAAAATAAGGAGGGTATTAAATATGCTAAACAAAGTAACAAATTTATGGGCACTAAAATGTAGAGCAATTAAGATTAAGGAGGGGGAGAGCCTACTTATCTATTGGCCACAGTTTAATCGGACTTCAGAGCAGAAATTCAGTTTTGAAAATGACTACTGTGTAAAAAACCATAGCTATAACATTAATCAGAATGTTATTGCATTTTATGAAAATAAGGAATTATTTGTAATTCCATATTTTTCAGAAGCAATAGATATTTTGAAAAGAGAAGGATTTTCACGTAGTGAAATGTTTGTTCCATTTTCTAATAGAGAATATCCAATAGTGTACAAAGGATATTGGGAAGAATTATTAAAAAAAGCAAAAGAGCAGTTAAGTAATTCATATACAGAACAATGTCTTAAATATTCTAAAAAAATGGGAGTAACAGCACTTCCTAAAGAAATTTTGAGTTCTAAGTGTTTACGAATTCCTGATAATGGAATTGTAGTAGCGAATCCTAATAAAGTAGAAAATGAAACAATGTTTCCTGTTATAAATGGATATTGCTGTGATCATCTTACATTGGATTATCTTGGAAGATATTGTATTAACAAAGGCGTAATTAGTTTTGTAAATGCTGATGGAAAACAGTATGTTAGCAAAAGTCTTGAAGTACAAAATAAGCTGATTGAACTGGGATACAAATACCGAAATTTTTATGTTATTTTTAGTAATGGAGAAGAACCTGTGGATTCAGAAATTGAAGCACATTGGAAAAAAATTATCGAAGAATAAAAAGTAAATAATAGCATATTTGATTTATCAAAAACTCAGTCTAGAAATAGTTCTGAGTTTTTGTGATTTTAGAATAGAATATTTTTCATATTAATACTTGACAAAACAAATATAATTATGCTAATATAGATATGTTGATACATAATAGTATAATCAATAAAATATGCGGATGTGGCGGAACTGGCAGACGCGCTAGACTTAGGATCTAGTGGGAGACCGTGGGGGTTCAAGTCCTCTCATCCGCACCATAACTTAAAAGTAAGAAATAGCAAGGTTTTTAAGAAACTTTGCTATTTTATTTTTTATAAATTATTACTATTTTATCACATTAGGATTATATATTATCAAAAATCGAGGCAGTTAAGGCTGACTCGAAATGAAGACAAAAACTATCCAGAGGATAGTTTTTACGACGCGGCTCGCCAAGTCCTCTCATCCGCACCAATAGTAGTTTTCAAGAATTTTGAAAACTACTATTTTTTTATGAAAATCTTAAACTGCTACATGTTACAAGTACAATATAGAATAATATAGAAAATAGAAAGATTCACTGAGAATTGCAATCCGAATAGTATTTTTAACATTAGTTGAATTACTTTACATAATGTGATATAATATATAAGTTTTATTAACAGACACTTTAAATTTTAATTAAAATTTTAGGAGGTATGCAATATGAATAAACTACTTGAAAAGAAAACTGGTGTTGTGCGGTTAGGAAATGGAGTGATATTACCATGTGATGCAACTATTAATATAGATAATACTTTTGACACAGAACTAATGGCCACTATAGGCGAAACTATGTATCTCCTACTTCCCAAGGCTTATGAACAAATACCTTGTGATGATGGCTTTGGCACAGTTTTGGGAAAAATGATTATTGATGAAACTTGCATATATAAGGTTGTTATTTTTAGAATAACCTATGCAACAGGTTGCGGATTGATCTTACATGGAATTACAGAAGATGGAGATAAAAAGAGAGCTGTTCAAGAACTTTTTTATCGAACTTATGATGAAGCATTACAAGGAATTGATACAATAAATCAGTTTTATCTTAAAAATCCAAAAGGAGATTGGATTTCTGACTGCAAGGGATATGTATCTTTTCCATATCAGTACATGCTTACATTTCCTTTAAAACCACAAGACATTTTACTCGAGGATAATATGCATTATGTAGCCAATAGAGTGATTGTAGATATATGTTCAGATTATGCAACAGTGGAATACCAAGGACATGATGATGAGTCATATAAAGATGGAAGAGAAGTACATTCATCACATGAGTATGCAGGAGTAAAAAATCAATATAAAATTGTAAAACGTATAAAACAGCACCAGCAGATAATTGATGTCTAAAACAAAAAGCGAGTGATTTTCACTCGCCTTTTGTTTTTCTCAACCAACTTGCAATTTTATGTAAAGTAATGTATAATTAATTAGTAGCACTTTGTAACTTCTGAACAATTAGAGGGAGGAATTACCATGGATTATGAAAAGATGATAGTAACAATGGATGACGGATCGAAAATTTTTTTCTGCTACGAAGTAGATGAAGAAGATGAAGAAGACAGCACATTAAAAGTCATTATGTGCAATGGTGGCTGTATCAACGAAAATGAAGTACAGGAAGGAAGTATTCATGCTGTTGTAGGAGAACCCTTGTCCTATACTTACTATTATGGGTATGGAAGTAGGAAAGACGTAAAGACAGAAACCTTGGTAAAAGAAATTGAATGTGAATAATCAATTTTTGCAAAACAGTCGAGAGATTCCGTTTTATCAGGAATCTCTCGATTGTTTTTTTGTATTGATATGTAAATAATTGTTTTTATAGGATTTTTATGGTATAAATAAGACAAATTCATAACACTAATTTAGACACAAAATATTCTATATTGAAAATTAAAAAAAATGTTGATACAATACTATTGTTTTAATAAATTTATTATATAAATAATAAAGAAATAAAAAAATTAATTTAATATGAGGAAACGCTAAATGGAAAGAATAGATAAAATCATTTCAAATCAAACTAACTATACAAGAAGTGATGTAAAAAAATTAATTAAATTAAAAAAAGTAAAAGTGAACAATATTTTAATAGATAAATCAGATATGAAAGTAGATATTAGTAAAGATAGTATCAATATTGATGGAGAAGATTTATTGGTTAAAAAAAATATATATTTAGTTTTAAATAAGCCTAAAGGATATATTTCAGCAACAGAAGATAGAAAAATGCTTACTATATTAGATTTAGTTTCTAAAGAATATTCAAATAGAAATCTATTTCCAGTTGGCAGACTAGATAAAGATACAACTGGATTAATTATTTTAACAGATGATGGTAATTTTGCTCATAGTATATTATCTCCTAAAAAAGATAGTAAAAAGATTTATAATGTAACTATAGATATTCCAATAACTGAAGAAATGATTGAAGGATTTAAAAGGCGGAGTAGAATTAAATGATGGTAAATGTAAAACCTCAGAGTTAATAAAAACAGGAAAGTATACGGCTGAAGTTACTTTAACTGAAGGAAAATATCATCAAATAAAAAGAATGTTTGGATGTTATAAAGCTAAAGTTGTGGAACTTTGTAGAATACAGATTGGAAATTTTACATTACCAAAGGATTTAAAAGAAGGAGAACTTAGAGAATTAACAGAAGAAGAATTAGATAAGGTAAAAGGGTTAAAGTAGAAAATATAAATAAAAGGAGAAATTTATGAATAGAAATAAAAAAATTATATTAACAGCATTTTTTTTAGCGATGCTTATTATTTTATCAAGATTTTTATCAATAAAAACACCAATTGTAAAAATAAGTTTTGGATTTGTTCCTACAATGTTATGTGCTATATGGTTAGGTCCAAAATGGACAGTTTTACTAAATGTTTTAGGAGATATTATAGGAGCTACTTTATTTCCAACTGGGCCATATTTTATAGGATACACAATAAGTACAGCTATAGCAGGGTTTATTTATGGAGTATTTCTTTATAAAAAAGAAATTGATTCATATTCTGATAAAAAATTTTTAATAAGATTAATTTTTTCAACAGTATTAGTTGCAGTTATTGTTAATATGGGGTTAAACACACTATGGACAAGTATTACTTCTGGTAAAGCATTTATGGTATTATTTGCAACAAGAATTGTAAAACAACTTATTATGATACCAATACATGTAATTATAATTTTCTTTATTGAGAAAAGTATAAGAAATTCTTTTTATAAATATATGGTGAATAATAATGATTAAAATAGAAAATGTTTATTTTAAATATAAAAATAATAATACTCAAGTACTAGATGGATTAAATTTTAATATTAATGATGGTGAAATTATAGCTATTGTTGGTAAAAATGGTTCTGGAAAATCAACTATTGGAAAATTGATTGCAGGAATTACAAAACTAAAAAAAGGACATATTATAATTGATGATATTGATATTTCTAAAAATTATAATTTAATTCGAGATAAAGTTGGTATTGTATTTCAAAATCCTGAAAATCAAATTATATTTAATAATATTTATGATGAACTTTCATTTTGTTTAAAAGGATTAGATAAAAATGAAATTAATAATAGAATTAATGAAGCTTTAAATCAAGTTAATATGAATAATTTTAAAGATAGTGATTTATATTCACTATCTTTAGGTCAAAAACAAAGAATCATGATAGCAGAAGTATTAGCTAAAAAACCAAAGTATATTATTTTAGATGAACCAACTACTATGATTGATACTCAAGGAAAAGAAGAAATATATGAAATTATAAGAGAATTAAAAAATAAAGGATATACCATAATTTGTATAACAAATTTATCTGATGAAATGTTACTTGCAGATAGAACTCTTATATTAAATGATGGAAGAATTGTGCATGAAATTGAAAAAAGAGATTTAATTAATAGTAGCGAAATTTTAAAGAAATATCAAATAAAAGAACCAACATTACTTAAAATAGTTACACAATTAAAAGAAAGTGGAATACACTTAAATTTGAAAGAACTTTCTATTAATGAATTAGTTGATGCAATGAAAGGAATTATAAATGAAAAATATAATTAAATTTTTGTGTTTTATATTATATAGTACTTGCATTTTTTTCCTACCTAACAATTATGTAATAATTGTTTTTATTGCTATTAATTTGCTTATAATGTTAATTTCAAAAGTAATTATAAAAAAAGTAATTAAAAGTACTTTAGAGATTTTTCCTTTTATTGTTTTTACATTTCTAATTAATTGGTTATTAGATGATATTATAAATGCGTTTTATATTGGAATTAAATTACTGGTTGTATGTAATATTACAATTATATATTCTAATACAACAACTATTGTTCGGAATTGCTGATACAATAAAATTATTATGTACGCCTTTAAAAATATTTAATATTAATACTGACGAAATAAAATTACTTACTTGTATTTCATTATCAATGATTCCAGTATTAAGAAAAGAGTTGTATGAAATAAAAGATTCTTGTAAAGCAAAAAATATATCATTTAATATAAGAAATATTAAGTACATACTATTAAAGTTTTGTATTTGTGTTATAAGAAGAGTTAATGAACTTGAAGAGGCGCTTATTGCTAAAGGATATAACTAATAATCCTAAATATACAAATAAGTTACTTAAATATATTTAAATGTTAGAGAATGTTAAAAGAGGTGTTTTACTCTTACTAAAGAATAAAAAAATATATTATGCAGAATAATATTATTTAATAAAACTAAGAAATAAACAAAATCTATTTAGTTTTAATTATTTAAGTAAGAGGTATTTATATGTCAGAGAAAAAAGAAAATACAACTAAATATGGAGAACAAGTATGTTCAGAATTTGCGTGGCTCCCACTAGATAAACAAAAAGAAAATGCAGAAAAGTTTGCTAAAATTACAGAAAAAGATTCAAAGAAAAATAAAGAAAATAGTAAATAATCTAAATATAGATTATTTGGCTAATTATAATAAATATATCTTGTTAAAATAGAATAATATAGTTAATTAAATTATAAAGAACAAATATACAGATAATTTAATCTTACCTATAAATTGTTTCTTAATAAAACTGACCATAAGTTCTATAGACAACAAATTAAAAAAATGGTAAAATGCTTAAGAATATAATGAAAAAATAATAGAAATAATTAAAGAAAGAGTATAAGGATAAATAAAATGAAAAGTGTTAGTGAATGTGCAAATTATTGTTTGAATTGTAAATTAAAACCTTGTAGTATAAAAGGTTGTCCAATGCAAACGAAAATTCCAGAATTTATAATGGAAGTAAAAAATGAAAATTATAAAAAAGCATATGAACTATTACAAGAAAATAATATATTTTCTTATATTTGTAGTTTAATATGTCCACAAGAAGAACAATGTGAAGGAAGCTGTATAAGAGGAATAAAATCTGAACCTACAAGTATTGGAATATTAGAAAAATTTGTTAATGAATGGGCAATTGAAAATAAAATTAAATATGAAATAAATAAAAAACAATCAAACGGAAAGAAAGTTGCAGTTATTGGTTCTGGTCCTGCAGGACTTGAATGTAGTATAGAACTTTTGAAAAATGGATTCGAAGTTGATATATATGAAAAAGATGAAATTCCAGGTGGAATATTAATTTATGGAATACCAGATTTTAGATTACCCAAAGATATAGTAAGAAATGTTATTAATCAGATTGAAAATCTTGGTGGAAAATTCTTTACCAATAGAGCTTTAGGGGTTGATTTTAATTTAGACGAAATTTCTAAAAAATATGATGCAGTTTTTCTTGGATTAGGAGCTACAAAATCTTCTAATTATAAATTATCAGAACAAAATGTTTCAGGAATTTATGATTCAGATGTGTTTCTAAGGGCATATAGAGAAAATAAATATCCTAAAGATTTAGGTAATGTTGTAGTTATTGGTGGAGGTAATGTTGCAATGGACTCCGCAAGAGTTGCTATTAGAATGGGTGCTAAAAATGTAAAAATTCTTTATCGTAGAGATAGAAAACATATGCCAGCAAGAGAGGTAGAACTAGAAGAGGCAATTCAAGAAGGAGTAGAATTTAAAGAATTAGTAAGAGTTGCATCTGGAAATATAGAAAATGGAAAAATTGTTAGTGTAAATTGTATAAAAACGGAAATTATAGAAGGAAAAGCAGTTGATAAAAATCCATTAGAAGAATCAATAGAAGAAGCTAATACTATTGTTTTTGCAATAGGATTAAAACCTGATAGAAAACTTATTGAAGAAAATGGAATAGAATTAGATGACTGGGGATATATAAAAATTGACGAAAATGGTAAAACAAATTTAGAAAATGTTTATGCAGGTGGAGATAATACAGAAAGTAAATCAACTGTATGTAGAGCGTTATCTGCTGGAAAAAAATCTGCATATGGAATAATAAAAAGATATTTGGAACAATAATAAAAAATATTTAAATAAGATAGAAAACTCCCATACAGAAATCTGTATGGGAGTACTTTGTTTTACTCAAGGTGTGGATAAAGAAGGAATGGCGTTGATTTTTATAGAAGAAGTGTTCAGGTTTTCTACAAAGGAAATTTCTTTATTACATATTGGACGAACTAATTCGATTTGATGAGTTGCCAATAAAACAATACGATGTATATCTTTTTGGGAATATTCATAAACAAAATGGATACATTTTTCAGCAGTGGAATCATCTAAACGATTAAAAGCTTCATCAAGAGCAATTACTTGGTGATTTGCAGTCATAGTATAAAGAAGTTTTGCAATTGCTAAACGCTGTTGTTGTCCACTGGAAAATTGTCTTGTTTTTCTAAATTTCAGAAGTTGGAAAACTTTATCGTCATCAGAAAGATTAGCAAGGTTAATATCTGTATCTGATTTTGCCATTCGAAGGAATTCAGAATACAGGCATAAACCATGCAAAATCTCAAATAATTTTGTGTAGTCAGTATTTGTATCAGGATTGTCATTAAGAATGAGTTCATTAATTACAAATCCATTTGCCATTGCTTTATCTGTTTGATATGCAATAGAATTAAGGTATCCACTTTCTCCACTACTAAAAATTATTGGATTATTTTGAATACGAAGTTTTCCAGTAAGTAATAAAAGTAAAGTGCTTTTTCCACATCCTGTAGGACCATGAACAAGTGCAAAATCACCTTTATTTAAATTAAATGAGGTATCATTTTTAAGTAAATAACGTTTTTTAGGATCCTGTGTAGCATAAAATGGATTGATTGTAATACTATTAACATTTGTTTTATTGAATTGTTTGTTTGCTTCTTCAATATACACATCATTAATAAGTTTGAAATCCGGATACAAAGTTGTAATATCAATTATATTATCTGCAAGAGTTTCGCATTCATCTAAAATTGTTTGTATTTTATTTAATATTGTACTGTATACAGATGAAACTGCTATAACATTTAAAATTACAGATAAATCTAAAGTTTGAGCAGTAACAATTTTAAATAAAAGTATTATAATCATAAATCCAGATGCAATAAAACTTCTTTGAATAAAAATCCTGTTAAGGTCTAAATTTTCCTTTTTATTAATTTCATTTTCTATAATAAGATGATCTTTAAATTGTTTTGCATGATAATCAAAATCATTTTTGGAAATGAAATCAATATTTTTAATTTCAGTGAATAGTACATCTTCTTTAGTCTGTGCTTCTTTAGTAAGTTTTCTATAGTTCTTTTTTAGTTTAAGTCTTTTCTTACCAAGAATGAAATAAATTACTATACAAACTATAAGTAATGTCATAATAATTGCTGTTTGCATTGGATCACTATCATGAATTTCTATGAAAATCATAGCAATAATCATTCCAAGCAAAATGATACATTGTGAGATTGTTTTGGGTAATCCCCACCAAAATCCCCAAACAGAACTTAAATACCATTTAGATTTTTGTAAAATTTCTGCATTTTCCATAAGTGTTTCTTTACCATTGTCTTTTTTAAAAACTTTGGAACGGGTCATATTACAGATATTCATAACAAATTGAGATGATTCAGTAGAATAAATTTGTTTGAATATATCATTTTGCAGACCAGCATATGCGGAGTAAGAAGATTCTAAAATGCGTTGACTAAAATATAATATCAACATAAAGATGGATAAAGGAATAAGACCTGCTTTCATTGCAGACTGTGAAGCTTTTAAAGAAAAACTTGTTATATCAAATAGTAGTGTTGCAATAATTGATATAACTATAATTTTTCCTTTAAGCTTTTTAATTTGCTGAGGTTGCTTTAAGTTGGGAAAGTTTAATTGAGTTTTAAAATTCCGTATTGCGTTAATAACCTGATTTACTTTTGACATATATATTACCTTCTTTCATATAATTTTCAATGTGCTACAAAGTATGTTATTCATTAATAGTGAAAAATATTTCTCTAAAATAAATGAAAAACACATGTTAACATAATTATAACATATTCTTTCAAAAAAATCTATATGTAGAAATGGCGAAATAGTTGTATATAATTTAATAACTTTAATTTTATTAAAAACAAAAAAGTTTACATAATTGACTTTCTAATATAAGTTTGCTATAATATAAACATATGAAAAAAATAGAAAACAAAAACTTATAGGAGGATGTAAGATGTTTAAGCTTAATGGTTATGAAATTCAAACAGAACGGTTTGCGAACAACGAAGCACGAGTAAAGGATTTTGAACATTGCATTTTTACAGATGGAAAACAAAATGTTCTTGAATTCAAATACTTCAATGATGAGGATTTGGTTTTATTATTGTTTATAAAACAGCGGATTGATGAGTTCAAAGTACCATGTACACTGTTTATATGGTACATGTCCTATAGCAGAATGGACAGAAAGATCGAAGGAGACTTATTCAATCTCAAGTACATTTGTAACTATATCAACTGGCTCAATTTTGAAAAAATTATTGTGATGGAGCCACATTCTGATAAAACCATGCAGTTATTAGAGCGTGCAACAGCAGTGTATCCTGTAAAAGATTGGATAAAGCCAGAGAAACTGAGCAACGATGTTCAGATTGTATTTCCTGACAAAGGTGCAGTTGCAAGATATAGTGATTGCGGTTATAAAAACATATGCGTTATGCAGAAAACCAGAAATCCTTTTACAGGATGGATCACAGATATGCATCTTAAAGAAGGAAACATTATACCAGGTTCAAAATGTATCATTATTGATGATCTTTGCGGAACAGGGGGAACAATGTACAGAGCTGCTAATATTTTAGAAGCAGCTGGTGCAAGTGAAATATATCTTGTAGTTTCACATTGTGAAAAGAAGGTGTTTGATGGTGAACTGTTAAAAGAAGAATCGCCGGTAAAGAAAATCTATACAAGTAAATCGATTATGAGTATAGAGCATCCAAAGATACAGTATATGGATATTGACGTAATGAGATATGTAAATGAAAGTAATTAGTTTTTGATTTGTTATCAGATTTATTAAATTAAGCTGGTAGTAAAAACATTAAGGAAGTATAAAAGTGGGGAAGGCAAGTGTCTTCTCCACTTTTTGTATAAATTATATTGACAAATTTATGTTAATGATGATATTATATTAATTGTTAATAAGTAAAAATTTTGAAAAGGACACGATAAATAAAAATAAAACCTTTAGAGAGCAAGCGGATTGGTGAAATGCTTGTAGGAGAATAATTTATTTATTATCACCTTGGAGTTGATTATTTGAAAATAAGCAAAATTTATTATTAAAATAATCCGCATTGCTTTGCGTTAAAAAGAAAAGAGATAATTGTTAAATTTAAATTTATACAATTAAATTTAGGTGGTACCACGGAAGTATATCCATTTCGTCCTAATCAGGATGAAATGGATTTTTTGATATTAAATGACCAATTGAGTACGTTAGTTTGGACATAAAAGGCTCAAAATTAACATATGTTAATAAACATACGTACCTAACTGGTCAAAAATGTCCAAAAACTAACGTCCCCAATTGGTCATGAAAGGAGAAAAATATGTGTGATAATTGTGAAGAAAAAAAGGATTATAGTAAAACTTTAAACTTACCAAAAACTGATTTCCCAATGAGAGGAAATTTACCAGAAAATGAACCTAAAATTAAAGAAAAAATATTTGATAAAGGTTTATATGAAAAAATTCTAAAGAAAAATGAAGGTAATACACCTTTTGTATTACATGATGGACCTCCATATGCTAATGGTGAAATTCATTTAGGGCATGCTTTAAATAAAATCTTAAAAGATACAATAGTTAGATATAAAAATTTACAAGGATACTATACACCATTTATTCCTGGATACGATACACATGGTATGCCAACAGAGAAAAAAGCAATTGAAAAATTAGGATTAAATAGAAATGAAATTCCAGTAAATACATTTAGAGATACATGTAAGCAATTTACAATGGATTACAAAGATAAACAAACAGAAGGATTTAAAAGATTGGGGGTTTTAGCAGATTGGGATCATCCTTATATAACATATCAACCACAAATGGAAACAAAACAAATAGGTGTTTTTGCAGATATGTATAAAAAAGGTTATATCTATAAAGGTTTAAAACCTGTTTATTGGTGTACAGATTGTGAAACAGCATTAGCTGAAGCTGAAATCGAATACAAAGATATAAATTCAAATACTGCATATGTTAAATTTCCAGTTATAGATGGAAAAGGATTAATTCAAAGAGATAATACTTATGTTGTAATATGGACAACAACTCCATGGACATTACCAGGAAACACAATGATTGCAGTTGGAGAAGATTTTGATTATGCTGTAGTTAAAGTTGGAACAGAAAGATTAATCTTTGCAAAAGACTTAGTAGAAGAAGTTATGAAAATTGCAGGAATTGAAGATTATGAAATAGAAGAAGACTTTAAAGGTAAAGCTTTAGAAGGAATAGTTTGCAAGCATCCTTTCTTAGATAGACAATCAAAAGTTGTTTTAGGAACAGAAGACAGTGTAAATGTAGAACTAGGAACAGGTTCTGGTTGTGTACACTGTGCACCAAGTTATGGTAAAGAAGATTATTTATTAGGTTTAAAACATGATAGTGATATAATAGTTACTGTTGACGCTAAAGGTGTTCAAAGAGGAGAAGGAGCAGGACCTTTCCAAGACATGTATTATGCTAAATCTGATAAAGAAATTATAAAATGGTTGGATGAAAATGGATTACTACTTACAAGTCAAGTTGTAAATCACTCATATCCACATTGTTGGAGATGTAAAAAACCAGTTATATTTAGAGCTACAAGCCAATGGTTTGCATCTGTTGATGGATTTAGAAAAGAAAGCTTAGAAGCTATAAAAACAGTAAAATGGTACCCAGCGTGGGGAGAAGAAAGAATTACAAGAATGATAGAAGATAGAAATGATTGGTGTATTTCTCGTCAAAGAACATGGGGAGTTCCAATTCCAATTTTCTATTGTAAAGATTGTGAAAAAGAATATGTAACAGAAGAAAGTTTAAAGAAAATTCAAGAAATAGTAAAAGAAAAAGGAACAAATGCATGGTTTGAACTTTCAGAAAAAGAATTAATGCCAGAGGGGGCAAAATGTTCTTGTGGATGTACAGAATTCAAAAAGGAAACAGATATAATGGATGTTTGGTTTGATTCTGGTTCTACACATGAATCAGTTTTAGCAGAAAGAGGATTACCAGAAGCTAATTTATATTTAGAAGGAAGTGACCAATATAGAGGGTGGTTCCAATCATCACTTTTAACATCTGTTGCGACAAAAGGAAAGGCTCCATATAAAGAAGTTATAACACATGGTTATACTGTTGATGAACAAGGTAGAAAAATGTCTAAATCATTAGGAAATGGTATAGCTCCACAAGATGTTATAAAAGATCTAGGAGCAGATATTTTAAGACTTTGGGTATTATCATCAGATTATAAATCAGATATAAGTGGATCTAAAAATATTATGAAACAAGTATCTGAAGTTTATAGAAAAATAAGAAATACAGCAAGATATATACTTGGAAATATTTCAGATTATGATGTAAACTCTCCAGTAGCTTATGAAGATTTAAAAGAAATAGATAAATGGGCTTTAACAAGATTAAATAAATTAATTAAAGATTGTACAAAAGCTTACGATACTTATGATTTTCATGATGCATATCATGCTATAAATCAATTCTGTGTTACAGATATGAGCCAATTCTATTTAGATATTATAAAAGACAGATTATATACATTGAAACCAGATTCAGTAGAAAGAAGAGCTGCGCAAACAACAATGTATGAAATATTATCAGTATTAGTAAGAATATTAGCTCCAATGACTTGCTTTACAGCAGAGGAAATTTGGAGTTATATGCCTCATAAATCTGATGAAAATATTGAAAGTATAATGCTTGAAAGATATCCAAAAATTAATGCTAAATATGAGAATAATGAATTAGCTTTAAAATGGGCTAAGTTAATAAAAATAAAAGAAGAAGTCGCTAAAAAATTAGAAATTGCAAGAGCAAATAAAGATATAGGACTATCTTTAGAAGCTAAAGTAACATTATTTGCTGAAGGTGATGAATATGAATTTATAAAAGGAAAAGAAGAACTTTTAAAGGAAATTCTTATTGTATCAGATGTTGAAATTCGTGAAAACAGAAGGAATGAAGATGAAGAACTTTCTATTGGTGTAAAAGTGGAAAAAGCAAAAGGTGAAAAATGTGAAAGATGTTGGATGTATTCAGAAACTGTAGGTCAAAATTCAGAGTATCCAACATTGTGTGAAAGATGTAGAGATAATTTAAATTAGAAATTATAAAAAACAATATTTATAAAATGTGAAGTAAACTCAAATTGTTAGACAAAAGTTTAACAATTTGGGTTTATTATATTTTGTTAGATTACAGAATGTAGCCACAATCTCTATAATGTAAAATTTCGAATTAATTTTTAATTTACTTAAAATAAGAAAATAGAATTTTTAAAAACTTAATTTATTAGCTACAAAATTAATTATAAATTTAGGAGTTAATCTATCAGGATAAATTACACCAAAATATTGTTCTATTTTTTTATATGTATCTTCACCATTTCTAAGATATAGATAATTAATACTTCTTGCAATAGCCCATTTAACAATGTTTGGCCTTGTATTATTAATTTCGGCAACATGTGAATAAATATCTTTATTCATACTTTCAAACGAATAAGATCCTTCATAAGAATTAGCATACAAAATAGAATCTAATAAATAATTTGTACCAGATAATTTAAAATCAAATCCAATTTCTGATAATGTTTTAATTATTTGTTCTTTTTTAGAAATAGATACATTTTTAGTTATGAAATTACTAATTAATTTCAATATAGAATTGAAATCAGAATGATGATCAATAAGAATTGCTTTTTTATAAGATAGCTCATTAATTTCTTTTGGATCAGAAAGATAAATAATTCCAGGATTATATATAAGAAATTTTTCTTTTATTAACTTGAAAATTTTTAGGTTTGTTGAAATTATTATATCTGGTTCGAATTCTTTCATTATATTTAATGCTTCTTTTAAAGTAATTCCAATACCAATAATTTTGGTATTTTCAATATTTGAAGCAATTTTATTTGTAATTGTTTGTGCTGTATTTAAATTACTACATAATATCATTAATTTTAACATATTTTTTATACCCCTCTACTAATAAAACAATTTAAAACCCGAAAATGTGACAAAAAAATGAAAAAAAATTAAAAAAATTTTAAAAAATTTTTTGAATAATTTGTTAAATTCAATATTACCAGTTGATTTATGGATTTTTTAAAAAAAAATTATTTAAATAAAATTTTAAAAATTGAGTTTTATATTTAAAGGGAGAAATCTGATAAATATTATTAATATAAAAAAGAAGTACATCCATTTAATAAACTTTTATATTTTTTGTTTACTAAATGGACATACTTCAAAAAGACTTTAATACATAATTATAAAATTACATACCTTGTTCTCCTGGAATTATATAATCAATTACTCCATATATTAGAGCACCAATTATGGCAGCCATCCAAGAAATTGAATATCCTGCAACGAAAAATTGTGTTGCATATAAAGTAATTACTGCAAGAACAAATCCTACAAATCCTTTACCAAAAGCCATTGCATGTAAACCAGTAAATTTTATAATAAGATAATCCATAACTGTTAAAACAATTGCAGATATAGCTAATGTCCAAATATTATTTATAGAAAAACCAGGTGTAAAAAATGCAGTAATTCCTAAAATAATAGCTGCAACTATAAATCTTCCAACTACTTGTCCGAAAGTTCCTAAAGTTCCAGATGATTTTGCATTTGAATTATTATTTTCCATTTGATTTCCTTTCTAAAGTATTTATATAGTTTTTAAATAAAACTATAATCCTTTTATTTAAATTATATTTGAATAAAAAATAATCAAATATAAGTATATTTTGATAAATTTTGCGAAAAATATTCATATAAAATTTGTAATAGGTGATAAAATGATACTTATTTTTTCGAGAACTATAATTATATATGTTTTAGTACTATGTGTTATGAGAGCTATGGGCAAAAGAGAAATAGGACAAATGCAACCATTTGAGTTAGTTATTTCAATTATGATTGCCGATTTAGCTTCTACTCCTATGACAGAAATTGGAATACCAATTTTATATGGAATAATACCAATATTAGGAATGTTATTTATGCATATAATAATTTCTGTTATTAATATTAAAAGTATAAGAATGAGAGAAATTATATGTGGTAAACCACGTATATTAATCAATAAAGGACAAATAGATGAAAAAGCATTAATAAAAGAAAACTTTACTATAAATGAATTACAAGAGAGATTAAGAGTTAATAATGTAAATAATATTTCAGATGTAGAATATGCTATACTTGAAACTTCAGGTCAAATTAGTGTTATTTTAAAATCTAATAAATGTCCAGTAACACCAGAAGATTTAAATATTCAAATGGAGAAAACTAAAATTTCTTATGATTTAATATTAGATGGAAAAATTATGTATGATAATCTAAAAAAATTAAAAAAAGATACACATTGGGTAGAAAAAGAGCTTGCAAAATTCAATATGCTTCCACCAGAAGCTTTAATTTTTGTATTAAATGGAGATGGAAGTTATTATTGTCAAAAGAAAATTAGGAGTTAATTATGAGATTTTTAAAAGAATATACAATTTTATTTATTATAATAGTATTTGTTATTTTAATAGAAATTATAACAGATAATATAACCCATAAAGCTATTAATAATATAAGCAAAAATATAGATGAGCTAGAAAGTGTATTAGAAACCGAGGAAGCCAAAGATAGTATTAATGAATTATGTTTATCTTGGAAAAATGAAGGAAAAAAATTATCTTATTATATGGAACACAACGAACTTGAAAAAATTAGCATTCTTGTAGATAATGTAAAATCTGATATAGAAAGCGAAAATACGGAAGAAATTAATAAAGAATTAAATGAAATGAAATTTTTGTTAGAACATGTGAAAAATAAGCAAAAATTGGAATTAAAGAATATATTTTAAAAAATTACAGCATAAGTATAAAAATACTTATGCTGTAAAATATTATTTTCTAATATTTGTATCTTTAATAAAGAATAATGGGCGTTTTTTAATTTCAAGATAAGTCTTTGATAAATACTGTCCTATAATTCCTAGACAAAACATTTGAATTCCACTAACCATAAAAATTATACAAACAAGTGATGGCCAGCCACTTGTAGAATCACCTAGAATTAATGTTTTGAAAATTATTATAAGAATTAATAAAAATGAAATTAAACAAAATAATAATCCTATAGCAGATGAAATAAGAAGTGGTGTAGTTGAAAAAGCTGTAATTCCTTCTAAAGCATATTTTGTTAGTTTCCAAAAAGACCATTTTGTTTCTCCAGCTATTCTTGTTATATTTTCATAATCAATCCATTTTACATCAAATCCAACAAAACTAAATAGTCCTTTTGAATATCTATTATATTCTTTTAAAGAAAGGATAGAATCAACTACATTTCTTTTCATAAATACATAATCTCTAGCACCATCAACCATTTCAAAACTTGTCATTTTATTTATTAATTTGTAAAAAAGTTTTGCAAAAAAACTTCTTATAATTGGTTCACCTTTTCTATTTATACGTCTTGTACCAACAGCATCATAATTCTCATCTGTAACTGAACTATACATTTCTTTTAAAAGGGCAGGTGGATCTTGTAAATCAGCATCCATTAAAGTAACATAATCACCAGTAGAATTTTCTAATCCAGCATATATTGCAGCTTCTTTACCAAAGTTTCTAGAAAAAGATATGTATTTAATAGTATTATCAGTTTTTGCTAGTTCTTTTATAACATTTAAAGTATTATCTTTTGAACCATCATTCACAAAAAGAATTTCAAATGTAGCTTTTTTAGGAAATTCTTTTATATTTTTATTTAATTCTTCATAAAAAAGTGGTAATGCTTTTTCTTCATTATAACAAGGTACAATTACAGATATTTTTTCCATATATTTTTACTTCCTTTACTATTTTATTTATTTGATAGAAAAATTAAGTCTTATATCTTAAATTTATGTATTTTTATATAAATCGAGGATATTATAACACATATAAATAATTAATACAAACAAAAATTGAAATCCTTTTATATAATATATGTCTAATAATATCAAAGAAATATGGTGTAAAAAATATTAATTTAATTATAAAAAGGGTTGATATTTATAAAATGATGTAATATAATCGTAATGCAAATGTAACATTAGGTTTGCTTCTTAAAAAACTTGAAGGGAGAATATCAATGTTTGGACAAGATATTGGAATAGATTTAGGAACTGCTACAGTAATAGCATATGTTAAAGGTAAAGGGATTGTACTTAGAGAGCCCTCTGTTGTTGCTGTAAATAATGTAACTGGTGAAGTATTGGCTGTCGGACATGAAGCTAGAAGAATGCTTGGAAGAACACCAGGTAATATTGTAGCTACTAGACCTTTAAGAGAAGGAGTAATTTCAGATTATACAGTTACTGAAAAAATGTTAAAATATTTTATTGGAAAAATAGGAGGAAGATTTCTATTTGCACCAAGAATAATGATTTGTATACCATCTCAAGTAACTGAAGTTGAAAAAAAAGCAGTTATAGATGCTGCCTCTAATGCAGGTGCTAGAAAAGTTTATTTAATAGAAGAACCAATTGCTGCCGCAATTGGTGCTGGAATAGATATATCAAAACCATGTGGAAATATGATAGTAGATATAGGTGGAGGAACAACAGATATAGCTGTTATTTCTTTAGGTGGATCTGTTGTTAGTTCTTCAATAAAAGTTGCTGGTGATAAATTTGATGAATATATAGTAAAATTTATTAAGAAAAGACACAATGTTATGATAGGAGAAAGAACAGCAGAAGAATTAAAACAGCAAATAGGTTGTGTATTTCCAAAAATTCAAGATATGGAAATGGATGTTAGAGGAAGAGATTTAATTACAGGACTTCCAAAAACAATTACAATATATTCTAGCGAAATGATGGAAGCTTTAGAGGAACCAGCAATGCTTATAGTAGATGCTGTACATTCAGTATTAGAAAGAACACCACCAGAACTTGCTGCAGATATTAGCGACAAAGGAATTTATATGACAGGTGGAGGATGTTTAATAGATGGCTTAGATAGATTATTACAAGAAAAAACAGGTATAAATGTTATGATAGCTGAAGATGCAATTTCTTGTGTTGCTAAAGGAACAGGGAAAGCATTAGATAATCTAGATAGCATGGATAGAATGAAAAAATAATAAAATCCAATATACTTAAAGAAATACTCACATTTTGAATGTGAGTATTTTTTATATTATAAAGATAACTTCCGGCTATGCCGGTAGAAACGTAGGCTTTAGCTTTGTA
>CASKJV010000035.1 GCA_949388605.1 uncultured Clostridia bacterium
CGCATTTTATAAATTTAGAATTTGTATGAAATTTAGCTTGAGCGAGCACATTTTTGAATTTTTCATATTGTATTATGGAAAAACTAAATAAAATATATAGTATTTTTTCAGACTAATTATTAGATTTTAGAAAACTAATTGCCTTTTATTTGTAGAAAAAATTCAATTTATACATCTCAGCTGCAAATTTTCTATAATAGGAATTAATATAAGTTTCCTATTATAGAAAAAGAGCATAAGTAAAAACTTACGCCCCTAGTATATATTTTTATTTCATTTGAATTTTTGTAGCTTTAACTACATTATTTAAAAGCATTGCAATTGTCATTGGTCCTACCCCACCTGGAACAGGTGTAATATAACTTGTCTTTTCTTTAACATTTTCAAAATCAACATCCCCCACAATGCTTCCATAATCTAATCTATTGATTCCAACATCAATTACAACAGCACCTTCTTTTACCATATCTTCTGTAACAAACTTTGGTCTTCCAATTGCACTTATTAGAACATCTGCATTTCTAGTAATCTCCTTAATATTTCTAGTTTTAGAATGACAAACTGTAACTGTAGAGTTTTTATTAAGCATGCATTGTATCATAGGCTTTCCAACTATATTACTTCTACCTAATATAACAGCATTTTTGCCTTCCAATTCAATATTATATTCTTCAAACATTTTTACAATTCCATAAGGAGTACAAGAAATAAAAGCATCTTCACCTATAGTAAGATTTCCTACATTTATTGGATTAAATCCATCAACATCTTTGTCTGGAGAAATTGTTCTAAAAGCTTTGTTTATATCTATATGATTTGGAACAGGACTTTGAAGTAAAATACCATTTATTGTATTATCTTTATTTAATTTATTTATAACTTCTAGTAACTTTTCTTCAGTTGTATCTTCTCCAAATAAAAATTCTTCGAATTCAATTCCAACCTTTTCACAAGCCTTTGATTTGTTTCTAACATATACTGTAGACCCTGGATCATTTCCAACCATAATAACTGCAAGTTTCGGATTCACACCTTTTTCTTTTAATTCTAAAACTTCTTTTTTTAACTTTTTTCTTATTTTCTTCGATAATTCTTTTCCATCAATTAATTCTGACATTTTATCTTACATCCTTTTTCATATAATATAATCCTATAAAACTACTTGAAAGTGTAATTATAGTGATTGCAAAATAAATTCTTGTTGCAATATTATTTCCCACTTCAGGTAATACACCAATTTCTTCTTGCAATATCTGCAATTCTGTTTTCTCACCTTCTGTAATTTCGTTTGTTATTGTTTCATTATTCACTAAATTTTCATTATTAACAACATTTTGATCGTTTTCTTCTGGTTTTTCTTTAGTTAGTAATCTTGTCATAACATAAACAACTTGCCCATTATATTCTATTCTAGACCATCCATTAGTACTTGTTCCAGTTCTTTTAACTTCATCTCCCTTTTTCAAATACCCTACTCTATCACTATCTGTAGACCAGCTTTTTCTTAAATTACAATTCTGATTTGCATACATAGTATCTTTTACATCTGTAAATTTCACTTCATTTTCAGTAGGTGTTGGAGTTTCTGTAGAAGCCCCTGAAGCTTTTTTAGATAAATATTGACTAGAAACATATGCTGTTTGACCATTATAATTTACTCTAGACCATCCATTACTAGCTATCCCCGTTCTTGTTAGTTTAGTATCTTTTGGCAAAGTAGTAATTTTTTGACTACTTGTAGAATAACTTTTTCTTAAATTAACCCTATCAGTAGTATACACTGTTTCATTCACATCTGTAAAATTTACTTGATTTGATGTACTTCCCGAATTATTACTTCCATTATTAGATGGGTCTGTTGTTGGTGGCGGTGTTGTTGGTGGTGGGGTTGGTACATTATCTGATATATTTATTGTTGTGGTAATTGGATCACCTTTTGTTTCATTAGCATCTGCATCTGAAATAATTACATTTGTTGCTGTTATAGTTGCCGTTCCAGCTTTAGTTGCTGTAAAACTAACTGAATTACTTGATAATCCACTTATATATCCAATTCTATCTACTGCTGTTGTTCCATCACTAAATTTAACAGTAACTGTTGCTTCTATAGCAAAAGCTCCTGCTGGCATATTTAAAGTTACTGTAAATTTTTCACCAACTTTAAAATTTCCAGAGCAACTCAAAGTTGCATTACCTACAGCATTTACTACTGAGGTAGAACTAAAAATTCCTATAATCATTATTAAAACAATTAAAAACGATTGATATGATATTTTTTTCTTCATATATATGTCCTCCTTAAGATACCTACTATATATCTTCTTCAACTTCTGTATTTATAGTATTTGTATCTTCTGTATCATTTATTGTCTCATTATTTAATAAACTATTTTCTTCCTCTGCTTTTACAATAAGTCTTGTTGTAGCTCCATTTTTACAAGTAATTAAAGTAAGTTCAATTTTATTTTCATCTTGAAGTAAACATTCAAGATTATCTGGTTCCACTTCAGTTATTTTTGTAACTTTATATGTAGTCTCTTCCATATCTTTATCAACTAAAATAATTTTATCATCAACCTCTAAATTTTCAAGGTTTTCAAAAACTTCTTCTTGATTATGTCCTGCAATGCAAAAATTACCATAATTATTAATACTTCCGCCATTTTCTATTTTACCAACTCCATTATCTAAAGCCTTACTTTCTGTAGAATCTAAAATATATTGCTCTATATTTAAATCTGATATTTTAATTTTTCCTAAAACCTTATAACCTTCAATTGTTTCTGACATTTTATTAGGCTCTTCTACAGGCAATTCGGTTTCTTCTACTGGTTTGTTAATAACAAATTTATATACCAATATGCCAGTAATTATCAGAACTATAATTATTCCAATAATTATTAATGGTTTATAATTAAATTCTTTTTCTTCTTCATCAAAAAAATTAGCTTCTGAAAAATTAATATTATTATCATAAAGTTGATCTATTTTTTTCATTCTATCAGAATCATTTAATTCTTGATATCTTTCCTCTTTTTTTTCTTCTATCGAAGTAAAATTGTTAGAATAATCATTGTTATCAAAACTATTTCTTTTATCTTTCCAACTTGTAGAATGCTTTCCACTTCCCACTTACAACACCTCCATTTGTCATTTGTTAGTACATATATTTTAAAAATTAAATTTTATTTAAATAAAATAACTCCAAAAATTAATAATCCTAATAAAATTCTATAAATTGCAAAAATTTTAAAACTGCCTTTTCTTAAATAATTCATTAAAAATTTTATAACTATTAATCCTACTATAAAACTTGCTAGAACACCAATCCAAAATGCTGCTGAAGTTAAAGCAAATTCTGTTATATCTACTAAAACAGCAGCTGCAACTATCGGAGTTGATAAAAGAAAAGAAAATTTTGCAGCACTTTCTCTATCTATTTTTAAGCCTCTTGCAACTGTCATTGTAATTCCTGAACGTGAAACACCAGGAAAAGCTGCTGCTATTGCTTGTGAAATACTTACTAATATAGACTGTTTCAAATTTATATCTTCATAATTATACTTATTTTCTGATATTTTATCAACTATTGCTAAAATAATTCCCATAATAATTAATGCTAATGCTATTAAGCCCATCTCTACTTCAAAATTGCCACCAATTAATTTATCTGAGATTTTATCTAAAACCAATGCTAAAATGCCTGCTGGTATTGTCGCAATAACTATATACCAAAACATTTTTCCATCTGTTGAAGTTTCTTTTTTTACTACTTGTTTGAAACCAGCTGTTATAAGATTAATCCAATCTTTAAAAAAGAATATTCCAATTGCAATTAATGTTCCAAAATGTAACGCAACATCGAAAGAACCAGAAAATTCTATCATAAAGTCTGTATTCTCTGTCCATCCTAGAAGCCATGGAATTACATTTAAATGTGCTGAACTTGAAACTGGTAATAATTCTGTTAATCCTTGCACAACACCTAATATTAAAGCTTGTATTATTGTCATTTTTATCCTCCACTCTTATAATTCTTTTAATACATGATATAAAGTTTCTTTTATAAATTCCGCTGAAGTAAGAGGAGCAACTTTTGCAGGTAAAGATAATGCCCATATAACTTTTATTTCTTTTTCTCTAGCCACTTTTCTATCTACTCCACCTGGATTAGATGCTAAATCTATTATAACTGCATCTTTTTTTATTAAGTCTAATCTTTCACTATCTAATATTTGAAAAGGTATTGTATTAATAATAATATCAAATTTTTCAAGATTTTTGTTTAAATCATTTAAATGAATTGGATTATATCCATATGCTTTTATCCATGAAATATCTTCATTTTTTCTAGCTTCACAATATACTTTGGCACCAATTCCGTCTAACATTTTTGATAAAACTTTACCAATTCTACCAAATCCCATAACTAAAACATTTGAGCCATGTACAGTTCTTTGAGTTTCTTCCATTGCTATTTGAATTGTACCTTCTGCTGTTGCTATTGTATTTAATACAGAAAATTCTTCCCTTTTTAAAAGATCTGTAAATTGAATTTTTTTATTATCTAATTGCTCTTTTATTCCTATATTTCCTGCTATTAAATATTTCCCTTTTAAGGCTGTAACAAAGTCTTCTAAGCTAACAGAATTTCTTCCGAAAGGTGTTGATAATTTCTTTCTATCACTAGATAATGGAACTGGTCCTACTACAACTTTTGAATAACTAATAGCTTCTTCTAGAGTTGGACACATTTCAACTCCTTCTAAGTTTAATAATTCTTCTGAATTTTCTAGAGCATAAGTATACACTTTATAGCCATCATTATTTAACATTTCTATAAGTTTTACAATACGTAAATCTCCACCTACAACCGCTATTGATTTTTCCATAATAATCATCCTTCTTTCTAATTTATTTGTGCATAAAAGCATTATTAATAATATGTTCTCATTTTATTAATATTCCAAAATTACTTTGTCTTTAGTCTAAAATTCCCTAATTTTTTTGACGTTCTTCTCTTTCTTTTTTCTTTTCTTTTTTGATTCGTTCTAATTCTTCTAGTTCTTTTTCTTTTTTCATTTTTTGTTTATTAAATATGTAATCAACCTTCTCATTTAATTTTTCTTTTGTAGTGTTTTCACTAATTTGCTCAATTAATCTAAAAGTTTCTTCTAAATAATCTCTTGCTTTTTCTTCTTGTTCTTCCAAAATTGCTCTTTTAGAAGAGTTTTCGTGTTCTTCTTCATCGTCTATAAAAGCACTTCCATTGTCCTCATCTTCTTTTTCATTCATATTTACAGAAACTGTAATAAATTCCTTAATTTTTTTGAAAGTTTTCTCTTTTACAGCAATTTTTAGAAGTTTGGGTTCAAGTTCAATTGCTTTATTTAAAAAATTAATTGCTTTATCTTTTTCACCTTTATAAACATATATTTTTGCTAATTGATAGTAAGATTTTGCTTCTAAATTACCATATATACTTTCTCTAAAATATTTTTCAGCAGTATCATAATCTCCTTGTATAAATGCTATTAGTCCTAAATTGTAATGTGCATTAAATAGTTTATGATTAATTTCGGCAGCTTTTTCATACATTTCTTTAGCCATTTGAAAATCACTTAATCTTGTATATACAATTCCTAGACAATAATATAACTCAAAATCTTCTGGCCTATATATTAAAGCTCTCTGATAAACTCTCTCTGCTTCTTTAAATCTTTCTTCTTCACAAAGTAATTCTCCCAAAAGTAATGATGCTTCATAGCAGTCTGGTTTTGCATTTAATAAAGATTCTAACATTTGAATTGCTTCTTGCTTTTTTCCTAAATCTCTTAAAAGTTTTGTTATTTTAAAATAAGATTTGTAATCATTTTTCTTTATATCTATTGCTGTTACATATTCATCTATAGATTTTCGCATTCCGCCTTCTTTTTCGTACATTTCAGCTAACATTTTATGTCCTAAATAACTTTCTGGGTACTTAGTAACAAGTTTTATTAGAATTGATTTGGCCACTCTGTTATTTCCAACAAGTAAACAAAGTTTAGCAAGGAAAATACTTATTAATTCTGAAAAATTTATTCCTTTTACTTCAATAACAATTATAATAAATGGAATTATTATTGAAAAAATATATCTTACAGTTCCCAAAAGAATATGTTCACTAATTTTAAATTTAATTTCAAAAAAACTTATTGTTATTCCTATTGCTTCTAATACTAAAATACTAATATAATTAGCATCATTTTTTCTAATAATTTTAAAAAATACTATTATAAATAATGAGAATGCAAACAGCATAAACACTACTTTTTCAAACATAATCTTTCTTTCCCTTCTACATCCTTTATAGATTTTATTTTTCTATTTATAAAATCAAAATGATTATATCATATACAATTTTCTAAAACAAGAAATTTCTATATTACAATTCATAATTTATTGTATTAGAGTAACTTAACGAAATTTAATATATTTTGTAGCAAAGTAATCTATAGAAACTATTGGGTTAATTAAACATATAAATTTCTGGAAGAACACATTTATTTAAGTAATATCATTATTTATATTCTAGATTAAAAATAATTATAACACTATTTTTAACAGTATCTTCATTATATTTAAAATTACTTCTCATTCATTTTAATCAGTTGGAAATCTCTGTCTAATTTCTTGTATTTTATCAAATTTATTATCTAAAATATTCAAAAATGCTTTTGCTACCTCAGGATCAAATTGAGTTCCAGAACATTTTACTATTTCGTTTCTTACAAAATCCAAATCTAATTCATCTCTATATGAACGTCTTGAAGTCATTGCATCAAAAGCATCTGCCACACTTACTATTCTAGCCAAAAAAGATATTTCATTTCCTTTTAAATGTGCTGGATACCCTTTGCCATCAAATCTTTCATGATGTGAATAAACAATTGGAATAATATCTCTAAAAATTGTTGATGTTGAAATTATTTGTTTTCCTATAGATGGATGTTTCTTTAATTCATCATATTCTTGATCTGTTAATTTTGCTGGTTTTAATAAAATTGTATCAGAAATACCAATTTTTCCTATATCATGAAATAATCCCCCAACTTTTAAAACATTTATATCTTTATCATAAAGACCTAATTCTTCTCCTATTAAAACTGAATATGCAGATACTCTATCAGAATGTCCTCTAGTATAAGAATCTTTTGCTTCTACAGTATATCTAAGCATTTCTATAGTTTCTAAGTATGCTTTTTCTACATTTTCTTTTGATATTTTTAATTCTTCATTCATTTGTCTTATTGTTTTCATTTGGTCTATAGATTTAAAACCAGATTCAATTAATAATAGTAATTGATCAAATTTATCTTCTTTTTCACAATAAGCTTGTATTGATAGTCTTTTTATAGTTTCAAGTGGTGGAACTAAATCTTTATGACCTGTAAGTAATATAATATATAATTCAGAATTAAATTTTCTAATTTCTTCAACAACTGTATCACCATGTATTGGTGACATCATAAAATCAAGTAGCATTAAGTCAAAATGCTCATTTTTTACTTTTTCTATAGCTTCATATGGATCTGTACAACCAACTAAAGTATAACCTGAATGTTTTAGAAATACAGACAAAGAATCTATAATTCCAATCTCATCATCTACAGCTATAATTTTGTATTTATTATTTTCACTTTCTTGCGATAAATGTCTCATAAATTTCTCCTTAAAATTAATTTTTTATAGGTAAATATATTATAAATTCAGTTCCTTCATTAGAAGTTTTAAATTTCATATCACCATTAAATTTTGCTTTTATCATTGAATATGACATAAACACTCCTAACCCTGTTCCTTCTTTTCCTTTTGTTGTAATCATTTCTTTAAACAATTTATTTTTAACGCTTTCTGGAATACCTGGCCCATAATCTCTTACTGAAATAGTAATATTATTTCCTTCTATTTTTGCGCTTAAATCAATGGATTTATTAGGCTGTTTATTATATGATTGTATTGCATTAGAAATTAAATTGTTTAATACTTGTACTAAACTATTTATATTTCCATTTAAAATAATATTATCATCTACTTGATTAGTTATATTTAAAGTTACTAATGCACTTTGAATTTCATGTTTCATTAAAATATTTGTATGACTAAATAGTTCATCTATTGTAAATTCTACATTATCGTTTCCTGATAAATTTACTGCTTGTCCCTTAACAGTTGTAATAACTTCAGACATATATGAAAGTTGATTTCTTATTTTTTGAAGCCATATTTTCATATCTCTAGCAATTTCATGCATATCATGATTATTAACTGTAGGATCCTCTATAGACGAATCAAATTCCTCTACTAAATCATTTAAGCCTTCTATTCCACCTGATATTGAAAAGATTGGTGTTTTTAAACTATGCGCAATTCCACCTACCATTTGTCCAAGTGATGCTAGTCTTTCTCTTTCAATTAACATATTTTGTTTATTTTGAATATCTTCAATTTGATTTGTATTTAATTTTTGAATATCATTAAAAGCTTTAACTAAATCACCTGTTTCATCATTTGAAATGACTGGTAATAAAGTTGTAGTATCAGAATTATCACAAATATGTTTAAAACCTTCATATATTTGAATAAGACTATTTGATAATGAACTTCCAAATATATTTATAATTATACATACTATAAATATCAAAAATACTACGTCCACAGCTAAAAATTTTAATGATATATTTGAAAATATATTATATAAAATTCCAACATAGCAATATGTATTATCTGTTTTTATTTTTATTGCACTTCCTTGTGTGTCAACACCATAGCTATCATAGATTCTACCATTATTTACATCTACTAGTTGCTTCATATATTCATGCACAAAATTGCTCACAGTTCCCTGATTTATCACATGTATTTCATCATCTGAATTCATAATAAATATAATATCTGTTTCATTGTATAAATTAATTTTATTTGCTATTTCATTAATTTCATTAATTGTATAATTTTTATCTTCACTAAAATTATCTGATAATAATCTACTATACGCTTCAAATAAAACATCTTCTTTTTCTATAACACTTGATGAATATCCTACTAAAGCTGTAAGAAGTATTGCTACTAAACAAATTGGAAATATTATTATAAATATTCTTTTTCTTAAACTTATTCTAAAACCTATATCAGCTCCTTGTATATAAGTACTAGCTAATATTTCATCATATAAATTTTTAGAAAATATAAATGAAACAATTGCAAGCAATATTGTAAAAGAAAATAATAGTAATATTATTTTCGAAATCATTATTACTGAGTGACTTCCAGTAACAGACAATACAACAAATGCAAGTAATGATGGTACAGTTATTTCAAATATGTAAAATATATATGGCAAATTAAAACATTTTTTTCTCACTTTTTTAATTAATTCAGTATTTGAGTATTTTGTTGATTTTGGCATCTTATACCATTTATCTATATCTTTTAAAAGAAGCTTTGTTAGACTTACAATTCCTAATATAATTATACATGCCAATATAAGAAATTGCATATTATAAGAAATATAAGACATCTGAATATCAAATTCTGTATTTATTGTTCCAGGACCATAATTTAAAACTAAAGGGATAATAAACATTAAAGTTAATGTAATTATTAATGCTATTGTTGCATACCTAAACGAAATTATAGTACTTGGAGTATCTTCCAATTTCAATCTAGTTTTATTTTTATTTTTCACAAATAACCTCCAGAAATTTATATAAAGTTTACTTTTTTCATATAATTAATTAATTTTTTAATATAATTTTTATTTGTTTCATTCCATTCATTTTTTAATAATTCTAAATATTTTTGAGTGTATTCTGATTTTATATTTACACTAAAATTATAATTTATTGATGTTAAAGATTCTTTTGAATTATTTAAATCATTTATTATACCATGAATGAATTTTGAGTCTTTGCTTTTAGAAATTTCTATTATTCTATCTTTAAATTCTTTTTCAGATACTATTTTTATATTCATATCAAAAGAATTTAAAATTTCGATAACTTCTTTAATTTCAATAAAATTATGATTATATAAATGAAAAATCCTATTATCTGCAATACTATTTTTAGCAAGTAAAACAATATCTTTAGTACATACATCTACTGGAGTAAACTCTATTTTTTGATTTATCATATTTTCAGAAACACAAGATAATACAACCATTGATTTTATTCTACTATAAAAAGCATTTTCGTCTATATTATTTTGAAATACACCATCTGAAAGTCTTCCTGCTAAGATTCCGATTCTATGAATTTGTGCAGTTAAACCTTTTTCCATATATTCCAAAACAACTTTTTCAGCTTCAAATTTGCTATGTACATAAACATTATCAATATAATTTTGACCAATATATAAGCTATTTTCTGTAAATTCTATATTTCTGTTATCTTGTTTTACTAAATAATTTCCAGAAACACTAATTGAAGAGATATGTATTAATCTTATATTATTATTAAAGCCTAATTTAGCTATATTTCTTGTTCCTTCTGTATTAACTTTATTGAATTCTTCATACTCACCATAATGTTTTACACATGCTGCAGTATGAATTATTGTTTTCACATTTTCTTTTATAATTTTCAAATTAGCTGTAGATAAACCTATATCTTCTTTTAAAATTGTACCATTAAATACAATAATTCTATCATCTATTAAATTTGAAATATCTTCATTAAAATAAAATTTATATTTTTCAATTAAACGTTCTTTAGAATTTGAAATTGTTTTTCCACGAACTAAGCAATATATTTTTATAGCTGTTGTGTTTAATAATTCATGTAAAACATGTATACCTATAAATCCGATTAGCACCTGTTAAAAATACATTTCCTATATTCTCATCTCCATAAGTCTTTTTTTCTTTATTTAAAATAAGTTCATCAAACTTATGTCTGAATTCTATTGGAATTTGTGCATCTTGTTCTTTATATGTATATATATTATTATCAATATGTTCAGCTAATAATTTTATAGTATTAAACTTATAAAAATCTTGTGTATTTAAATCATAATTATATTGTAATAACATAGTTTGAACTTCAATAATTCCTAATGAATCTAGTCCTATAGTCATAAATGGTGCATTTATATCTATTTCATCTGTTTCTAGAATTTTACATATTATTTTAAATAATATTTTTTCTGTTTTAGTTTTACATTTTTCAATATTTGATTTCTCAACCTCTATTTTAGGTAACTTCTTTCTATCCAATTTTCCATTTGGAGTAAGAGGAAAATTATCTAATCTATAAAAAATTGATGGTATCATATAGTTTGGTAAATCTTTTAAAAGTTCGGCTACAATTTCTTTTGAATTTACCTCTTCTTTTGAAACATAATAACATATTAAATACTTATTTTGCTCATCTGCAATAACTACATTACTTGATATTCCCGAAATTATATTTATTTTATTTTCAATTTCTTCAAGTTCTATTCTATAGCCACGAATTTTAACTTGAAAATCGGTTCTTCCTAAATGAACAATTTCTCCTTTATCTGTATAATAAGCTAAATCGTTAGTATTATAAATTAATTCATTAGAAAATGGAGAATTTATAAATTTTTCAGATGTTAATTCTGCTCTATTTAAATATCCATTTGAAACGCCATCTCCTCCAATATATAATTCTCCAGGAATATATGTTGGAAGTAAATTTTTGTATTTATCTAAAATATAACATTTTGTATTGGCAATTGGTTTTCCTATTGTAATATCATCTTTGTTTCTTATTTTCTTTATGGTAGACCACACAGCTGTTTCTGTAGGTCCATACATATTATATATATTTCCTTTTGCAAGTTGCTTTAATCTTTCCACCAAATCTTTTGGTAAACTTTCGCCACCTACCATAATATCTGTCATTGTGTTCATGAAATCTGTAGAATCTTCATTACTTAGAAGCATCTTATATCTTGAAGGTGTTGTTTGAATCATATTTACATTATTTTCTAAGCACAAAGTATTTAAAGCTTTTGTATTATTCTGTTCATTTTCATTTGCTAAAACAAGTGTCATTCCTGAAGTTAAAGCTCCCCAAAACTCAAGAACAAATATATCAAAACAAATAGTTGTAATTGAAACCATTGTTTTATTTGGATTAAATTCAATAATATTCTTAATTCCAAGTAAAAAATTAGTTATATTTTGATGTTTTAACATAACACCTTTTGGTTTTCCTGTTGAACCTGAAGTATAAATCACATATATTAAATTTTCTTGACTTATTTTTTCTTGTATTTTACGATTTTTTATATTATAAATATCTTTAGCTATGTTTAAACTTATATCTATTTTTTTTATTTTAGAATTGTCGATTAAATTATATGTTTTACTATTTGTTAATAACATTTTTGAGCCACTATCTTCTAACATATATTCTATTCTATCTTTAGGATATTCTGGATCTATTGGAAGATATGTACCATTAACTTTTAATATGGCTAAAATTCCAATGGCCATTTCTATAGATCGATTAATAAGAACTCCTATAATTTCTTTTGATTTTACACCACTTTTTTTAAGATATAAAGCTAATTGATTAGATTTTTTATCTAGTTCTTTATAAGTTAATCTTTCATTATTAGAAACAACAGCTATTTTATCTGGATATGATTTAACCATTTCTTCAAATAATTTTATAACATTTTTATCTTTATTATATTCTAATTCTGTATTATTAAATTTATTTAGTAATTTATTTTTCTCAGATTTCGTTAGTATTTGAATATCTTTAATTAAAATATCCTTATTTTCTAATACTTCATTAATAATTTCTAAAATTCTTAAATGCATATTTTTTACATAGTCTTTAGAATATTTTAATTTTTTAAAATCATATGCTACATTTAATAAACCTTCTTCATCTAAATCAAAAAATTGTATACTCATATCGTCTGCACTATTTCCGTTAAAAGCCCATCTTGTAGTATAATCATATTCAGTTTCTTTATTTGCTTTTGTAAGTTGATATGAAATAACTATATTATATAAATTAGGAATTGAAGAATCTCTACTTCTAAGATCTTCAAGTAATAATTGATATGGATATTTCTGATGTCTTAACATAGAAATTGTATCTTTAGCAACAGAATTCACAAAAGTAATAAAATTAGTTTTTTCATCAAAATTTATATGAAACGGGACAATATTAACAAACATTCCCATAATATTTTTTTCTTTGAAATTTGTTCTATTTAAAATAGGTGTACCTATAGAAAAATCACTTGAGTTAACAACTTTAGAAATATAAATTGAATAAATTGCCATAAGAAAATTAAATACTGTAATCTTATTTTTTAAACAAAATTCTGTAATAGATTTCATTTTACTTTTGGATATAGTAAAATTTAATCTTTCTCCTATGCAAGACACATCTGAATTTATAACAGAATTATCAGATGGTAATACTGCTGAATTTATATTTTTAGCAAATTGCTCTGTCCAATATGTTTTATCTTTTTCAAATTTGGTACTATTAATATAATCTTTTTGATTTTCTGCATAATTAATATAAGATAATTCGCTATTTTCATCTTCAAGTGTATCATTTTCAATTTCATAATAAGCTTTCATTATTTTTCTTGATATTAAACCAAGAGTCCAACCATCAGAAATAATATGATGAATATTTACTACAAATCCACCTGATCTATCTTTTAATTTAAAAATTTTAATTTCAAACAAATCCGAATCAAATAAAGAAAATACTTTCTTCTTTAGTGAATTTTCTATATTTTCAATTTCAGTCTTATTTTCAATTTCTATAATTTCGGCATTATAATTTATAACTTCGGATAAATATTGTTTTACTTCTCTTTTGTCTTGAAATAAATGTATACGAAAATTATCATTATTTTTAATAACAAAATTTATAGCTTTTTTTAAATTGTCAAAATTAATTTCTTCATTTATTATTGCTGTTCCACAAATATTATTAACTGGCATATTTTTAAAAAATTGCTCTGTTAATAATATTGATTTTTGTGGATATGTTAAATCGAATAATTTTTTCATATTATACATCCTCTTTTGCTTATAATTAAGACAATTATATATTAACCACCTAAAAAATCAAGTGTTTTTGATTATTTGTATAAAATATGTTAAAACAAATTTGAAAACTTTTTAATTTTTTCAGTAAATTTGTTCGTGCACATAGCTTATTAGATACTCGAAAGTTAAGAAAACATTCCTATAATAGAGCAAAAGTAGACGATATGATAATTACAAAATACAAAAATTTACTAAATCGTCCATGTATTTGTTCGAAGTGCCGATTTTATTGTACAAAATTGTGTGCAAAAATTAGCGAAGCTTTTATTTAGTAGGAAGTGCAAAGCACTTTCCTACTAAATAAAAAACCCTAGGGAAAATTCCCTAGGGACCATAAAAGGTTTTTTTACGCTTCGACAATCAGACTAAGCTGACCGCAGGCTGCACCAGCTTCGATTTCTGCTTTAGTTGCAATTGCAACAGCATAATCATATCCAGCATCCTCTAACTGGTTCATAATTTCTTTTTCCATAGTGAGACCTCCTTTTCGTTGATAGTTTGATTGTTTATTTTAACAAATCCAAGATCTGTTAAAACCTTGCCATAGTCTCGATACGATTTTGAAAACCAAATCTCGTATCTTGGTATTACGAACCTATACCATATTATATCTAAAATAACATTTTGTAGAAAATACTCTTTCTGGGTATCAATAATTACAAGACTTCCGTCATCTTTCAAGTATTCTTTTATCATTGAAAAACATTTCTGCAAATCCTTTATATGATGTACTACATTTCTCATGTAAAATTCATCTACACTTTTCTTTTCACAGCCTATAATCTGATTCTTTTCTATATCATATACATAGTCTAAGAAAGGTGCATAGGTTATATCACATGTTTTATATCCTGGTTTGGCATTATATCCACTTCCAAAGTCTATTTTAAGCATGTGTTACCTACTTTTTCACAGTATTTTTCCCATTTGCAGAAATTTCCTACTGGAGTAATGATGATATCTGTATCATCATATCCGCTATAATGCCCAAACACACCAAACTGATGTCCATTCCAAACATAATCAAAGAAATTATGTCCATCATCTTTGATTTTAACTGCCGGTAATTTTTCTTCAAAATCAAATTCTCCATATCTTCCCATAAGATCTTCACAAACGATAACATAAAAGTCGTCTGTAAGGGTTTCTCGAAGGATTTCTACCAGTTTATCTCCTGTAGATTCCCAACATTTTGGAATATTAATCCTTGTATTAGGAATATATTTTTTGCATAAAAGAGCTTGTTCTCTCCTGTCACGATATTGTTGTAACGAAGAAATTGAAATTGCGACTTCTGTAAGACCAGCCTCTTTATAACTTAGAATTTTTTCTTCATCAAGCAAAATACCATTTGTTACTAAGCATACATTTTGTGAAACATATTCTTTGCAAAGTGCAATAAAATCAGGCAAATCTTCCCGTAGTGTGGATTCTCCTCCCATTATTGTAGCTCTTTTAAGAATTCCAACTTTTCTCATTGTATCTTTTGCTTTTTCAATATCAAGATACATGTTTGGTTTATATGGTTGGTAACAGAAATAACAATTTGGACTCATGTTGCAATTCAAATTGGTAATAACCCTATATCTAAAAATTCCTTCTTTTACTGCCATTATTTTTCTCCTTTAGACTAAATTTTTAGCGCTAATAACTCCCTCACTGATATGATTGTCATCAGAAGTAGCATTAGGGTTTATTGGGGACAATTTTATGAAAAAAGCGTCTCTATCGAAGTGTTTTTTTAGCTTTTCAATATCAAAATCACTTTCGCTAACCATTGTCATATTCAAAGTTGTCTTTAAGTTTGAGTGAGTTCTAATTTTTCCCAATTCAGTAATGGACATTTTCTTCTTAAAAGGAATTAACCAATCTCGATTTGCCTCATCAAATGAATGCAAAGAGATCTGGAGTGTTACATTTTCCTTAATCCACGAAAAATCACTACCGCTTACACCAATTGTAGAAATATAGTGATGAACATTAGGGAATTTTTCATCGATCATTGAGATAGCTTTTTTTACTTCCTCAATATTCAAAAATGGTTCTCCCATTCTCGTATAATTTATTTTGAATTCTTTACATTCTGTCGGAGAATATTCAGGATTTCTTTCCAAAATAAACATTACCTGTTCTACAATTTCTTCTGCAGATAATTTTCTCCATTTCTTCAACTGACCTGTTGCGCAGAATTTACATCCTACAGGACATCCAGACATACAAGATACGCCTACCATCCACCGTTCTTTTCGGCTACCAAGATTATAATTTTGAAGAGTATTTTGTTTTTTTCCAATTGCATCTTTCGTATAGAATGGAAGAAATGTATCTGTTACTTCTACTGGGTAATCATCTTCTGTTAATAGTGAATACACTCTTCCATTTGCAAAAAACCTGCTTTTGCTTTCGCGTAACATTTTTATACCTCCTATGTTGTTGAATTGTATAATACATACAATTAATCATTAAGTTATGTTGATATAAACCTCATATATATTAACATAATATCATCTGATTGTCAACTCACCTTACTTTTTTACTGTCAAAAAATACGCAAAATAATTTCTCTATACAATATTTCGCAAAGGCTCTTTCTATCATAGTAATTCCAGAGCAATTTTCCATTATACTAGAACAAAATAATCATTTTTAACATTCTTAAACATTTTAAATAAGTTTAAGTGGCTCGTATTTTCTCTGTATAACTTATCTTTACCTCATTACCATTCTTAGAGCAAAAAAACCTTTGCCACCAATTATTTTCATAAAAGGTGGCAAAGGTCATAGAATTTCTAATTTTAGAAAAAGCAGCCTATAAGAGTAAAAATCATGTACGCTGTATAGAAATTTACTCCAAAAAGAGTTATCACCCATGTAACAGCAAGCTCCATTACAATTGATACTATTAGTACTATTAATGCTTTTATGTCTTCTTCCCGCTCAATATCTGATTCTTGTACATATATACCCATAATAAGAATAATCACTAATATTCCATAGATAATCATATGCATTACAAAAAATATCTCTCCCTGTATACCAGAAAAAACTCCAGCGGCTGCAAACAAAACACTTAATCCAAAGCAAACAATCCAATACAAAAGTTTTTTTAACATAATCATTCTCCTTTTACTTTTTAATGTTTTCTTGTTACTATGTCATACTAAATAGTGTAAAAGTTACATTCACTAATTAGTGAGCTTAGAATAAAATGTTACTATATATAATTTCAAAATACTACATTTTTATTATAACATAATTTATAAAAAAAGTAAATATTATGTTAATATGTATTGGATTTTACATAATATTGTGGTATAATCAGTCCATTATTACTATAAAAAAATCATTCACATCAAGGAGGTAACTAAATGAGCGGAATTTCAATTTATGATTTTCAGATAGCAATGGAAACCTGCATAATAGTACTGATATTCTTAAATAATGTTTATTGATTTTGTCGAAGTGGTCTCCAAATTGGAGGCTACTTCGTTTTGTATTTATTATTAAATTTCATATTATAGAAAAACGCAGTTCCTAGAACTGCATTTTTTCTGTTTCTTATATTAATTTACATTATTACATATTTTATTATAATATATATTACAGCAAGAATTTCTACTATTAAGATTGTTGGCATACCTATTGTAAACTTCATCTTTTTAGTTTTATGTCTAAATGTATACATTCCTACTATAGTCCCTATCCCTCCACCTAATAAACAAAGAGTCATTAATGTTCCTTCTGGAATTCTCCACCATCCTTTTTTAGCTTTCAATTTATCAATTCCCATTGCTAAAAAGCCTATTAAATTTATACCTAATAAGTATAAGATTACATATTTTACATTTATTAATTCTAAAATATACTCCATTTTAATTTCTCCTTATTATTTAAATTGTAATTTAGCTAATAGTATGTGCTGTAATAATTGTATAACTATACGAATTAATGGTTATTTTTATATTATCTATTTCACAATACCAATTCTTTCCTTTTTTGTATATATTACAATTTTTATCTAAAACTTTATTCTTGCAATATTCTACAATATTATCTATATCAATTTTTAAATTTTTCTTGATTCTTTCAACGCCCATTTCAGTAGTGTGAATTTTATCAATATTAGATAATAATATTTCTTTAGTCATTTACTATCAACTCCTATAAAAATTGTAATTTGTAGTGGAGATTTCATTTTCAAAAATTATTAACATTTATATAAAAGTTTCATTGTCATATTGCTCTTATTAAATTTTACCTAATATCAGAATTATTAACAAAATTATATTATTCATATTCAGTTCCTAGTTCAAGCTAATTCTCATAGAAATTCTAATATAAATTTTGACAGCGCCCTCAATGATAAAATTGAGATTCCCTCTCAAAATTATATTTAAGAATTTCTAATTCGAATTACTTTCAAGGCGGAACTTTCATTCATAATATAATTTGTTAATAATCTATAAATAAGAGATTATTAAAATATATTTAATCAAATATATTTGCAAATAATACAATATAAAAATGAAAAAATGTAAGCGTATCGAAAGTAAATT
>CASKJV010000036.1 GCA_949388605.1 uncultured Clostridia bacterium
TACCGCTTGGTTTCTCTTAAAGGATATTTATTGTTTACTTTTCAATGTACTTTTTATTCACATTTTTCCTGTGAACAGTCATTATTTTAACACTTTATAATTTAGTTGTCAATAACTTTTTTAAATATTTTTTTATTTTTTTTAAAAGTTTTTTTAACTAATTTTTTAGGTTAAATTCAATGTACTTTTTGTTCATTTTTCTTAACGAACTGTTGATTATTTTAACACTTTTATATTTACTTGTCAACATATTTTTTAAAACTTTTTTATATTTTTTTCTAAGTAATTTTTTTAGTGTTTTTAATCATTTTTGTTGTTTTTTTACACAACGTTGATTATTTTAGCACCATTATTTTATATTGTCAACACTTTTTGAAAATATTTTTTAAAATATTTTATAAGGTATTTTTATGTCAAAATTAATATTACCTATTATATCCATAAAATAAATTTGTACACACTTTTTCTTGCATGACTTCTATAATGGGATTTATAGATTAATTCTCTATTATAGAAAAACAAGGGACTTATTACAGTCCCTTGTTTTTTTACTTTGTTATAATATTAATTGTTACGATGATATTAATCATACTAATAAAAAATGCCCAAATTTCTACTCTGGTCGGTAAGCAATAAAGTCGCTTCTACTTCTCTACCTGCTTTTACTCGTCTTATTCGTAACTCTTCATCTCAACCTTCCATTCTCAATATCTTTCAAATACTCCTCTGCATAGTAGACATCGTAGTCATAGCAGTCGTCGTAGTCATCGTAGTCATCGGGGTCATCGCCGTTTTCTAAATAGTCTTCCCAGCGTTCTTCCCCATATTCTTCCTCCAGTTTCTCAATTTTACTTCCTTCTTCCAAAAAAGCGTTATACTCTCTCATCATTTGCTGTTTCTCAGTCCTTCTTGCCATTTTTTGTTTTCCTCCTTAATGTCATCTTGAAGAATGAGTTCCCAAGATTTAAATTGAAATGAAACTTGTTGAAACTTATATACATATAACTAATATAATTGTAGCATATTTACATAAAATTGGCAAGTGTTTATATTTTTTTCTAACTGCACTTCATTTTTACTACTTACAAATTTATATTTTAATAGTAATCTACATTTAATATTATTTATATTTCAAGAATAGTTTTTGGAAATCAAAAAATTATATTTATTAGAATGTATTAGTATGTATCATCTATACTAATAAATATACAATTATTATATATAATTCTTAATTTATTTACTATTTTATACAATTTTAAGGTTATATATCTTCATTAAATATTTATTGCACTTTCTAATGCAAGTTTTATCATGTTATTCATCGATAATTGTCTTTGTTCAGAAGTTAGTTCTTCTTTAAAGCATAATGAATCTGATACAGTAAGTAAACAAGCAGCATTTTTATTTAGATGCTTTGCTGTATAAAAAAGAGCGAAACTTTCCATTTCTGATCCCATAGCATTATATTCCTTTGGAATTCTATTGGTAAAAGACATTGGATCATCTAGATATGGATCAAAGCATTCTGTACACGCCATATTTCCTTTTATATAATGTTGATTAATTTCTTTTGCTGTTTTTTCTATTATTTTATTTAAATAATTAGAGGAATTTATGAAATGGCACTCTTTTCCAGTCATATTTTTTGCAAAATTACCTTCTGCATAACTATTATCTACTAATACAACATCTAGTAATTTTAAATTTTCTACATGACCTCCACAAGAACCTATTCTAATAATATTTTCTACTCCATAAAATTTATATAACTCATAACAATATATACCTATACTTGGCATTCCCATTCCAGAACCCATTACACTTATTTCTTTTCCTTTATATTTACCTGTAAAACACCACATGCCTCTAACCTGATTTACAAGTTTATAATCTTCTAAAAAAGTTTCTGCTATATATTTAGCTCTCATTGGATCTCCTGGCATTAAAACAGTTTTTGCAATTTCTCCTAATTTTGCTTCATTATGAACAGCCATAAACTTACCTCCTAAATTTATTTTCTCCTCGAAATTATATCATTGCACTTATTCTAAATCAATATTTTCTATATTCAAAATTTGTGTTCAATTTTTCCAGCATGACTATATATAGAAAATTCAGTAAGTCGTCCACGTATTTGTTCCAAGCGCCGATTTTGTTGTACAAAATCGTGTGCAAAAATTAGCGAAGCTGTTATTTAGTAGAAAGTGCAAATCACTTTCCTACTAAATAAAAAAATCGGCTTTATAAAGGCCGATTCTTTTATTATTAATAATATTACCAAAATTTAATATTTTTTGTTTCCATTTCTTTAAATATTTTATTTTCCAATTTTTCATATTCCTCTTTTGTTATCATTTCTTTTTCTAATATCTTCTTATTTTTTTCTATTTCTTTTTCCAAAATAAATTTTCTTTTATTATCTTTAAGTTCAATATTTTCTATAGTCATTTTCACTACCTCCAATGTTAACTTTATTCCCAATTAATAACTATTTTTCTTTTGTATAATTTATACAATCAGTATTACTAAATAATATCAGTATACTAGATAATAATTGTATTAGTTATATAATTTTCATAAGCATTTAAAATTTTACCACAAAGTGGTGGGCTTGTCTAGGTGTCTACACCTACTAAAATAATTATTATACAATAATAAAAAAAATTGGAGGTATCAAATGGTACAATTAAATGTAGAAAAGCTACTTAAGGAACGTAAAATGAGTAAAGAAAAATTGTGTAACTCTATGAATATTACTAGATATAATCTAAATAAAGCAATTAAAAGTCATAACTCTATTTCATATAAATATTTAGAACGGATTTTGCAAAAATTTACATTGTACTTTTGATGAATTGCTATCCATAGTAGATGATGATAATGACTAAATTACTATTACATAATTTTTATTAAAATATAAACCACTTTAAATTTGTGGTTTTTGTTTCATGTGATGACTTATAGATATCTGCATTTCTAAATAATAAAAGTGGACGATATAATAATTACAAAATTCAAAAATTACTAAATCATACACGTATCTGTTCCAAGCACCGATTTTGTTGTACAAAATCGTGTAGAAAAATTAGCGAAGCTGTTATTTAGTAGGATGTACAAAGCACTTTCCAACTAAATAAAAAAGAATTAATTACTATATTAGTAAATTAATCCCCTAATTGTCAACAAACCCCAGATTTTTATTCTAGGGTTTTTATTTTATCATTATATTTTTTTAAAAATCTAAAGTAATTTTTATATCGTTTGACATTTCTAAATATATTGTATCATTGTTTATTTCCACAGTATCTAAATAATGCAATTCCACAATAATATCTTGATTTTTCTCATTAGTTATAAATATTTTTTCACTACTAACTAATATTTTAGCATTTTCAATTGTAATATGAAATTGCAATGCTCCTTCAATTTCTATGTAAACATCTTCATTTTCCAATTCTTTTATTTTTTTTCGAATTTTATCGATTTCTTCTGAATAATTTAACATTCTTTATTCTCCTTTATTTAAGGATAGATCAAAATGAAGTTTTACAATTGAATTAATTATGCACTCTTTAAATCTAATCTCAACTTATCTGCTATCATCGCTATAAATTCACTATTTGTTGGTTTTCCTTTATTTGAATTTACTGTATACCCAAATATACTTTCAACTGTTTCTATTTGACCTCTATTCCAAGCAACTTCAATTGCATGTCTAATAGCTCTTTCTACTCTTGATGGTGTAGTTTTATATTTTTTAGCTAAATCTGGATATAATTGTTTTGTTATTTGATTTATTACTTCTATATTATTTACAACCATAATAATTCCATCTCTTAAATATTGATAACCTTTTATATGCGCTGGAACTCCAACCTCATGGATGATATTTGTAACTTTTATTTCTAATATTTCTTCTTTTGTAGCTTGACTATTAATATCTATATAATTGCTTTTACACTCATTATAATTTATACTATTTTCTTGTCTCATATCTGGTCTATTTACTAGTTCTCTTATTCTCTTGATTAATACATCCATTTTAAAAGGCTTTAAAATATAATATTCAGCTCCTAAATTTATTGCTCTAGCTGTTACATTATCTTGTCCTACTGCAGAAAGCATTATACATATAGGTAATTTCGCATTGTTTGCTACTAGTTTTTCTAATACTCCTAATCCATCTAAATGTGGCATTATAACATCTAGTAAAACAACTGTAGGATTAGTTTGTATAATTTTATCAAAGGCCTCTAATCCATCTTTAGCTGTCCCTACAATTTCTATATCTTCCTGTGCACTTAAATATGTAACTACTGTAGAAACAAAATCAATATTATCATCTGCAATAAGTATTTTGATTTTTTCTTTCAAAATAATACCTCCTAAAAAAAATCTGTAAATATTTACAAGTCGAATTATATTATTAAAAAAATTATTATGCAATAATTTTTCCTCTATTTTCAAGCTTTTCGTATCTCTAGATTTGACAAAATTCGTCAAATAATTTCATTAATTACTTTTAAAAACAAATTACTTTTGTTTTTTTGCAAAAATATGTAAAAAAGCACTGTATATCAGCACTTTTCTACATTAAAATTCTATATATTTTTCTCTAAGAATTTTACTATTTATTATTTCAAAATTTAAATTTTTTTTATTTATTTCCAACAATTTCATTTTTTCTTCTGAAATCTCTATTATTGAAATAATATTTTCAAAATATTCTGATTTTATTAATTTTATTTCATTATGTTTCAAATAGTATTTAAATTTTTCAAAATTTGAATACGATACTTCTATTTCAACTTCCAATCCATTATCCATTTCAATTTCTGTAATTTTCTTTAATCCCTCTTGAGTTGCATTAGTATATGCTCTAACTAATCCTCCTGTACCTAAAAGAATTCCGCCGAAATATCTGGTAACAATCACTACTACATTTGTCAAGTTTCTCGATGTTATTATATTAAGCATTGGAGCACCTGCAGTTCCTGAAGGTTCACCATCATCACTAAATCTATTTATAATTCCTTCTTTAGTATATATACTATATGCATAACAATTATGTCTTGCATCAAAATACTTCTTTCTAATTTCTTTTATTTTCTTTTCTGCATCTTCTATAGTCTCAATATAAAATATATTTGCAATAAATTTAGACTTTTTTTCTACAAATTCTCCAGTAGCATTTTGATTTATAGTTTTAAACATTGTTTCTACTCCCAAATTTTTAATTACTTTTAAAGATAATGCTGATAGTAACCTTTACTTTCCAATTTCTAAACCAGCTGTATATCCAGTAGAATATGCAATCTGTAAATTAAATCCCCCTGTATATGCATCTACATCTATAACTTCTCCAGCAAAATACAATCCTTTTATTAATTTTGATTCCATTGTTTTTGGATTTATTTCCTTTGTAGAGATGCCTCCTGCTGTTACTATAGCCTCTTCAACTGGCCTAAATCCATTTATTACTATCTCAAATTTTTTCAAAATTTTTATTAAATTTATTCTTTCTTCTTTTGTTATTTCATTAATCTTTTTGTATGGATTTATTTTACTCATATGAATTATTACATCTATCATCTTTTTTGGCAATAATTTATTTAAGCCATTTTTGAATTCCTTATTTTTAAATTCTTCAAAATCTCTCAATATTCTTCTATCTAGTTCCTCTTCTGACAAAGCAGGTTTTAAATCTATTGACAAAACAATTTTCTTTTCTTTTAAAAGTTTATCAATATTTTTATATCTTAAAAGATGTGCTGAACCACTTAGTATTGTAGGACCACTTACTCCAAAATGTGTAAATAGCATTTCACCAAAATCATCATATATCTTTCTATTTTTTTCAACATCTTTAATTTCTATTTTTACATTTCTTAAAGACAATCCTTGCATTTGCTTACACACATTATTATCTGATGTTAATGGAACCAGCGAACCTCTTATTTTTTCTATTGTATGTCCTACTCTTTTTGCCATTTTATATCCGTCTCCAGTAGATCCTGTACCGACAATAACTATTTCCTCCTGTTGCAATTATAACTTTATTAGCTTGTATTTTTTCACCACTTTCCAATTTTACTCCATATACTTCTTCACCTTCTGTTAGAATTTCTTCTACTCTAGAGTTTATTTTTATTTCGATATTTTCGTGTTTTCTAACTACGTTTTCTAAACAAGCTCTAATATCTTCTGCTCTATCTGATACAGGAAAAATTCTATTTCCACGTTCTTCTTTTAACTTCACACCATTATTTTCTAATAAATTTATTATATCTTTATTTGTAAAGTTTTGAAATGCACTATATAAAAATTTACCATTTCCAGGAATATTTTTTATAAATTCTTCCATTTCAATAGAACTAGTTACATTACATCTTCCTTTTCCTGTAACCAATATTTTCTTTCCTAAAAAACTATTTTTCTCTAATATAATCACTTTATTCCCATTTTGTGCAGAGGAAATTGCAGCTAGCATTCCACTAGGTCCTCCACCAACAACTATAACATTCATAAACAAATTTCCTTTTAAAATAAACTTCAGATTTACAATATCTCAATTATAACTTATTATACATCTTTAAGTATTACGCAAATCTATTATTCTTCAAATTATACATAACTTATATATACAAATTAAATTTATACTGCTAAGAAACCTACCTCATTTTGTACAGATAATAAATATGTTCCTCTTATTGAAAACTTTATATAATAAGAAGAGTAAATTATTTTCTATTATATGAAAAACTCGACTTATTTACTGATTATTTCAATTTTATAGTCGAGTTTTCTTATTATTTTTCTTCTAATTCTACACAACAAGCATTATCTAATGTTTCATATTTATATTTACCTAAAAAAGATGGTCTATAATATGTGTCAAGTTCATAAGTTGGCACAACTATAACTTTTCCATTTTCATTAATTACTCCCCATTTTCCATCTTGACAAATTCCTGCGAATCCATACTCATTTAGTTCTGTTACTATATCATATTTACATTCTACAACAACATTTCCTGTGCTATCTATAAATCCCCATTTTTCATCATCTGCCCTATAAGAATATAATTTTGCATTTTTAAAAATTTCTGTATTATCTACTAATTCGCCTGATTTATTAATATATAATATTTCTTTATCTGAGTATATTGAAACATAATCATCATTTACTTCTTGTACAATTCCATTTTCCATTGATAAAACTTTTTCAATTTTTTCCGAATAAATGTCCACTCTATTTTCCATTCTAGCTTCAAGTGCATTAACGTTTTCTAAAACAATTATGTAATCATATTGAGGCTCTACTTCAATTCCAGTATAAAGATCTAATACTCCTGATTTTCCCTCTTCAGTTGTATATACAAAAAAATTATCAAAAGCATAAGTAATATTAGTATAATTGTTTTGAATTTGTATATCTTTACTGATAATACTATAATATCCATTTTCGTCTTCTGCTATAAAATAAGATGGGTTAGTTGTTTCTATAATACTCTTATAACTATTTCTATTAACCAAATTTCCATGAATATCATAAAGTGCCATTGTATCATCTTTTTTTACAGAAATATAATTACCAGCTATAGAATAACTTGTATATTCTGTTTTTAATATTTCTTCGCCATTATTATTAAAGAAACCATATTTTCCATTTCTATTAACAACAAAAGTATTAGAAACATCATAAAAAACTACAGATTGATATTTAGGTTTAATTATCACTTTTTTATTTTTAATAACACCTTTTTTTCCATTTTCCATAAATGTTAAATATATATCATCATCTTCATATTCTAAATTTCTAGAAATTGATTCGTATTTAGGTTCTATCAAAATTTTCCCATTATAATCAATATAACCATAAATAATTCCTGTTTTTGTTTTTTCAGAAATTATATATCCAGTTTTTAAATATTCATCTTTTTCTGAACAGTATTCATCACCTTTTATTGAATTATATTTTGTATCTATAATTATTCTTCCTTGAGAATCTAAAACTCCATATAGTCCATCTTTTTTTACTAATATACAACCTGGTTTGCTTGGTAGACTTGCAACAGATTCATATATAGCATCTGTTAATCTTTTTCCATCATAATTTATTAAACCAAATTTTCCATCTTCTTCATAACTTAATACTCTTTTTTCCATCTCTAAAGTAGTATCTGAAATATTTATTGGAGATATTGAAGTATATTCTGAAAAAATATCTTTTCCTTTACTATTTAAAACAGAATAGTTCTCCTCATCTTTAAAACATATAAATACATCTTTTGCTTTATTGGGTATATATATTTGAATATATTCAGATTTTATAATTTCTTCACCTTTTTTATTAACAACACCAACAGTTCCATCTAAAGAATATAATGTAAAATATTCATATGGTTCTTCTTTTAATGTAGCAACAGGTTTTGAAGAATTATTAATTATTGTAGCAATAATACCAATTGCAAATACTAAAATTATTATTGCAACTATTGCTATAATTTTTATACTTCCATCATTTTCTCTTAAATTCAAAATATCAACTCCTCAGTATAAATTGAGCATTTTTTCTTAAGCATTTTCAGTCATAATTGGTACAACTTGTTTTTTACGAGAAACAACACCTTTTAATAATGCTGTATTATCTTCTAATTTTACTCCATATGCCTTTTCTACAAGTAATGCTGATTTTCCAAGAGCTATAACTTGTGAATTACTGTTTACTATATCTGTAATCAAAAACATAAATAAATCTAGATTTTCTTCATTAATTATTTCATTCATTCTATTTTCTAGATCTGCTTTTAAATTCATCACCTCTGAAACATCTGCTGTATTAACTTGTGCAACTATAGATTGTACTTCTTTAAAATCAATTTTCTTTGCATCTAAATGTAAAATTTCATCTATGTTAAAAGAGCTTAAATCAGTTCCTGCCTTTAACATTTCTAGACCATAAACTTCTGGATTTATTTCTGCAATTTCAGATAATTCTTTAACAGCATTTATGTCATCATCTGTTGTTGTTGGAGATTTTAATAACAAAGTATCTGAAATAATTGCAGATACCATTAATGTTGCAATTTTTTTATCTATTGCAAATCCGTTCTCTTTATATAATTTATACATAATTGTTTCTGTACATCCAACAGGTTCTGCTCTATAGAATAATTGATATGAAGTGTTTAATGCTATTACATGATGATCTATTACTTTTAATATTTTAACTTTATCTAGATTATCTATAGATTCTTTTGGACTGTTATGATCTACTAAAATAACATTAGATCCATCTTCTACTGTTTCTATAAATTCTGGGGCTTCAATTCCTAAGTAATTTAAAACATATTCTGTTTCCTTATTTATATTCCCTAATCTACAAGCAATAACATTTGTATTTCCTAATTTAGTTTCAAAATCTGCCATTACTAAACTTGATGTAATTGAATCTGTATCTGGATTTTTATGACCAAAAATATAAGTTTTTTCCATTTAATTATTCCTCATTTCTTTTATATTAATATTCTATTTAAATACTAGAATTACTTTTTATATACTCTAATACAATTATTAGTCTATTAACATTTTTCTTTAAATTCAAAAATGATTGATTTATTAGAGTATAAATCACTTTCCTAATATATAACAAAATATTCTAAAAATCAATATTTTTCACAAAGATATCATATTAAATATTACTGTTTATTGAATTCATAATTACTATTAGCTTAATACGAAAATTTTACTATATAAATCGGATTGATGTATTTCTCCCTCAAAAGTAAATATCAAAAGGAATCCCTATTTTCATGGGATTCCTTTATTACTGCCTATGTTTTAAATTATTTTCCTCTAATTATATTATATAATGCATTAAGATCTTTGGCTTCTTCTTCAAAATTCGAAGTAGCAATTCTTTTTTCATCATCAACATATACAATAGGAAAATCTAATTGTTCATCAGTTGCATTATTCATTACAAGTACGTGTTCAACTTCATCTATTGCCATTGATATATTTGCATTTGAATCAAATATTTTATTAAATACAAATATTGGAGTTACATTTTGATTAATAATTTCATCTATAATATCGGATAATATTGGAGTTACACCATCTATTGAATTTATAAGCACTATAATTCTATCAGATATTTCTATGGATTTTTGTACTTTTTCTGATATGTTTTTTTCAACTATTTGTAAAAAATCTATATTATTTTCACCTGAATTACTTACAAGTTGAATAAAATTTTTCTCATTTTCTTCTGTTCTAGCTATTATAGCAACTCTTACAGACTTTTCTTTCATAACAATATACCTTCCTACTTTTTCACATTTAGTAATAACTTTTCTTTTTCATTAATTTTTGCTTTTTTCAATTTTTGTTCTTCTTTTAATAATAAATTTACTTGAAATAAATCTATAATATCCACATTATTAATATCAACTTTTTCTTCTTTTATATTATTATATAAATCAAAAAAATTATTTTTTTCATCTTGTGAATTATATTCTCTATTTTCATTATACTTTTCAAAATTTACTTCTTCAGGATCTATCTCCTCTTCATACTCATATAATTCAATATCTTCTGAAATTTCATCTTCTTTTAATATACTTGTAATAGGCTTTATCACATGTTTTACTTCAGATTTATTTTCAATTTTCAAATCATCAATCTTTTCTATACAATTTTGAGTTTCTTTTCTCCAAAATATCTTTTTAAAAAAATTGATTACTTTATTAAAAATTGATTTTTTATTTTCAATTAAACTTTTGTTTTTATCCATAATTTCACCTATCTTCCATCTTGATCAGTATACCCTTTAAGAGTTTGTTTTCTTCTAGATAAATCTTCTTGTTGTTTTTGAATTTGTGCATATCTGCTATTTAATCTAACCATTTCTTGCATATTTTGATTTTTAATTGCTTCTTGTCCACTTTTCATTACTTCTTCCAATTTCGAATTTAGTATACTTATTCTTCTTAGCGATTCTTGTGTCTCATCAATAATTCTTTCTTTTATTTCAGGACATGCTTCAAAAAAATCATGTATATATTTTGCTTTTATATCTGAATTTCCTCTAGAAAAAGCCTTTTGGAAATATGCATCATCTAATATATTTGGTAACTTTCTTGTAATATTTACAAAATTTATTACTGACTTCCCTAACCTTTTTTGTGCCTCTTCAACAGAACATTTAGCTTTACCAGCATAATTTTGATAAACTTCATCTATTGTATTACCATTTTCTATCATATTTTTAATTATAAATTTGGTATTTACAATTGAAGGATGAGCTTTAGTTCCTACAATATTTCCTTCTTTATCTTTTTTTAAAATCATTCCATTTTTATCAAAATCTGATGAAGTATCTCTATGAATATAAAGTGTTTTCCCATCTTTCTGAATTGCTTTAAATCCATATTCATTATATCCATCAATATCTAAATCATCATATGAATAAAAATCTTTTTTTGATTCAGGATGCGAAACTGTTGCACCATTACTCCAAAAACGTTTATAAGTACTTTCATTTCCTGTTTTACCATAATATCCTAATATAGTCCCGTTTTCATATCTAAATCCATGTGCATCTAACTCTGTCTCTGGATTTACTTTTCTACCTGTTTTTTCATAAGTGCCATCTTCTCTTTTTTTATACCATAATCTTGGTGAATGTTCGTCAATTTTAGGTTCTGTAGGTCTTTCAAAACCATTTTCATCAATTCCATCAATATTAAAACCTAACAAATCATATTCTGTATTTGTTCTAGAATTGAACCATTTAGAATTTTCTTTATCCCACATAAACCCTTTATCATCATATTTTTTTCCAGTTATTTTATGTTTTGTTTTTTCTTTATTAAAACCATGTCTATCAAATCCAAATTCATCATATCCTTGTTCATCGTATCCATCAATATCTCTACCATTTATATATTTGCTTCCAGTTTCAATAGATACAGCATCTAATTCTTCAATTATACCAAAATTAGGTATACCTTCTTTAGGAATAATTTTTGTATTATTAGATTGAATAAATCCTTTATGATCTACAAATTGTTCTACTCCGAAAATCTCTTGAATTCCTTTTTCATATTTTTGAGTATCTAATATTCCTAATTTTATCAATTCATGTGCATTATATTTAGAAAATATATTTTGCCTATTAGTAGCCAAATATATATGATTACTTGTAAAAAGCATGCCTCTGGCAAAAGCAATTTCTTCCCCTATATCATATTTTTCTCCTCTATGATATACTTCTCTTTTACTATCTGCTCCTGTAATATCCATATCTTCAAGTTCAATTAAAATCTTTTCTATTTCTGGTGATTCAAAATTTTCATTTAAAAAGTCTTCTAGTTTCTTACTCTCACAATCTGAAGCTTTTATATATTTCCTTTTATTATTTCTAATTATCACTCCTGCTGGAACTTCCAGATTTGATTTATGATTTTTCAAAACTTTTAAAACATTAATTAATTTACTAATTCTTATATTTGAAGGAATTTCACGTTCTTTTGATAATGAAAGTCCTTTATAATATAATTCCATAAACTTTTTCTGTGAATCAGTATAACTTAAGAAATTCGTTCCTGTTAATTCTTCTTCAGAAGGTATTTCTGTTCTTTCTGGAAAATTCATATCCCACAATTTAATACTATTTCCTAAAGTTACAATTTCTTCAATTTTATTTGTATCACCTAATGTTATTGGAATATCTCCGCTGAGAATAAGTCTCATATTTATCATATAATCTTTTCAATGCAACTGCATATCTTGCTTCTCTTAAATTTTTACTATTTATATCAGGAGTCCCATTATTTTTTATCCATTCTGCAATTTCTCCTATCTTTTCTAAATCATATCTTCTAGATACTTTTCCTCCAATATTATTATTTATTTGTCTTAAAAAATTCCCAGAAAAGTCAAAAATTTGCTCTTTAGATTGTTTTATAAAATCCTCAGATGTTACAATTTTAGGATCCATTGATGAAATACATCTACCTGTTTCTTGTAAAAATAATGTACTACTATCTTTTCCAATTCTTCTATACATTAAACATCCATCTATTCCATCAACATGAACGCCTTCATTTAATTTGTCTATAGCAACTAAAATTTTTATTCCACCTATAGTATTTGATTTATCTTCAAAATCTTTTAATATTTTTGAATTTTCTTTAGCGTTTTGTACACTACTATCACTTGTTACAAAAGATACTTCTACATTTACAGGATTTCCATTATCATCTACTACATTTTCAAATTGGTTTCTTATTCTTTTTTCCCAATTAGAAAAATATTCTCTTGTTCCAATTTTATCTTCTTCATTTCCAGTTTTATTGCTTGGTATAAACGCTATAAATTTTCCATTTTTATTTTTTAAGTTTTGCTGAAGGTTTTCTCCTATTTTTTTATCTTCATCATTTTCATGAATCCTACCTTCGGGTACAAATCCCATTATTTCATGCATTTGGTCCAAAACTTTTTTTATTTCTGTTTTACTTTTTCCTTTAGCGGTTTCATATTTTTGTCTTATTTGATTATATTCCTCAGATTTAGCAAGTGCTGGAGCATAATCTACAACTTCTGGTGAAGTTACAATCCCATCTCTCATCGCATCTAGAACTAATATTTCTTTTGCCATATACACATCTGGTAAAATAGTTTCATCATTATAAACCATTTTTGCAATTTCTTGCATCATATCTTTTTGTTTATCATCAGTTCTTTTTGGAGTTGCAGTAATTGCTAATATTTTAGTTTTTACTGAATTTCGTATTAAATTTTTAACATTTTCACTCCATGTATCAGCACCAACTCTATGTGCTTCATCTAATATAACTAATTTAAATTTATCTTTGACATCTTCTTCTGTTACAATATACTCATCTTCCTCAGGTTCTCCATTTTCTTTAACACCTGCGTAACACTTAAGCTCTAGTCCTGGGAATGCTTTTTTTACAATTTCAGTAACTTGTTCTGGTGTTATTTGTCTCATTATTGCTTTTTTCTTGTCACTCTCACTACTAGAATCTGTTATATCTTCATCTATTCCAGAAAAATTAAGAAACGGAAAATCGTCCTTAATCATAGAATTTATTTCTTCTACTGACATATTTTCTAATCCGTCAATGTTAAGGATTACATTCTTTACAATATGAAGTTTAACTTGTGAAAGAATTTCATGACTTGGTGCAATATATAAAATAGGCGTATCATTTATTTCTTTTGTACGATCTATATTAGATATTTCACCAATATCTTTAAACCTAATATCTCCATTCTCATTTTCAAAAACTTCTAACATTTCTTCAATTGCTACAAATGATTTTCCTCCACCAGTAGGCACATTAACTCCAGCAAATCTATTATATTTACTATCTTCTCTATTAAAAATTTCTCTAATATTATTTGTTATACTAGTTTGATAATCTCTTAAATTATAATTTATTTTTTTATTTTCTTCCATTTTTCCCTCATATAATATAAATTATCTCAATATTATTATAGCTCTATGTTAATTTAATTTCTATTTCAAATATATTAAATTTGTATAACAAAAAGTAATTATAATGTAAACTCATATAGTTCACTTTATAATTACTCTTTTTTATATTATATATATTAGATAAGTTATACAGAGGAAAGGCAAGCCCCTAGCTCTACTAAAATGATATAAAATTTTTAATATGTCTATTTTATATAACTATATTATTATATTCTTCTTGCATTTCTTCCCAATAATCCATACTATTTTCAATTTCCTTATTTAAAACAGATATTTTTTCTTGAAGTTCTCCAACTTTTATATAATCTGAATATACCTCTTCTTTTGTAAGTTCAATTTGAAGATGTGAAATTTCTTCTTCTTTTTTAGAAATCTCTTCTTCTATTTTTTTTATTTTTCTTTCAAGCTTTTCTTTTTCTTTCAAAGGATTTACATATATCTTTTTTTTAGCCTTTTCTACTTTTTCATCTTTTACTTGAGTACTTATATTTTCTTCTCGTTTTTCTAAATAGTACTCATAGCCATAAGGATAATAATTCGACATTCCATTTTCAAAGCTTAAAATTGAATCTGCAATTTTATTTACAAAAAATCTATCATGTGAAATAAATATTAATGTTCCTGTATAGCTTTTTAGCATATTTTCTAAAGATTCTTTTCCTACAATATCCATATGATTTGTAGGTTCATCTAATATTAATAAATTTGGACTTTTTTTCAAGATTTTACTAAGCGAGAGTCTAACTTTTTCTCCTCCTGAAAGCATTTTTACTTTTTTAAAAACATCTTCTCCTGAAAACATAAATGCTCCTAAAGAATTTCTCACTTCAGTAACTGTAAGTTCTGGAAAATCATCATAAAAATCATCAAACACTGTTTTTTCATTATTTAGTCCTAACATTTGCTGGTCAAAGTATCCAATTTGTACATTATGTCCAAATTGATATGTACCACTTATTGGATTTATATTTCCTATTAGTGTTTTCAATAATGTTGATTTACCTGTACCATTACTCCCAATAATTCCAAGTTTCTGCCCTCTATATAAATTAAAAGAACATTTTGATAAAGTGTTATTGTATCCTATTTCTAAATTTTCTACTACTAGAACATTATTTCCACTTTCTTGTTTAATTTCAAAATTTGTCTTAAAAGATTTTAAATCATACTTATTTGGTTCTTCTATTTTAACCATTCTTTCAACTTGTTTTAGTTTAGATAATGCCATTTTGGCTTTACTAGGTTTAAACCTAAATCTATCTGCTATATCATTTAGTCTTTTTATTTCTTTTTGTTGAAATTCAAAATCTTTTAGTTGTCTTTCATAGTTTATTCTTTTTTGTTTTTCAAAAAATTCATAATTACCTGAATATTCAGTAATTGTTCCATATTCAATCTCATAAATTTTGTCTACAATTCTATTTAAGAACATCCTATCATGAGATACAATAATAACTGCTTTAGAATAATTTTTTAAATATCCTTCAAGCCATTCTATTGTATTTATATCTAAATGGTTTGTTGGTTCATCTAAAAGTAAAATATCTGGTTTACTTAAAAGCAATTTTATAAATGCAATTTTAGTTCTTTGACCTCCTGAAAACTCACTTATTTTTTTATATTTATCATCTACAGAAAATCCAAACTTATTTATTGCAGTTTCATATTCTTTTTTATATGTATACCCGTCCAAAAGTTCATATTTATCATGTGTTTTAGAATATTCTTTAGCTAATTCCTCTGAAGAGTTAGTTTGCATTTTTATAACTAGACTTTCCATTTTTTTCTCTAAATCTATTATTTCTTTATATACTTTTAAAATTTCATCAAGCATTGTTATATTATCATCTTCAAAATCTATTTGTTTAAGATATCCTATTTCTTTTACACTTTCTTTATAAATACTGAATTTATCTATTCCAACACCTTCAGAAAGTAATTCGTTATTTATAAGCGCTTTTAATAAAGTAGATTTTCCGCTTCCATTTCTACCTACTATTGCAATTTTTTCTTTTCCTTTTATATTAAAATTTATTTCTTCTAAAATAGTTTCAGCTCCATAAGATACTGATCCATTTGTTATTCTATAATTCATCTTCTTATTTCCTAAGCATTAATTTTTTAGTATTATACTATATTTTCACTTCAAACAAAAGACTTTGTTAAATATTTTGCTATATAATATTTAATTAAATTACAATCTATTTAACCCTCAAAATAAGGTATATAATATTTTACATTGAATTACTATTTACTTTATTTTAATATATATTTTAAATACTTATTATGTTATAATATTAATTATGGAAATAGAAAGATATAAGCATTTAAATAAATATTTAAAAAATAAATTTGGTGAAAGAACTCTAAAGATATGCATTGATGGTGGTTTTACTTGTCCTAATAGAGATGGGACAATATCTACTAATGGATGTATTTTTTGTAGTAACAAAGGATCTGGAGAACATATAGAAAATTTCATGAAAAAACATAGTTCAGAAGAAAATATTTTTTCATCAGATTGCACTATTCTGAAAATTCAATTACAAAGTATTAAAACTCAAATAAGTAATTTTTTTAATAGTTATAAGTCAGAACGTGCAAATAAATTTATTGCTTACTTCCAGAATTTCACAAATACTTATGATTCTATAGAAAATCTAAAAGCTAAATACAATTCTGCTTTATGTGATAATAGAATTGTTGCTTTAGCTATTGCAACTCGTCCAGATTGTATTAATGAAGATGTTTGTAAATTATTGACTTCATATAAAGAAAAGGTTGATATTTGGGTAGAATTAGGGCTTCAAACTTCTAATGATGAAACTGGAAAATTGATTAATAGAGGTTATTCAAGTACATGTTTTTCTAAGGCAGTAGAACTTTTAAATAAATATAATATTGATATTGTAACTCATTTAATGATTGGTCTTCCTAATGAATCTTTTGAAGATATAAAAAATACTGTAACTTTTATAAATAATCACAATATTCAGGGATTAAAAATTCATTCGACTTATATTGTAGAAAATACCGTTTTAGCTGAAATGTATAAAAAGAGAGAATATACACCAATTACTTTGAAATTTTATTTAGAAACAGCTTCATATATTTTAACTCATATTAATCCTAATATAATTATTCATAAAATTTCTGGAGATGCCCCAAAAGATTTACTTGTTGCACCAGAATGGAATTCTCATAAAAAGTGGATTATTAATGGACTTAACAAATATCTAAAAGAAAACAATTTATTTCAAGGAATGTATTTTCAAAACTATTAAGTATTTAATATTTTGTAAAATAAAAATTATTTATAAAGGAGATAAAAACAGTGGATTATGAAGAGTGTATGGAAAAAATTATAGAGTATTCAACAAAATTCTATAATAGTTTAGATTTTGCACATAATTTGGAACATGGAAGAAAAGTTGTAAACAATGCTAAAAATATTGCTAAAATTGAAGGCGGAGATCTTTTTCTAATAGAAGCTGGTGCATGGTTACATCAATTTCATGATAAGATAGACGAAGTAAATTCTTTTATAAAAACTTTAGATATAAATGATGAACTAAAAATTAAACTATATGAAATTGTTAAATGCAGACCTGAATATATTACTGATGATTCTTTACTAGAAAGCAAAATAGTATACGACGCAGATGCTATTGAAGTTCTTAGTACTTATGGTATGATTCGTGAAATAATTTGTAATGCTAAATGTAGAAATAAAGAATGGGAAAAGGCAGTTGATGATACTATTGCAGTTCAAAAAAGGTTTCAAAAAAAATTAAAAACTAAAACTGCAAATACAATGTTAGAAAATGACTTTAAAATAGTACAAGAATTTTGGGAGTCTTATAAAAAATGGGCAGATAATTAACTTAAATTTATAATTTAATATATAAAAAATTGTATATCATAAATAGTAATTGGTGGGGCTAATTTAATAAATTTATTAATATTACTCTTACAATAATACAATATGAAAAATTTAAA
>CASKJV010000037.1 GCA_949388605.1 uncultured Clostridia bacterium
CGCATTTTATAAATTTAGAATTTGTATGAAATTTAGCTTGAGCGAGCACATTTTCAAATTTTTCATATTGTATTATTGCAAGAATAATATTAATAAATTTATTAAATTAGCCCTACAAATTACAATTTGAAATAAAATAACTATGGGATATATTTCAAATATTAAACATCAAGCCAATAAATCTTCAAATAGTAAAAATATATTCTGGTAATTATATGCATTGTTATTATAAAAATATGTAAAAATTAATTTAGATATATATTTAAAATTGAAAGGAAAATATAATGAACATTATAAAACATAGAGTTAATCAAATTAAATTTTATATTGGAAAATATGGTTTTGTTAAAACTATAAAAAAATGTATAAAAACAGTACTTAGAAAAATTATAAGATTTCTAAAAGGTGAAAAAGATTTGCAATATGGAGACTATGGCGGATGGATTAAATATAATGAGCCTAAAGATGCTGATTTAAAAAATCAAATGAAAAAGAAATTTGATATTACACCTAAAATTAGTGTAATAGTTCCAATGTATAATACAAAAGAAAAATTTTTCAAAGATTTAATAAACTGCATGATAAACCAAACTTATAGTAATTGGGAATTAGTATTAGCAGATGGAAGTCCAAAGCAAAATGCTAATTTGAAAAAATACTATGAGAAAGATGAAAGAATTAAATATAAATTTTTAGGTGAAAATAAGGGAATTGCAGGAAATACAAATTCAGCAATTGAAATGGCAACAGGAGACTATATTGCACTATTAGATCATGATGATATTTTAGCAGATTATGCTTTATATGAAGTTGTATATGCTATAAATAAATTTCCAAATTCAGAATTTTTATATTCAGATGAAGACAAAATAGATGAAAATGATAATAGATATGATGCTTATTTCAAACCGGACTTTGCACCAGATACTTTAAGATGTCAAAACTATATTTGTCATTTTAGTATATTTAAAAAAGAATTAATGGAAAAATTAAATGGATTTAAAGCAGATTATGATGGTGCACAAGATTATGATATTTTCTTAAGAATGTCTGAAATAACCAAACCAGAAAATATTACACATATTCCAAAAATTTTATATCATTGGAGAGTACATAGTGAATCAACAGCTAAATTAAATAGCAATGCTAAAAATTATGCTTTTGAAGCTGGAAAAAAAGCAATAGAGGATCATTTAAAAAGAATTGGTTTATATGGAGAAGTATCAGAAGGTTGTATAGAAGGAATTTATAGAGTTGACTATAAAGTAAAAGGAAATCCTAAAGTATCTATAGTTATTCCTAATAAAGATGGAAAAGATATTTTAGAAGTTTGTATAAATTCAATTTTAGAAAAAACAACTTATAAAAATTATGAGATAGTAGTTGTAGAAAATAATAGCGATACAGAAGAGATTTTTGAATATTATAAAGAACTAATAAAAAATGAAAAGATAAAAGTAGTAAATTATAATACAGGAACATCAATAGAAGATGAAGAGCAATCTTCTATTCAATATGTTAATAATCATAGAATAGATGTAAAACCAGGATTTAATTATTCTGCTGTTATAAATTTTGGAGTGAAAAATTCAGAGGGAGAATATGTAATTCAGTTAAACAATGATACAGAATTAATAACACCAAACTGGCTTGAAATAATGTTGGGATTTTGTCAAAGAGAAGATGTAGGAGCTGTTGGAGTTAAATTATATTTTCCAGATGAAACAATACAACATGCTGGAATTATTGTTGGTATAGGCGGAATTGCAGGGAATAGATTTAAAAGTATTCCCAAAGATGGTCATGGATATTTTGCAAAAGAATCTATGATAGAAAATTTAAGTGCAGTTACTGGAGCTTGTGTTATGACTCCTAAATCAATGTATGAAGAAATTGGATGGATGGATGAAAAATTAGCAGTAGCATTTAATGATGTCGATTTTTGTTTAAAAATCAGAGAAAAAGGATATTTAATTGTTTATAATCCTTTTGTAGAATTTTGGCATTATGAATCAAAATCAAGAGGTCAAGAAGATTCTCCAGCAAAAATAAGAAGATTTCAAGGAGAAATGAGTAGATTTGAACAAAGATGGCCAGAAATTCTAGATAGTGGAGATCCTTACTATAATGTAAACTTGAGTTTAGATACTGAGGTTTATCATATGAAAAATATTAAAGTTAATTATTATGGTGAAGAGGAAATAATTAGAAAAAAGAAAAAGTAAAAGATTTGGGAAAGCTATACTTTCCCAAATTTTTTTTATTTAAATAAAAATTAGTTGCTGATATTGTGTTTTCGAAAAAAATATTATATAGTGCTTTTCATAGGAAATGAATTGAGTAGATGTGGGTTAACGAACAAATATAAAACGACACATTTGCTCTGCAAAGCTATGTGTCGTTAACAAACAAATTTGGTAACCGCATTACTGCGATTTCATTTCCTATATTTATTATATATATAACTTATTTGTCAATTTTTATTGAAAAATATATCATATATGGTTATACTATATATTGTATTTATACTTATAAAATGAAGCAGAATAAATGTTTTAAATTAATTTTTTATAAGAAGGATGGAAATGAATATAAAAAATAATTTTAGTAAAATTAAATATTATTTAAGAAGATATGGATTTTTTAAAACCGTAAAAAAAGTTCTAAAAAGATTATTACATATTAAAGAAAATAGAAAATCTAATCAAGAACAATATAAGATTTGGATGAAAAAAAATACTCCAAAAAGAGAAATACTAGAAATTCAGAAAAATACAGAATTTAAATATGAGCCTAAAATTAGTATTGTTGTTCCAATGTATAATACTAATGAAATATTTTTTAAAGAACTTGTAGACTCACTAGAAAATCAAACATATTCAAATTGGGAATTGCTTTTGGCAGATCGGTAGTGAAGAGAAAAATGATAATTTAAGAAAGTATTATGATAAAAACGATAAAATAAAATATAAATTTTTAAATTCAAACAAAGGAATATCTGAAAATACAAATGAAGCAATAAAAATGGCAACAGGAGATTACATTGGATTTCTAGATCATGATGATTTACTTTCAGAAGATGCTTTATATGAAGTTGTAAACACAATTAATTCAAAAACTAATTTAGACAATAATCAAAGTGATGTGGATTTTATTTATACAGATGAAGATAAAATAGATGAAAATAGAGAAAGATTTGAACCTTATTTTAAACCAGATTTTTCTCCAGAAACATTAGAATGCAATAATTATATTACTCATTTTGTAGTTGTAAAAAAAGAACTATTAGATAAAGTGGGATTATTAAATTCTAAATTTAATGGTGCACAAGACTTCGATTTTGTTTTAAGAGCTACAGAGAATGCACAAAAAATAGAACATATCTCAAAGATTTTATATCATTGGAGAGTACATAAAAGTTCAACTGCAAATGTTGCTAACAGCAAACCATATGCTTATGAAGCAGGAATAAAAGTTGTCCAAGAACATTTAAAAAGAACTAATAAAAAAGGAAAAGTAGAGTATGGACAAGATGTTCCAGGAATTTACAAAATAAAGTTTGATATAATTGGAAAACCTAAAGTTTCTATTTTAATACCAAATAAAGATAATATAAAATTATTAAAAAATTGTATAGATTCAATTGTAAATCTTACTACTTACGAAAATTATGAGATTAATATTATAGAAAACAATAGTATTCAGAAGGAGACTTTCGAGTACTATAAAAAAATAGTTCAAAATTCTAAAGTCAAAATTTTGAATTATAATGAAAATACTATTTTAGATATTAATGGAACAACTCAATTAAAAAATATTGAAAATGTAGCAATAGATAATGAAAATAAAGAGATAAAAAAAGAAAGTATAGAAACAAATAAAATAAATGAAATTATTAATCAAGAACATCTAAAAAAAGACTTTAATTATTCAGCTTTAATCAACTTTGGTGTAAAAAATGTGGATTGTGATTTTATTTTACAATTAAACAATGATACAAAAGTATTAACAAAAGATTGGTTAGAGTTATTTATAGGATATGCTCAAAATAAAGAAATAGGAGCTGTTGGAGCAAGACTTTATTATGAAGATAAATCAATTCAACATGCAGGAATTGCTATTGGATTATCTGGAATTGCGGGAAATTTGTTAGTAAATCTTCCTTTTGGAAAACATGGATATTTTAGTAGAGAATCTGCTACAAGAAATGTTTCTGCTGTTACAGGAGCTTGTTTATTCTCTAGAAAAAGTATTTATGAAGAAGTTCGGATTTATGGATGAAGAAAACTTTAAAGTAGCATTTAATGATGTCGATTTTTGCTTAAAAATTATTGAAAAAGGATATCGTATTGTATATAATTCATATATTGAGTTAACACATTATGAATCAAAATCAAGAGGATATGAATATACAAAAGAGCAAGAAGAAAGATTTAATATAGAAGCAAGTAATTTTAAAGCAAAATGGAAAAGTTTTTTAGAAAAAGGAGACCCTTATTATAATAAAAACTTTTCATTAGATACTTGTAATTTTGATATTAAAATTACTTAATAATAGAAAAAAATGTAAGTATATATAATAAAATAAACAAGGATGTACCAAAAGTGGAGTAATAAATTATAGCATTATAATAATATACAATATTTATATAAGTATATTCTAAAAAACTTTCTTTTAGTCGAAATTTTAAGAATATAGAAAAATTGCATACTCAATTGGTAATTAAATAGAAAGGTATAAAAAATGGAAAAAGATAAAAAAAATTTAACATTAAGAATTTTTGAAACTTTAGAAAACTTTGGATTATGGATTTTAAAAAAAATTCATTTAAAAAAATTAGCAGATTTATATAAGGATCATATAGAAGGACTAAGATATTTAATTTGTGGTGGATTATCAACAGTTGTAAATATTGTTGCTTATATTCTAGGTAGCTATTTAATTTTTACAGGGATTGTTGATGAGCAATTAAAAGTTAATGTTAGTGAGATTTTTGCTTTTTTAGCTGCATTAATATTTGCATATTGGGTTAATAAAACAATTGTATTTGATAGTAAATGTGAAAATTTCAAAGCATTAATTAAAGAAATTACTTCATTTACAGCTTGTAGAATATTTACAGAAATTATAAGCATTGCAATGATGAATTTTGCTGTATATGCTAATATAAATGATATAGTTATGAAAGTGCTTGCTAATATTGTTGTAATTATTTTAAACTTTATTTTAAGTAAATTAATAATATTTAAAAAAGAAAAAGAAGAGTAAAAAATATATAATACATAATCTTAAAAAATACAATTTTATTTAATAGTAATATTAAATATATTTACTATTAAATAAAAATATAGCAATACTATTTGAAAAAATGGGAATATATGTTATAATGGTGTCGATTATTGAAATTAAAGTCTTTCTTGTTATCATAATTTAGAGAATTTTCAAATAAAATCGTTGATAATAGAGGATGACGAGCGAAGCGAGGAAAGAAAAGGAAAGGAATTAAAAAATATGGATAAAGTAGCAGTATTAATACCATGTTATAATGAAGCAAAAACAATTAAAAAGGTAGTCGAAGATTTTAAAAAGGAATTACCAGAGGCAGTAATATATGTTTATGACAATAACTCAAAAGATGGAACAGATAAAATTGCAAAAGAAGCTGGAGCAATAGTAAAATATGAAACTAGACAAGGAAAAGGAAACGTAATTAGATCTATGTTCAGAGAGATTGATGCAGAGGTATATATTATGGTTGATGGAGATGATACTTATCCTGCTGAAAGTGCAAAAGAAATGGTAAAAGCTGTTTTAGAAGAAGATGTTGATATGGTTATTGGAGATAGACTTTCATCTACATATTTCACAGAAAATAAAAGACCATTCCATAATGTTGGAAATGTTACAGTTAGAGCATTAATAAATAGAATTTATAAAAGCAATATAAGAGATGTTATGACAGGTTTAAGAGCATTTAGTTACAAATTTGTAAAAACTTTTCCAGTTATGTCTAAAGGTTTTGAACTTGAAACAGAAATGACAATTCACTGTTTAGATAAAAACTTAAAAGTAAAAAATGTAATTATAGAATATAGAGACAGACCTGCAGATAGTCCATCTAAATTAAATACTATACCAGATGGTATTAGAGTTATAAAAACTATTTTTGGATTCTATAAAAATTATAAACCATTTCAATTTTTCGGATTACTTGCATTAGTATTAGCAATATTTGGTTTAGGTTTCTTTATACCAGTATTTATTGATTTCTTACATAGAGGAGTTGTGAAAATACCAACTTTAGTAGTAAGTGTAGTATTCTTTTTATGTTCTGTTCAATCATTCTTCTCTGGAATGACTTTAGACAACATAATTAAGAATTCAAAACAAAACTTTGAAATGAGATTAATAGATTGTGAAAGAGAGTTAAAAGATAGAAGAAAATAAGAACAAAAGGAAGGATAATAACAATGAGTTCAGTAAAAGTATCAATAGTTGTTCCAATTTATAATTTGGAGAAATATATTCCAAGATGTTTAGATGCTTTAGTAAATCAAACTTTAGAAGATATAGAAATTATTTGTGTTAATGATGGATCAAAAGATTCTGCTCCACAAATAATTGAAGATTATAAAAGTAGATATCCAAATAAAGTTAAAACATTTCATAAAGAGAATGGTGGAGAATGGTCTGCTAGAACTTATGGATTAAAAAGAGCAACAGGTGAATATGTTGGTTTTATTGATAGCGATGATGTTCCAGAAGTTACTTGGGCAGAAAAATTATACAATGCAGCTAAAGCAAATGATGCAGATATTGCATTTTGTGGATATGATAGAATTGATTTAGATACTGGAAAAACAGTAGCTGTAGAAATGACTCAGTATGGAACAATGAATAAAGAAGTAGACTGGAATGATGATTTTATAGTTTATGCTAATCCTTCTTTATGGAATAAATTATATAAATTAGAAAAAGTAAAGGATTTAGAATTTTTACCTTTTAGAGGATGTAATGATACTTTATTTTTAATACATTCTTATATGGATGGAGTAAAAAAATTAACCTTTATACCAGATGTTTTATATCATTACTATTTACGTTCTAGTTCTCAAATACATTCTTTAAATGCTAAAGATGTAGAAAATTTAAAGAAGTATTTATTAGTAACAAAAGAGCATAGTATGAAAATTGGTAAATATGAAGAATATAAAGATACTTTATCAGCGATGGCATTTTTACATTTAGCAATATCTTGGGGATTTATGCTTTCATATGATAAATCAGTAAAAATTAATGATGCTTTAAAAGATGTTATAAAATATTTAAATGAAAATTTTCCAGAGTGGAGAAATAGTAAACATTATAGTATAAAAAATTGTTTTCCTAAAGGACTTAAATTTATATGTATTTGGGGAGTTCATTTCTTCTATAAAATACACTTACCAATTGTTTATATTTGGGTAAATAGATTTATTAAAGATGTTCTTAAAATAGATGTCAAATGGTAAAAATAAGTAATATATTTCTGTAACATTGTGACAGTCTTAGTGGGAAGCAATGTTACAAAAAATATATAAAAACTCTGAGAGCTAAAGAAAAAATATTATTTATTTTTAGTATATCAAAGAATATTAGAATAATTATAAAGGAATGTAATATGAAAATTACTGAAAATATAAAAAAAATATATAAATTTATTGAAGATAAATTTATAAAAATATATAGTTTTAGTGAAAATAAAATAAAATACTTTATTAATAAAGATAATTTTACCAAAACAAAATTATTAATTGTTTTGGTAATTTCTTGTATATTATCAGTATTATGTGAGTATACAATATTTAGAATTTCACATCCAGAATATATTTCTAAAGTGAGAATGATTTTGGTTGCAATTATTTTTGCTTTTATAGGAATACATTTTGTATTTAAAATATCAAAAATGTATGAATTTATTCATAAAAATAGGTACAAAATTGCTTGTGCCTTTTTGTTGTTTGTAATGATGTTTAAACTATCAGGATCATCAATAGTTAACTTTAATGGACTAATTCAAAGTCATAATGATGATAGAAAGTATCATACTTTGCTTGGAACGCCTAGAATGATTAGAACAGATGAATGGGCAACATCAACAACATACATATTGTCACAAGGCATGGGAAGTAACCAATTTGAATATTTCTCAGATAAATTAAGAGGAACAGATACAGATATGTTTTCAGTATCAAATAGTGCAGTATTTGATATATTAATGCTTGGAAGACCTTTCCAATTAGCATTTATGTTATTTGGAAATGATGCCGGATTAAGTTTTTATTGGTACATAAGACTTGTAGCAATGCTTTTAGGCTCTTATGAGTTATGTTTAATTTTAACTAAACGAAATAAAAAAGTTTCTCTTTGTGGAATGTTAATGATAACATTTTCATCAGCAGTACAATGGTGGTATTGTATGGATACACTTATTTGGGGACAAATTGCTATTGTACTCATAGATAAATTTATGATCACTGAAAAAAGAAGAACAAAGTATTTATGTGCACTAGGATTACTAATTTCTGGACTATCATATGTATTTGTATTTTATCCAGCTTGGCAATTATCTTTTGGATATTTATTTTTAGCGTTAGTAATATGGATAATGATAAAAAATATTAAATATGGTTCTTATAAATTTACAAAACATGACATTTTAGTTATATGTATAACAATCCTTTGCCTAGTTTTATTGCTAGGAAGATGGTATATGCTTTCAAAAGATACATTATCTGCTGAAATGAATACTGATTATCCAGGAGAAAGACAAGAAGTAGGTGGGGGAGCAGTAAATTTATACTCATATTTTTATGATATATTTTTCCCTAAATATGAATTCTTAAATCCATGCGAATATTCAAGTATGCTATCATTTTTCCCTATACCAATGTTACTTGGATTAATATATGTACTTAGAAATAAAAAAGATTTACATTTTTGGATTCCTATGTTGATTGTTAGTGGATTTTTAAGCATATGGTGCGTATATGGTTTCCCAGTATGGCTTGCAAATTTAACAAAAATGTCTATGACAACAGCAGGAAGAGTTACAATACCGCTAGGAACTGCTTGTATATATATGCTAATTTATTTAATGGGAAATTTTGAAAAAGAAGATAAACTATTAAATAGAAAATTAACATATGTTTTAACAGTATTATTTACAGCATTTATTGCATATAAGGCTAAATCAACAATCGGTTTTGCAGAAGAATTTCATTATTTAGATAATTTTAAAATGTTAGTTGCAGGAGAAATTTTTATTGTTGCAATATTTGGGATTTTAAATATTAATAATGAAAAAATTAAAAATTATACAATGTGTGGATTAATTGTTATTAGTTTTATGTCTGGATTAACCGTAAATCCAGTAATTAGTACAACAAATATTTTTTATACAAAACCAGTTGCCATAAAAATGAATGAAATAAAAGATCAAGAGCCAGATGCAGTATGGGTTGTAAATGATAATGGATGGTATATTAATGATTATCCATTAGCATCTGGAATTAAAGTATTAAATTCAACTGCAGTTTATCCAAATAAAGAATTATTTAAAACTCTACTTGGAGAGGAGAAAGCAGAAGAAAAAAGAAAAATTTATAATAGATATGCACATATTAATTTACAAGTTGTAAATGATGCAACAGATGTAGAATTAATTTATGCAGATAATATTGCACTTTTCTTAAATTATAAAGATTTATCAAAAGTTAATGTTAAATATATTCTTTCTACCGAAGACTTTGAAGAAAAAGACTTTGAAGAAAAATTTTATGAAGAATTATATAATGAAGATGGATTATATATATACAAAGTAATGGAAGGTAAGTAGTAAATGAGTGAAAAAAAAGTTGCTGTAATAATGTCTACATATAATGGAGAAGCTTTTGTAGCAGAACAATTGGAGTCAATAATTAATCAAACTTATAAAAATATAGAAATTGTTATTAGAGATGATGGATCTTCTGATAATACAGTTGGAATTATTAAAGAATATCAAAAAAAATATAACAATATAAAATTGTATGAAGGTAAAAATGTAGGATTTGTTAAAAGCTTTTTTGAATTATTAAGTCTTGCAAAAGCGGATTATTATTCATATGCAGATCAAGATGATGTATGGATTGATAATAAAATTGAACTTGCAGTAAATTCTTTAAATGAATTAGATGCTTCAAAACCTAATATGGTTTTTGGAAATTCAGATTATTATGATGAGAATATGAAATTTATTAGTCATGGAGAAAAGAATAAAAAGTATTCATTTTTAAAATCTTTATTTGCATGTTGTGGTCAAGGAATGACAATGACTGTAAATAAGAAGACAAGAGATATGATAATAGAAGATACTCCTAAATTATGCTTTTTTCATGATTGGTGGACATATATATTATGTATGGGATTAGGAAATGTAGCTTATAACAATGTAACTACAGTAAAATATAGAAGAAGAAAAGAAAATGCAACCTCTGAAGGACAGGGATATATAAGATTATTAATTTGGAGAATAAAAAATTTATTATTAAAAGATGGAATGCAAGATATAAAACAACAAATGATAAACTTTAAAGAATATTATTATTATCAATTATCAAAAGAAAATAAAGAAGTTTTAGATTTATTTTCTCAAGAATATAGTTTCGTAAATTCATTTAAAAAAGCATTTTATCCAAAGAGAATAAGAAATAGATTAATTGATGATTTTATGATAAGATTAATATTTTTAACAGGAGTATTATAATGGATTCAGAAAAAAAGTTATTTTTAAAAAACTTTATTTGGAATAGTTTAGGAACTGGAATAAATTCTTTTAATTCTTTGTTTTTCTTAATTATTGTAACAAGAGTTAATGATATACAAACAGCAGGAATATTTTCAATAGCTTATGCTACTGCAACAATACTTTATACTCTAGCAATGTATTCTGGTAGACTATGCCAAGTAACAGATATAAAAAATAAAATAAAAGATAAAGATTATATAGCAACAAGATTATTAACATGTATTATAATGTTTATAATGGCTGCTGTTTTTCTAATAATAAAACAATATAGTGGTTTTAAAACAACAATTTTTGCTTTACTTGCGGTTTTTAAAGGATTAGAAGCTTTTTCAGATATTCTTTATGGTGTAATGCAAAAAAATGATTTGTTATATAAATCAGGGCAATCATTAACTTTAAAAGGATTTATAGGGATTTTTGCCTTTTTAGTTATTGACTTGATTACAAGAGATTTAAGACTAGCTTGTTTGGCTGTTATAGTAGTAAATCTTATTATTTTAATAATATATGATTATTTCATAATATCTAAAAAATTAATAAATACTGAAGATAAAATAAATAAAAATAATGTTTTATCAATACTAAAAAGTGAGTTTTTTGTATTTGTAAATTCATTTGCAGGAATATATATATTAAATGCTCCAAAGTATGCAATTGATAATTTCTTAACTGAAGATATACAAGCTATTTACGGATATATAATGATGCCTGCAACTGTAATGACATTGTTTACACAATTTATAGTAATGCCATTTTTAGGAAATCTTAAAGATATGTACGAGAAAAAACAATTAAAAGAAATGGAAAAAGTAACATTTAAAATAAAATTAATTGTAATTGCGTTTGGAGCTTTTTCAGTGCTTGCAGCATTTTTACTTGGACCAGAATTTTTAGGATTAATATATGGAATTGATTTAACAGCATATAGAATGAATTTATGTGTAATAATTGGATCATATATATTTTATGCTATTTCTTATATAAATTTAGTAACATTAACAACAATACGTTATACTTTTATACAATTTATAATATATGTAATTTCTATGATAATAGCATTTTTTGGATCAAATATTTTAGTTGGAAATTTAAATTTAGGAATAAATGGAGCAACTTTTTCATGTACAATGACTCTTGCTTTCCAATTTGTTTTATATGCAATTGCAACAAAAGTAATCTTTCATTTAATGAAAAGAAAAATGTAAAATATACTTTTATTAAAGTTTAATTTATTTGTAAGTATCAGCATTTCACATTATGTAAAAAATATTAATATTTTTTTAATCAAACAGTAAGAGTACTATTATAACTAATTATTACTTTATGCAAATATATTGAACTTTGTTATTAGAATTATATAAACACATAAGAAAAAATTAAAAAATATAAAAATAAATGTAGAATAGAGAGGAAAAAATATGGGAATATTTTACATACTAAGCTTAATAGTACTATGTTTAGGATTTTTGATATATAAAAAATCTGATGAAAAACTTAATTTCGTAAAATGGTTAATAATCACAATTGTATCTATTTATGCTTATAATATAGTTATTGGAATGATATTAGGATTACTTAATATTACTGCACATATTTGGATTCTAGCAATAATTAACTTAGCTTTTGGTGCAATATTGGGAGTGAAACCTATTATAAAACGTGACATTCAAAAATATAAAGTTACAAAATTTGATATAGCAGGTATTTTACTTATTTTAGTTTTATTTTCAGTTATGTTTGTTAAAGACTTATATATATATAATGGAGATATTTCACATTTCGCAGTAGATTCAGCAATTCATTATAGAGCAGCAAAGCATTATTCAGATAATTTAAAAATATTTATAAATGTAGAAGATAAGTCATTTTTCAATTTTAATATAATGCAAACAGGAGCGTACATAAATGATGGTATATTTATGAATGTAATAAATAATATTACAGGATTAGATTATGCATATATATATCAAATATTCGAAACATTAACATTATTCTTAATTGGATTAGCTTTTTACGCATTTTTGGCTGAAAAGATAAAAACCAAAAGAGGATTAATAGCTAGTTTAGGATTATTTGTATTATACATATATGGATATCCTTATAATTCTTGGATTTATGGATTTTCATATTTATCTGTTGGTATATTAATGACAACATTATTACTATCAGTTGTAGAAAGTTTATATTCAAAAGAGATGATTAAAAAAAGAGTAGCAATACCTCTAATTGTAATTACTTCATTTTGTTTGATTTTTTCATATTGCTTATTTGTACCAGCAATATTTTCTGCAATTTGTATATATTGTTTCCTAAAAGACTTACTAAATAAAGAAACAAAGAAATATCTAAAAATATTTGGTAAGAATACATTAATTGTAACAGGATTATTATTAATTGTAACAGCTGTTGGAATAGGATATTTATTTATCCCATCATTTTTTATTGAAGGACAAACTAATTTAATAAGTGCGTTAAAAATTGATGGTGGAGTATATTCAGAAAAGTATATAAATTTTATTCCATATATTCCATTTGCAATATTATATTTTGCTGAAATTATAAAAAGAATAAAAAATAAATCACTTAGATATCAAGATATATTTTCAGTTGTAATTGTTGGATATACAGCATTTCTTTATTTAGGAATGCTTGCAGGAGTAGTTACTAAATATTATATGTTAAAGACATATTTTATATTGTGGATAGGAATATTTGCAGCAATTATAGATTTAGTAAATGAATATATTGATAAGAGAATATTTAGAATAGATGCAATGGTGATGTTTGCGTTATTTGTACTTTTAACATTTAAAGATTTTACTGTTGGTATATTTAATGCTCCTATGATTCAAATTGGTATATATGATCTTGAGAAAACTGTTTTTAAAGAAATTAGTAAAATAATAATAATATTTTTAAGCTTATTCTTAGCTTTATATACAGTTTTACCAGAACTAGTAAAACATATAGATTTGAGTAATTTTAAAAAGATACCAGAAAAATTTAGAAAAAATATCGAAATTAAACCTATAAAAGTTGCACCTTATGTGTATGCAATAATTTGGACAGTATTTGTATGTAGTTGGGTTATGTTAAAAGCTGGTGGAGTATTAGGTGAAGCAGAAAAACATAATCTTCCAAATTTAGTTGGCATGTATTATAGTGAAAATTGTGAATATAGAAAATTAATAGATTTAACACAAAACTTTAATAGTAACGAAATTGAATTGTCTGTATTTGCTAGAGAAAATTTAGAAGATATGACTGTTGAAAATACAGAATTGATTACAGAAGGATATTATACAAGAATTTGGGCTACTGCAATGCTTGAATTTTCAAGCGAAAAGGTTAAGTATCAAGATGTAATTCAAGATACTAAACTTTATACTGTTGATGATGCCTTAAATGATAATGATAAAAAATATATTGTAAAACTTGTGTCTAAGGATGCAGAGAGTATGAAGAGATATAATGAAGAATTAGATGATGTGAAAGAAAATGAGAATATAGAAGTATTGTTTGAGAATGCAAATGGATTTGTGGCTAAAATAAATAGATAGTTGCTCCAAATCGCACTCGCATTGCTCGTTTGATCGCTTACGCGGGGCTCTGCAGTATATAATAAAATATTTAATTAGAAATATTAAGTTATATAAATTTAAACCAAAATCAAAATATAAAATAATATTTTTTATCGCCCCTTGGTGTCGCAACTCGCTAGATGTAAATTATATAAAATTTATTTTATATAATTTACATAGAATGATAGTTGCTCCAAATCGCACTCGCATTGCTCGTTTGATCGCTTACGCGGGACTCTGCAAAATATATTTTATATTTTGATTTTGGTGGATAAAAAGAAAATAAAATTTAAAGAAAGAAAGGTAGAAAGAAAATGGTTGCTATAATATATATTTTAAGTGTTATTGCGATGATTACTACTTTTATATTAGTAAAAAAAAGCGAGGAAAAGGTTAATTTTGTTAACTGGTGTGTATTATCTGGAATTGTATATTTAGGATTTAATATTGCAATTTGTATGATTTTTGGAACTTTAAATATTACAACAAATTTAGTATTTTTATCTGTTGTAGATTTTATTGTTTCTCTAGGTTTTGGATTTAAAATATATAAAGATAAACAAATTCAAAGCTTTGAATTTAGAAAAAGAGATATTGTTGCTATTATTATTTGTTTAGCTATTATTGGCTATATGGGAAAAACTCAATATAGACCATTAGATAGAACAGTTGCAAATGCTTCAGTAGACGTTTCTATGCATTATAGTGCTGCAACAAATTTTGCAGATAATATGAAAGTGTTAGCCAAAATCGATAATAGAACAGGATATAATTTTACAACAATGCAAACAGGCGCATATATAAATACTGGTATATTTATGAATATAATGAGAATTTTGAAACCAGGTTATAAAGAATATGCTACTTTTAAAATATTTGAAATGGCTATTTTATTGTTAAATACAGCAGGATTTTATATGCTAATATCTAATAAATTAAAATCAAAAACAAATTATATTATTGGAATAGTTTTTTTAATTTTGTATGCTTTTGCATATCCATATACTAGTCTTTTATATGGTTTTTCATATTTAAGTATTGCAATAGCTTTTGCTACTGGAATGTTTTATTTGGCTAAAATATATAATAGTAGGATTAATAATAAATTACTAATTTCATTAATTGTTTTAATGGGAATTGGTATAATATTCTCTTATTGCTTATTTGTTCCAGCACTATTTGCTTTTATATGTATATATGTTTTTATAAGAGATTTTGAGAAAAAAGATGAAAAAACATATTTGAAGTTTTTTAAGAAAAATTCATTAATAATTACAGGATTACTTTTAATTGTTACAATTTTAGCTATTTGTTATTTAGTAATTCCAACATTTACATTAAGTGATCAAAATAAATTAACAGATGCAATTGGGTTTGATGGTGGAATTTATAAAGCTCTTTATCAAGACTTTTTATTTTATATTCCATTTGTAATACTATTTATTTTTAAAGCTATTAAAAATAGAAAAATGGATTATAAAATTGTAGCAGGTGGATTACTATTATTTCAAATTATAGTAGAATTTATAGGACTTATATTTGGTTTTGTATCTCCATATTATTACTATAAAATTTATTATATTATATGGATTATAGCTGTAGAAATTGCAGTTGAAATTATGTGTGATGTAGATGATAATAAAGAATTAAAAGTAATAACAATTTCATATTTAGCAGTATGGGTAATGATTGTGTATGGTGCTGTTTCAGGAATTGAATATAAAATACAACAAAAAGGTGAAGGGCTAATTGAAACATGTAAATTACAATCACTTGCAGGAATTTATTTTGATACAAATATTTTAGCAACAAACAATATAAATGTTTCTTGTATTGTTGATACTAATAGACTTGATTTAGCAGAAGAAATGGGAAAAGTTGAAGGAATGACTTTAAAAAATATGCTAGTTGGTGGAATGAATACTAATTGTAAAGCATGGATGTATGTTGTTTCAAGAATTGAAAGTGGTGGGGAATCTATAAATGATTTACAACATGCAGTAGTAGAAACGACAGTAGAAGATTGGCTTTCTGAACCAGAAAAAGAATATTTTGTATTGTATACAGATAAAGAATATAACACTACAGAAGAGTATGAATTAATATTCCAAAATAAAGCAGGTGTTATATTAAAGAAAAAATAACCAATTGGTGGACGTTAGTTGTCCATTTATATACGTATGTTTGATAAAGAGTTAATTGTGTGAAGTTATATATATAATATTAATTAATGGAGAGAAAGTATGAGAGTTGCAGTTATTGTTGTAAATTATAATGATGTAAAAGATACTTTAAAGTATGTAAAAATAATAACTGAATATGATGTAATTAATAGAATTGTAGTAGTAGATAATAAATCTACAGATAATAATGCTATTAATGAACTAAAATCTTTAGAAAATGATAAAGTGAAAGTAATTGAAGCTGATAAAAATGGCGGATATGATTATGGAAATAATTTTGGAATAAAATATTTAGAGAACTTAAATGAAGAATATGATTACTATATTATTTCTAATCCAGATATTGAAATATCAGAAAAAGCTATAAAGCATTCTTTAGAAGTAATAAGTAAAGATGAAAAAATTGGTGTTATTAGTCCAAGAATGTTTAATAAAGATAATAAACCAATACGTAGAAGTAGTTGGAAAATGAGAACTTTTGGATTAGATGTTATACATTCTACAAGGCTTTTGGAGTTACTATTCTATAGAATTTTAAGAAATGGTGAATATTCAAGCAAGGAGTATGAAACAGAAAAATTGGAAGTAGATGCCATATCAGGTGCATTTTTTATAATAAAAGCAAAACTTCTAAAAGAAATAGGCTTACTTGATGATAATGTATTTTTATTTTATGAAGAAGATATTTTAGCCCATAAAGTAAATGAAAAAGGATATAAAATTGTTAGTCTAAATTCAGAAAAATTTATTCACTATGAAAGCCAAACAATAGGTAAAAGTTTAAGCTATTATAAGAAAATGAATCAATTGTTTAAAAGTAAAATGTATTATCATAAAAATTATAATAAAATTAATTTTCTACAGATTTTTATATTTCATATACTAAATATTTTTAGAAAAATTGAATTAGCAATAGAAATTCCAATTAGAAAATTACTAAATAAATAAAATAATTTATAAAGTCTTCGGCAAACTTTGCACACAATTTTACTTAGGACTTAAAAGTATGTCCAATAAATATGAAAATGGGGAAATTTGAAGAAAATTTTCCCATTTTTTGAAAAGAGGCATAATTAGTAAAAATAGAGACTATTCTGGAAAAATATTAAGTTAGATATTATAATTTATAAAAATAAATTGAATAGTTATAGTTTAATATAGAAATTTTAAATAATTGAAAAAATTTATTGTTCCTTACTGGTCGTTTAAGATTAAAGATTTTAAGATAATATTTTATTTAAATATTAGCAAAGACAAATCAAACGCCCAAACTGCGGGTCACTCAAAATTTTTTAATTATTTAGAATTTCTATTTGCTTTTTTACAATTATGTTACAAAACTATAAATACACACACAAATAGCATTCTTTATGATATATTAAAACCAAAGGAGAAAAAAATGAAAAAAACAAACAAAATAATAATAACATTAGTAATAGTAGCAATGTTATTACTAGGAATAGGATATGCAGCAATCCAAAATATAACATTAAATATTGAAGGTACAGC
>CASKJV010000038.1 GCA_949388605.1 uncultured Clostridia bacterium
GTTGCTAATACTTTATTTGTTCCTTCTTCTAAATATTTTACTGTATATGGATATTGATTTACTGTCCATTGTGCATATATTGTTGTGTTACTTGTTGGTGTATATGTTGCTCCTGCATTTCCTATCTTTGTTCCCCCTGATGTTGCTGTATACCATCCGTTAAATGTATATCCTGTTCTTGTTGGCGTTGGTAGAGTTACACTTGCTGAATTCCATTGGGCATATAAATTAACTGTTCCATTATTAGTTGATGTTAATGTTGACACTGAGGCATTATTTAAATAACTTGTTCCTGTTCCATTTGCATTTGTATTCCAGTTTTTAAAACTATATGTTGCTGTATTACTTGATGTTGAGCATGTTCCCCCATTTGCATTATATGTTAATGTATATGCTCTCGTAAATCCATTACTTGTTAATGCACTTGATACATTATAAGTGTGTGTACTATTTGCTGTACTTCCTCCTGTATTTCCATTTCCATTATATTTGACTGTATATTGGTTTACTGTCCATTGTGCATATACTGTTCTACTACTTGTTGGTGTATATGTTGCTCCTGCATTTCCTATCTTTGTTCCTCCTGACGTTGCTGTATACCATCCATTAAATGTATATCCTGTTCTTGTTGGTGTTGGTAATGTCACACTTGCACTTGTCCATTTTGCATATAATGTTGTATTTGCTGAATATGTTGTATTTGTAAATCCTGATGCTAGATATCCACTTGATGTTATTCTTTGTGTTCCACTTCCTCCTGTACTTGTATAATATCCTCCAAATGTGTATGTTGCTGTATTACTTGATGTTGAACATGTTCCTCCATTTGCATTGTATGTTAATGTATATGCTTTTGATGGTTTGGTTATTGCATTTGATGATGTTGTCATTGCTTTTGTTTGAGCTGAATCTAAATATATTCCTGTTCCATATTCTTCATATATTGCTGTACTTCCAGCTGTTGTCGCACTTTGATTGTTTAATGTTATTGTATATCTTCTTTCTGCAATTTTATATCGAACTAACTCTCTATTGCTTATATTTACAAAAATATTTTTATCATCTATCAAATTAATTGACGTAATAGGATTATTTTCTGTTTCAGTACTCCATTCCCAAGCACTATTAGAATTATTACTTATTTTTATAATTGTTGAATAATTATTAAGAGTACAATTATTTCCTAATAAAAATCCACCATCATTTGTTTCTACTATTGAAACAATCTTATCACAAGCATCTCCCCAGCTATAATTAAAATATTCTTTATTTCCGTTTCCATCAAATTTATAGCCCACTGAGCCTCTTGCTAATATACACCCTCCATCACTTGTCGCTGTCATAGCAGTAATTTCAGTTGTAGACGATGTATCACTCCATTGTGTTCCTGTACCAGCATACTTAGCTATTCTTCCATTTTCATCTGCTATTATAAAATACCCATCACTTGTTCTTATAAGCTTTGTAATTTTTGCAGTTGTTGATATTGACCAATCTTTATCTCCCTCCAAATAATATCTTTCAATTTGACTTCCAATAGCAATAACAACTCCTTCTCCTGCACGAACATCTGATTGTATTAATAAGGGTTTATAAGATGGTTCTTGTCCTTGTTTTATTCTGTTTGCACTTAATATATCACCAGAAGAATTACACATAATTATTGCTGTACCTCTATTTAACTTTAAACCACTGCTTATGTAATCCTCACCGTCATTAGTACCACCATTTCCTGCAAAAAAACATATCCCTATATAATATTCAGAATCTATACATTTACTTAGTGAATATACGTAGCTTCTTGTAGATGCTCCCATATAACTTCCATTTCCACCAAATGATTGTGCTTTTACTGCTATTCCACTACTATTATATTTAATAATTAATGCGTCTTCACTACCTTTTTTATTCAAAATTATGTTATTACCCAAGTTTAAAGTACTATCAGTAAAACTCCCTACTACTAAATATCCTCCATCGCTTGTTGGACATACTGAATTAATGTTGTAAGAACTAGAAAGACTTTTTGTCCATTCTTGTATTAATGCAACATTACCTGCTTTAGCTTCTTCTCTTTCATTTTTCATAATATTAAATTCAAATTTATTGTAAAATAAAACTCCAATAATACTTGCAATTAAAATTGTTGCCAATATTATAAAAACTCCTATTTTTTTATTTAATTTAAATTTTAACTTCTTCTCCATAATAATAGTACCTCTCTTAAAAATTTAAATAAGCTCTCCTCATTTTATAATAAATCATTTTAGTATAATTTTACATGGTAGATTCTTCCTTAAATTTTTTACTATAAACATATATTCTTTATTAAATTAAATTTAATTTTACATTTACATATTTTTTAATACTTAATATTATTTTTTATAGTAAAACAACTAGACCTTTATTTAATAAACTTCAAGTTCTTCAAAATTTTTGTTTACTAAATAAAAGTCTATTTATATAAATATTTGCATTCTTATTAGAGTAGATTTTATCTACTCTTTTTTCATCTATTAGATTAATACCGTGTGTGTGTGTGTGTGTGTACAGCCACAAGACTTTCGTCATCCATTAACATAGTATATTTTTCTCCTTTTAATCTAATTCTTGCTTATTTTACTATACTACATTAATTTTTGTTTGAATATAAAAACAATTTTACATTTTAGGGATAATTTTACACTTTTGCTACGCTTTAGCCATTTTTTAGACTTTATCTTTTCTATTACAAAAGCTTTTAATGAAATAATATAATTTTAAAAAATATTTAAGTAAGGTAGTTTGCAAATACTTCGCCTCAACTATTATCAAAAAACATATAAATTAACATTAAGTGTTTAGAACAAAAAAGAGAGTCCAGCTAATGCTGGACTCTCTTTGTCAACACATTCTTCTATATGCTGAACCTCTCTTATTAAAATTAGAGTGACTATTAAGATTTTTCTCTCAACGTCAATACGATTAGAGAATGTTCTCCAATGGAGCCGCTAACCACACTTATTCTATAAATTCTTTTTATATCAAGCCTTTCATTTTTTTGTGGGGACAGTTTGGGGACATTTTATTAAAGTTTGATAAATGTTGAGAAAGTTTGAAAACGAGTGAAAGCATTGTGACTGTAAAGCTATCTCTAATTATCTTTTATATATCAAGCATTTTTTACTATAAAAATGAAAAAATCGAGTAAATCTTACTCTCATAAGAGATTTGAAAGATTTTACTCGATTAATTCTGGAGCCGCTAGTCAGACTTGAACTGACGACCTACTGATTACAAGTCAGTTGCTCTACCAACTGAGCTACAGCGGCATGTCATCCAATATATAAATATTGGTGACCCCTACGGGAATCGAACCCATGTCCCCGCCGTGAAAGGGCGATGTCTTAACCTCTTGACCAAGGGGCCATATAAAAGAATATCGTTAAGATATTCTTTTGGTGAGCTATCCGCGACTCGAACGCGGGACAACTTGATTAAAAGTCAAGTGCTCTACCACCTGAGCTAATAGCCCATACATATTGTATGACAGTTGTTTAACCGCAACTGCCTTTATATGATACACTATTTTTTTTAACTTGTCAACATTTTTTTGAATTTTTTTATTTTTTTTCATTTTTTTTATGATTTTGCCCTTTTATTAAGACTTTTTATATACTTTTTGGCTTTACTATTAACTTATCTGTAATGTATTTAGTCCAAATAGCTAAAAAATGTTAAAAATTAACGCAATATAAAGAAAGGTTAAAAGAATATACTTAAAATAAATACAGTATATCTTACATAATACAGATATGATTAACATATATGATTCTGTTGTACAAAAAAATGAACGTTACAAACTCTAATAGTAAGAATTTGTAACGTTTGCAAACTATATTCCAAAAAATTTTTTCTTTTCGGTTAAGATTTTTAAGAATGTAGAAAACTTATATCTCAATTATCCATGTTTATCTTTCTGCTAATTTTATCATGGATATTTGTAATTTTCTTAATTTTGTTTCTGCATTTTCTAAGGAGTTTCCTTTAACCCCCATATAGAATTTTATTTTTGGTTCTGTTCCAGATGGTCTTACACAACACCATGCTTCCTCTTCCAACTCATAATATAATACATTAGAAGTAGGTAATTCTGTTTCAGTTTCTTCTCCTGTAATTCTATTTACTATTTTTCCTGATTGATAGTCTCTAATTCTAGTAACTTTATATCCTCCTAATTCTTTTGGCGGATTATTTCTAATAGAATCAAGTAATTCTCTCATTTTAATAGCTCCATCAGCACCTTTTAAAGTAATTGTAGAAATTCCCTCTTTATAGAATCCATATTTTTTATAAATATTAATCATTTTATCCCATAATGTAATTCCTTGTTTTTTATAATAAGCTGCTGCTTCACAAAGTAGCATAACTGCCACTATTGCATCCTTATCTCTAGCATGTGTTCCTACCAAACATCCATAACTTTCTTCAAATCCAAATAAATACTCTTTATTTCCTGCTGTTTCAAATTTTCTAATTTGCTCACCTATATATTTAAATCCTGTTAAAACTTCTATAAAATCAATATTATATTCTTTACTAATCGCTTGTGCTAAGTTAGAAGATACTATTGTTGTTATTAGAGCACCATTCTTTGGTAATATGCCTTTTTCTTTCTTTTGATCTAATATATATTCTGCAATTAGTAAACCAGACATGTTTCCTGTAAATGTTTTATATTCTCCTGTTTTAGAATCTTTAGCTAAAACACCCAATCTATCTGCATCTGGATCTGTAGCTAAAATTATGTCTGCATTTTCCTTATTAGCTAACTTTATAGCTAAGTCAAAAGCTTTTATATCTTCTGGATTTGGATAATCAACTGTTGGGAAACTTCCATTAGGTAATTCTTGTTCTGGAACCACATAAACATTTGAAAATCCTAAATCTTCTAATACTGTTTGAACTGGAATGTTTCCTGTTCCATGTAGTGGTGTATAAACAATTTTTAAATCTTTTTCAACTTCTTTAATAACTTCTGGATTTAAAACTTGCTTTTTTATAGCTTTTATATAAAGTTTGTCCATAGCTTTTCCAATTACATTATAAAGTCTTAATTTCATAGCTTCTTCCATAGTAATTGTTCTTATTAAAGAATAGTCTTTAACTTTATTTACTTCTGTTATAATTTCTTTATCAACTGGTGAAACAATTTGAGCACCATCGTCCCAATATACTTTGTATCCATTATATTCTGGTGGATTATGACTTGCTGTAATCATTATACCTGCTGTACATCCCAATTCCCTAACTGCAAATGATAATTCTGGAACAGGTATTAAATTATCAAATATGTATGTTTTTATTCCATTAGCATTTAAACAAAGTGCTGTAGCACAGCTGAATTCGAAAGACATATTTCTTGAATCGTATGCTATTACTACACCTTTATTTTCTGTTCCTTTTCTTAATATATAATTAGCTAAACCTTGAGTTGCCTTAGTAACAGTATAAATATTCATTCTATTTGTACCATTACCAATAATACCTCTCATTCCTGCAGTTCCAAATTCTAAGTCTTTATAAAATCTATCTTTTATTTCTTGTTCATTACCAGCAATAGATAAAAGTTCTGTTCTTGTTTCTTCATCAAATAATGGGTTTGTAGACCATTCTTTATATTTTTTTGTATACTCAACTTTATTCATATAATCTTTATATAATTTTCTAGCTGTTTCTGGACTATCTTGTCCTTGAGCATTTTTTATAGGAGCAAATTCTTCTTCTCTTTTTACTCTCAAAACAACTACATCATCAAACATTTCATATGAATCGAATATAAACATTTCAAATTTGTAAGCATTTGGTTTGTCACCAATTATTTGATTTCCATTTTCATCCATATAATCAGTTTTCTTGCGTGCTATATGAAATGGAAGTTTTAATTCACTAACTTTTTCTAAACCTTTTATATTATATAAATGGAATATAGCATTTGCATCTCCATAAACTAAAGATCTATCATCATCTCTTAAATTAGCCATTTCTTCTGATATTTCTGTATATTCAATAACTCCAACTTTTTTATTTTTCCTACAGAATACCCCAACATTTTCTTTAGGATCTGTTTTTTCTATTGATTTTACAGCTCCTAGTACTTTATTATGAATAGACATACCAATCAATAATGGATCTACTGGTTTTACTAAAACATTATCTACACCATTAATGAAAACCCATTCAATTCCATTTATTTTCATTTCTTCAAGTATTCCACTTTTTTCCATTGATTGTAATGTTCCGCCATGACCGATTTGCTGCTTTTTTTACTTTTCCATTTTTTTCTAATAAAATTTTTCCATCTAAAGAAACCATTGGTAACTCATCTTGAGTGAAAAAATTTATAGCTTCTTTTGGATATCCAAAAAAGTTATTTTCTTCAAAAAATTTAATTGTAGCATCATTATTTTCTTTACTAGTCATTAGATACCAAGGGATTACTGTGTCATATTTTCTCCAAGCTTCTTTTAAAGTATCACATAAAGCCTCAAAAATAGATTTGTTTTTATCTATGTCAAATATGAAAGTTCCTTTTGGGCCATTATGTCCAAGTCTAGTTCCTTGTCCTCCTGCCATAGTTACAACAGCAAATTTATTATATTTTATAGCTTCTATACCTTTTTTCTCATACATTTCTTTTTCGCTAACTGTTAGTTTAGATTTATCAACGTGATCAATGGGCTCGATTGTAACTTTTTCTAATTCTGCAGGTTTAATAGCTCTTTCATATAATTCATTTATTAAATCAAAATCTATTTTCTTTATTTCTTCCAATAATTCTTTTTTTTCTTCTTTATTCATCTCGTCATATTTTAAAATCAAATGTTCTTGATTATACTTTTTTAATACTTTTTTTACTTCTTCTAGTTCTTTATCCATTCTGTTTTTATTCCCCCATTCTAATTAAAGTCCAAACTCTTTAAATATTTCTACTATATTATATTATTTTTAAATCTTAGTCAATATATATTTATAATAGGAATCCGTAGAAACTTCCTATTCTAGAACAAAACTACTGCTTTTAATATTATACAAAATTTCAAATATATTTAATTAGATTACTTTTTATATGTATATCTTATTAAATTTTAAACACTTATCATACAACTTTTATTCACAATTATAGTATTTTATGTTTGTGACTGAATTGTTCTTATTTTTTGTTCATCTTGTGAATTTTGTTTTAAATTCATTTTTCCACTAGTATTAAGGATTATTGAATAATCTAAAGAAATCCTTGATATATCTTCTGTATCACATATTTTATAACAGTTCAATATTTCTGAACTAGTTACATTTTTTTCAATCTCCTCATTTACATCTTTTACAAAAGATTCTTCACCAGAAATTATTATTATTTTTTCTTCAAATTTTAGATTTTTCATTTTTTTAATTTCTTTCCATCCAATATCTAATATTCTTTCTTTTTCTATATTTAGATTTTTAACACTTTTTAGATATCTTTTTATACTTTTGGAAACATCATTTTGTAGAATTGTTATAATTTCTTTTTCTTCTAATATTTTTTCATTTATATATGGTAATAATATTGTAATTAAATGGAAATCGCTTACGTAGAAACTACATATTTTTTCTTTTCTCATAATTAATATCATTCCTTCCTAAAGGCACAAACTTAATTGAAAAATAATTAACTTTTATAAAATCTTATCAAGAATTTGTAAAAATCTTGAATAATATGAAATCTTGAAAATTTTCATATTTTATAAAACGTATGATATATCTGTATATTTAATCGTATATTAAGAACTCAAAGTTGTAATTATTTTTCAATTGTTTTCCTCCATATATTAAATTCATACTAATTTTATCATTATGAATTGAAGCTTGCAATTCAATTCGTACTTACTTTTTCGACATATTATATCTACAAAAATTTTCTATTTTTATTTGCATAATTTTCACAATTTAGGAAATATTAAGAACAAAAGTGGACAATATTAATTGTATATATTTATCTATAAACAATTATTGTCGTTTCTAATACTTTAATATATTGCTAAATATATATTAGATTAAAACTTATGAAAAGAGGAAAATTTATGAAAAAAATTTTTTATATAATTAGTTTAATTTTTTTACTTTTTAGTTTTGTACTTATATCACTAACTTCTTATGCCAATACTGTTTCAGAAGATTTGTCTAATAACTTTTTTAGACTACACATATTAGCAAATAGTGATTCAAACGAAGATCAGAATTTAAAATTGAAAATACGTGATAATATAATAGAATATATGAATACTTTATCTTATTCTGGACTTACAAAAGAGGAAGCAATAAATCTAACCAATTCTAATTTAGAAAATTTTAAAAAAATTGCAGAAAAAATAATATTAGACGAAGGCTACAATTATCCTGTTTCTCTAGAAATCGGAAATTTTTACTTCCCAACAAAAGAATATGGAAATATTTCTTTACCAGCTGGATATTATGATGCTCTAAAAATTGAAATAGGAGAAGCAAAAGGAAAAAATTGGTGGTGTTCTCTTTTTCCACCTTTATGCTTTGTTGATATTTCAGCAGGAGTTATAGATGAAGAATCTGAGGAATTTTTAAAAGAAAATTTATCTGATGATGAATTTGCAATAATTACAGATACTTCTGAAAATGTAAAATTTAAGTTTAAAATTATAGAATTAATAAATAATAAGAATCTTTAACTCTAAAGTATAAGAATAATTAAATAAAACTGGGTACATTTAATTAAAATATTATTAACTAAATTGCCCAGTTATTTTAAGGTTACATTCTTCTTTACATAGCTTAATTTTTTGTCTACAGAATTTGCCAACGTCTTTATATAATAGAAAATACTGAGCAATTTTCTATTATATAAAAAAAGTATTGTAAAACTTTTTCTTTTATGATATAGTTCGACGTGAGTGTTAGACTCATTTAATTTTATTATACAAAATATGGGGGTATAACTTTGGAAAAATTGGTTATTACTGGTAAAACTCCACTAAAAGGAGAAGTAGTAATCAGCGGTGCAAAAAACGCTGCTGTTGCAATTATACCAGCAACTTTATTGATAAATGGAATTTGTACAATTGAAAATTTACCAAATATAAGTGATGTTAGACTATATTGTGATATATTAACAGAATTAGGTGCAAAAATCACATGGAATACAGAACATGAAGTAACAATTGATACAACAAATATAAATTCAAACAATATACCATTAGAAACTACTAGAAAATTTAGAGCATCTTACTATCTTTTAGGATCTTTACTTGGCAGATGTAAAAATGCAAAAATTGGTAGTCCTGGTGGATGTAACTTAGGTGCAAGACCTATAGATCAACATATAAAATGTTTTGAAGCCTTAGGCGCTACAGTTGATGTTTCAAATGGAAATATTACTGCAAAAGCAAAAAAATTAAAAGGAACATCTGTATATATGGATGTTGTTTCTGTTGGTGCAACTATAAACGCTATGCTTGCAGCTGTTTTAGCTGAAGGTACTACTGTTATAGATAATGCAGCAAAAGAACCTCATATTGTTGATGTTGCCAATTTCTTAAATACAATGGGTGCAGATATTAGAGGTGCTGGAACAGATATTATAAAAGTAAATGGTGTAAAAGAATTAAAAGGTAACACTACATATTCTGTAGTTCCAGACCAAATAGAAGCAGGAACTTTTATGCTTGCTGCAGTTGCATCTAAAGGTGACATTATTATTAAAAATTGTATTACTAAACATTTAGAATCAATCATAGCTAAAGTTGTAGAAATTGGTGGAAACGTTGACGCTAATGGAGATCATTTAAGAGTTTGGTATTCAAAAAGAACTCATAAAGCAACAATTAAAACTTTACCATATCCTGGTTTCCCAACAGATTTACAACCACAAATGGGTGTAGTTCTTTCAGTTTCTGAAGGTACAAGCATTATAAATGAAAGTATTTGGGAATCTAGATTTCAATATACTGCTGAATTAAATAAAATGGGAGCAAAAATTACAGCTCAAGGCAAAACAGCTGTATTTGAAGGTGTTAATGAACTTACAGCTGCCCCTGTTTATGCTACAGACCTAAGAGCTGGAGCAGCATTAATTATAGCAGGAGTTATGGCAAAAGGAAAAACTGAAATTTATAATTTAAACCATATAGATCGTGGTTATGAAAATATAGAAGAGAAATTCAGAAAATTAGGTGCAAAAATAGAAAGAGTTAACGAAGATTAGTAAAAGCAGAGGATATAAAATATGTTAAAATTTTGTAGCTTGTATAGTGGTAGTTCAGGAAATTGTTTGTACGTTAGTTCTAAAAACACAAAAATTTTAGTAGATTGTGGAACAAGCTGTAAAAAAATTTGTGAAGGATTAGCATCAATTAATTCATCAATTGAAGATATTGATGCTATTTTAGTTACACATGAACACTCAGACCATGTACAAGGATTAGGATTAGTTTCTAAAAAATTTAATATACCAGTATATGCAAATTTAGAAACTTGGAATGCAATGGAAAAGCAAAAAGAGAAAATTGATGAAAGAAATGTAAATGTATTTGAAAATGATAGTGATTTTTCATTAAATGAATTAACAATACATCCATTTAGTACTCCGCATGATGCAGCAAATCCCTGTGGATTTAATATACATAATGGAAAAAGGAAACTTAGTATCGCAACAGATTTAGGTCACATGGATAATGATATTTTTAAAGAATTAATACATAGTTCTTTTGTTTTATTAGAATCTAACTACGAACCAGAAATGCTAAATGCTTCTAGGTATCCATTTCATTTAAAACAAAGAATAAAAGGACCATATGGTCATTTATCTAATGAAACTGCTGGAAAAACAATAGCTGCACTCATGAAAAAAGATTTAAAACAAGTTATGCTTGGACATTTAAGTAAAGAAAATAATGTTCCCGAACTTGCCTATCAAACAGTTGTAGAAGAACTTATGAGAAATAATTCTGATATAAACACTATTAGCCTAAGTGTAGCAAACAGAAATGCACCTGGAAAAATAATTGAAGTTTAAACTGAAAAATATTACTAATTTTTTTATTAAATAGATTAGGAGCATCCTTGTTAGGATGCTCCTTTTTTACAACTGGCTCAGATTTATGCCGCCGATTCTTCGATATTTTCTACCTTCTGCTGTTTGGTCTCATCATTTTCTTCCGTATTCGGTTCCGCATTCGCTTCCTTTTTCGGTTCCGCGTTCGTTTCCGTATCCGCTTCCTTTTTCGGTTCCGGAATACCTAATAAAATCATGATTTTTTTAGCTTTGGCTTTAATCGATTCGTCGATCAGATCCATTTTCAGTGCCATTTTCAAGATACGTGCAGCCTTGACCATCTGAGATTTCGGTTCAAGCACATTTGATCCGCCGCGCCTTTTGCAATATGATGTTCTGCCATCCTGGGAAGAACAATTTTTTTGATCTTCTTCCATGCGTTTCGAAAAATTCTTGACAATCTCAATTGCATTGCGCTGGATTTCCGCCTTTTTGGCTCTTGTTGCTCTGCGCTGTCTGCGAACTTTTGCTTTTGCACTTACTCTCTTCTTCTTCGCAGATCTTTTACTGTTTGCCGGTTCATCGTCCTCTTTTATAATTGTTTTTGGCTCATATTTCTCAGCAACTTCATACCAGTTATCCCAAAGGGGATCTTTTCCTGCCACTTCGTGGTTCCGCCGGTTTTCTCTGCTCATTTCCTTCAAAGATACTTCCCCTGAAACTTCCTGAATATTAATTTTTGCCATACTTACGTACCTCCATGTTGTTTTTTATTTTTTACAGCTAAAATTATTATACACCAATTTACATAAAATGTCAATACTAATTAACATTTCCTGTATTATATTATCTAATGATTCCTGAATTATAAATAAAATTTCAAAAAGCATTTAATTTTCAAGAAATGAAATTGGAAGAGCGTTCTTAATTTTTTAATAAACGCTCCTATATTTTATATATTTAATTATACTTTCATTGATAAGCTAACTTTTTGTTTTTCCCTATCAATTCCTATAACTTTTACTTTTACAATGTCTCCTACAGAAACAACCTCTGAAGGATTCTTTATAAATCTATCTGCCATTTCTGAAATATGAACTAATCCATCATGTTTAACACCAATGTCAACAAATGCTCCAAAGTCTATAACATTTCTAACAGTACCTGTTAATTCCATACCTTCTTGTAAATCATCAAATTTTAAAACATCACTTCTTAAAATTGGCTTTGGTAAATCCTCTCTAGGATCTCTACCAGGTTTTGAAAGTTCATCAATTATATCTTTTAATGTAAGTCCTCCAACACTTAATTCATCTGACATTTTTACTACATCTACTTTAGATAAATCATTCCTTAATTTTTCTATAGTTTCTTTTTTAGTTAAACAATCCACAGAATATCCCAATTTTGTTAATAACTTTTCAGCAACTTCATAGCTTTCTGGATGTACTGCTGTTACTTCTAATGGATTTTTTCCATTAAAAACACGAATAAATCCAGCACATTGTTTAAATGCTGATGGCCCTAGCTTTGGAACTTTTAGTAAATCTTTTCTTTGTTTTAATTCACCATTTTCATCCCTATATTTAACTATATTTTTAGCTATTGTACCATTAATTCCAGAAACATAAGAAAGTAATGAAGGTGTAGCTGTATTAACATCAACTCCTACAGAGTTAACTGCATCTTCTACAACACCTGTTAAACTTTCAGACAATTTCTTCTGATTAACATCATGTTGATATTGTCCTACTCCAATTGCCTTTGGATCAATTTTAACAAGTTCTGATAATGGATCTTGAAGTCTTCTTGCAATTGAAATTGCTCCTCTTAAAGAAACATTTATATCTGGATATTCTTCAGTTGCAAGTTTTGATGCAGAATATACTGAAGCACCAGCTTCACTAACAATTGCATAATAAATTTCTTTTTCAGAAATCTCTTTTATCATATTTGATACGAAAGTTTCTGATTCTCTTGAAGCTGTACCATTTCCTATAGCAATCATATCTACATTATGTTTTGCAATTAAAAGTTTCAATGTTTTTTTGGCACCTTCTACATCATTTTGTGGTTCTGTTGGATAAACAGTTGTTGTATCTAATAATTTTCCTGTTTTATCTATTACAGCTATTTTGCAACCAGTTCTATATGCTGGGTCAAATCCCATAACTGTCATTTCTTTAATTGGTGGTTGTAATAATAATTGTTTAGCATTTTTTCCGAAAACTTTTATTGCTTTATCTTCTGAACGTTCTGTTAAATCGTTTCTAATTTCTCTTTCTATAGAAGGTTCTATTAATCTTTTATATGAATCTTCTATTGCAGTAGTTAAAAGTTCATTAAATTGACTTTTATAATCTTGTATTATTTGTTTCTTTAAATAATCTAATATTTTTTCTTCTGGTTTATCTATTTTTACTTTTAAAAATTCTTCTTTTTCTCCTCTATTTATAGCTAATATTCTATGACTAGGAATTTTAAGTATTGGTTCTTTAAAATCATAATACATTTCATATGGTGATTTTTCGTCTTCTTTTGAAGCTTTACTAGTTATAACAGCTTCTCTAAAACAAAAAGATTTTATTTTCTTTCTATAATCTGCATTATCTGCTATATTTTCAGCAATTATATCTAAAGCACCAGCAATTGCGTCATCTTCAGTTTTTACATCTTTTTCTTCATTTATAAATTCTTTTGCTAATTCATATATAGACTTCTTTTCTGTTTGCAAATATATAATATTAGCTAAAGGCTCTAATTCTTTTTCTTTAGCAATAGTTGCTCTTGTTCTTTTCTTTGGTTTATATGGTCTATAAATATCTTCAAGTTCAGATAGTATCATTGTACTAGCAATTTTTACTGTAAGCTCATCTGTAAGTTTTCCTTGTTCATCAATTAATCTTATAATTTCTTCTTTTCTTTTTTCTAAATTTCTAAGATATGTTAATCTTTCACCTAAATCTCTTAAAATCTCATCACTTAGATTTCCTGTTACTTCTTTTCTATAACGTGCAATAAATGGAATTGTATTTCCTTCGTCTATAAGTTTTACTGTGTTTTCTACTTGTGATTCTCTTATATTTAATTCTTCTGCAATTTTCTTAAATATTTTATCCACTTTTTTACCTCTCTTCTAAATTCTAACATAAATGATTTTATCCTTTTGAGTTTTCTTTGTCAATACAACAAAAAGAAGTAGAAATCATAACTAATTTCTACTTCTATATTTTATTTATTTATTTTCTTGTTCTTCTAAAAATTCATCATAGCTACATTCTCTAACAGTTACTGTATTATCTGTAATATCTACTATTTTATTAGCAACAGTTTGAGTTAATTGGTGATCATGTGAAGTAAACATCATAATACCTTTATACTTTTGCATTCCATCATTTAAAGCTGTAATAGATTCCATATCTAAATGGTTTGTTGGTTCATCAAAAATTAAAAAGTTTGCACCTGAAAGCATTAATTTAGAAAGTACACATCTAACTTTTTCTCCTCCTGATAGAACATTTACTTTTTTCAAAGCTTCTTCTCCAGAGAAAAGCATTCTTCCTAAGAAACTTCTAACATATGTTTCGTCTGGATCTTTTGAATATTGGCGTAGCCAATCTGTTATACTTACATCTGAATCAAACATATAGTTATTATCTTTTGGGAAATAGTCCTTTGAAATTGTTGTTCCCCAAACAAGTTCACCTTCATCTGGTTCTAATTCACCAGCAATTATTTGGAATAAAACTGTTTTTGCAATTTCATTATCTGAAAGAAGAGCTATTTTATCTTCTCTTTTAACTGTAAAGCTAATATTATCCAATATTTTCTCTCCATTTATAGTTTTAGAAATATTTTTAATTTCTAAAATTTCTTTTCCAGGTTCTCTATCTGGTTTAAAGTCTATATATGGATATTTTCTATTTGAAGGCTTAATTTCATCTAATTCAATTTTTTCAAGAGATTTTTTTCTTGATGTTGCTTGTTTTGATTTTGAAGCATTAGCACTAAATCTAGCAATAAAGTCTTGTAACTCTTTAATTCTTTCTTCTTTCTTTTTATTAGCTTCTTTCATTTGTTTTAATGCTAACTGACTAGATTCATACCAGAAATCATAGTTACCTGGATATACTTTAATTTTTCCAAAGTCAACATCAGCAATATGTGTACAAACTTTATTTAGGAAGTATCTATCATGTGATACAACAATTACTGTATTTTCGAAATCAATTAAGAAATCTTGAAGCCAATTAATTGTTTTTATATCTAAATCGTTTGTAGGCTCGTCTAATAAAAGTACATCTGGATTTCCAAATAAAGCTTGAGCCAAAAGAACTTTTACTTTATCTTTAGCTTCTATTTCACTCATATATTTATAATGTACATCAACATCAATACCTAAATCATTAAGAAGTTTTGCTGCATCTGATTCTGCATTCCAACCATCTAATTCAGCAAATCTTTCTTCAAGTTTTGCTGCTTTCATTCCATCTTCTTCTGAAAAATCTGGTTTACTGTATATAGCATCCTTTTCTTTCATTATTTTATAAAGTTCGCTATTTCCCATCATAACAGTATCTATAACTGTATATCCTTCAAATGCATAGTGATCTTGTTTTAACATAGACATTCTTTCACCTTTGTCTAATACAACTTCACCTTTGTTTGGTTCTATTTCTCCAGATAGAATTTTTAAAAATGTTGATTTTCCTGCACCATTAGCTCCTATTAAACCATAGCAATTCCCTTTAGTAAATTTTATTGTTACATCTTCAAAAAGTACTCTTTTTCCAAATCTTAAAGTTACTCCATTTGATAAAAGCATTTTCTAAACCTCCTAAAATTTTTAACTATACTATTATACCTTAAACCTATAGGTTTTTCAAGGAAATTTTAATATTTAATTCCTACTATTGTACAATAAAATAAATTATAAATATATAATAGTTTTAAAAAATATAATTTGTAAGAATGATTTATTAATAAAAATTCTTATATAGTTAGAAATTAAATATTTTTCTAAAAGATTATAATTAATATGAGAAATATACTATATATTTTATTTTAATTTGCACTAATACAATATGAAAAATTCAAAAATGTGCTCGCTCAAGCTAAATT
>CASKJV010000039.1 GCA_949388605.1 uncultured Clostridia bacterium
ATACTTTAATACTTTAATACTTTAATATTTTAATTACTTAATATTTCTATACTTTAATATTTTAAATACTTAATACTTCTATAATTTAATGACTTAATATCTCTATAATTTAATATTTTAATGACTTAATATCTCTATAATTTAAATACTTAATATTTCTATATTTCCTTACATAAGTAAATTTATAATATTAAGAAAATATTAATATTATTCTATACGAAAACAAAACTATTGTAAATATTTTTGTTGAAATTTAGTGATATTAGTTGAAATTTGATAATATTTTCTTTAATGTCTTTATATTATAAAAGTTTCATACAACTAACAAATATGCAATATTTTCGAAAAGTTTCTATAATGAAAATTTTCAGAACTTTACTATTATAGAACAAAAGTGGACAATATGATAATTACAAAATACAAAAATTTACTAAATCGTCCACGTATTTGTTCGAAGCGTCAATTTTGTACAACAAAATCGTATGCAAAAATTAGCAAAGCTTTTATTTAGTAGGAAAGTGCTCTGCACTTCCTACTAAATAAAAAAAGAGCTATTTAATAATAGCTCTTTCCTATTTTATATTCTAATTATTCAATAATATCAGAAACTACACCAGAACCAACTGTTCTACCACCTTCACGGATAGCGAATCTTAGTCCTTTTTCAATAGCGATTGGTGTAATTAATTCGATTGTCATTGAAACATTATCACCTGGCATAACCATTTCTACACCAGCTGGTAAATCAATAACACCAGTAACGTCTGTTGTTCTGAAATAGAATTGTGGTCTATATCCATTGAAGAATGGTGTATGTCTTCCACCTTCTTCTTTTGTTAAAACGTATACTTCTGATTTGAATTTTGTATGTGGATTGATTGTTCCTGGTTTTGCAATAACTTGACCTCTTTCGATGTCAGTTCTGTCAATACCTCTTAAAAGAACACCTATGTTATCTCCAGCTTCAGCTTGATCTAATAATTTTCTGAACATTTCAACACCAGTAACAACTGTTTTTCTTCTTTCAGCTGATAATCCAACGATTTCAACTTCGTCTTGCATTTTGATGATTCCTCTTTCAACTCTACCTGTAGCAACTGTTCCACGTCCAGTAATTGTAAATACATCTTCAACTGGCATTAAGAATGTTTGGTCTGTTGGTCTTTCTGGAGTTGGGATATAAGAATCTACTGCTGCCATTAATTCTTTAATTGGAGCATAAACTTCATCATCTGAATTTGTAGAAGTAGCTTCTAATACATTTAATGAAGATCCTTTTATAATTGGAATATCATCTCCTGGGAAATCATATGTTGATAATAAATCTCTAACTTCCATTTCAACTAATTCTAATAATTCTGGATCGTCAACCATATCGCATTTATTTAAGTAAACAACGATATATTTAACACCTACTTGTCTTGCAAGTAAGATATGCTCTCTTGTTTGAGGCATTGGTCCATCAGCAGCTGAAACTACTAATATAGCACCGTCCATTTGAGCAGCACCTGTAATCATGTTTTTAACATAGTCAGCGTGTCCTGGGCAGTCAACGTGTGCATAATGTCTGTTTTCTGTTTCATATTCTACGTGAGCTGTATTGATTGTTATACCTCTTGCTTTTTCTTCTGGAGCTCCGTCGATTTGATCATAAGCTGTGTATTGAGCTTTTCCTAATAATCCTAAGTATTTAGTAATAGCTGCAGTTGTTGTTGTTTTTCCATGGTCAACGTGTCCGATTGTACCAATGTTAACGTGTGGTTTTGTTCTTTCGAATTTAGCTTTAGCCATTTTTTAATCCTCCTTTAATTTTTTGAGATTTTCTCTCTTTATTTATTTTTAAAATTTAATGACTTATTTTGGTCACCTGCATTTTACACTATAATCTTCTAAAATGCAAGCCTTTTATTTAAAAACACCTAAAACCAATGTTTTACTTGGCTAAATATTATTTATACTTTCAATGACGTAAAATATATACGTATAAAACTATAAATACTTTTTCCAATTAATACATTATTTTTAATTTGTTTTATATTTATACTATACAATTTTTTAGTCTTCTGATTTTGTTCTTGAAGCAACAATATTTTCTAGTATTGATTTTGGAACTTCATCATAATGAGATGGTTCCATAGAATATGTTCCTCTACCTTGTGTTTTTGAACGTAAGTCTGTTGCATAACCAAACATTTCAGAAAGTGGAATAAATGCATGAATTTCTTGCATTCCATCACTTCCGTCCATTCCTTCCATTCTTCCACGTCTAGAGTTTACATCTCCAATAACATCTCCCATATATTCTTCAGGAACTGTTATTTCAACTTTCATAATTGGTTCTAATATAACTGATTTTGCTTTTTTACAACCTTCTTTGAAAGCCATAGATCCAGCAATTTTGAATGCCATTTCTGATGAGTCAACATCATGGTAAGAACCATCAACTAATGTTGCTTTGAAATCTATAACTGGATATCCAGCTAATGTTCCATTATCAGCAGCTTCTCTAATTCCTTCTTCAACTGGTTTGATATATTCTTTTGGAACAACACCACCAACGATTTTGCTCTCAAATTGAATACCTGTACCTGGTTCTAATGGTTCCATTTCTAACCAAACGTGACCATATTGTCCTCTACCACCTGATTGACGAATGAATTTACCTTCAACTCTAACTGCATTTCTAATAGTTTCTTTGTAAGCAACAGATGGCTTACCAACACTACATTCAACCTTGAATTCTCTTTTTAATCTATCAACGATGATATCTAAGTGTAATTCACCCATACCAGCTATAATAGTTTGACCTGTTTCATGGTTTGTATATGTTTTAAATGTAGGATCTTCTTCAGCAAGTTTTGATAATGCAATTCCCATTTTTTCTTGGTTAGCTTTATCTTTTGGTTCGATAGCTATATCAATAACTGGTTCTGGGAATTCCATTGATTCAAGAATTATTGGATGATCAGGATCACATAATGTATTTCCTGTTGTAACATCTTTTAATCCAACTGCAGCTGCAATATCACCAGCATATACTTTTTCAATATCTTCTCTGTGATTTGAGTGCATTTGAAGAATTCTACCAATTCTTTCTTTTTTATCTTTACTAGAATTTAAAACTGTTGATCCTGATTCTAATGTTCCAGAGTAAACTCTGAAGAAACATAATTTTCCTACGAATGGATCTGTAGCAATTTTAAATGCTAATGCAGCAAATGGTTCTGTATCAGAAGTTTTTGCTTCTGTTTCTTCACCATCTAGTGTTTCCCCTTTGATATGTGCAATATCAAGAGGTGATGGCATATAAGCAACTATAGCATCTAGCAATTCTTGAACACCTTTATTTTTATATGAAGAACCACAAACAACTGGTACTATTTTATTAGCTATTGTTCCAGTTCTTAATCCTTTTTTGATTTCTTCCATAGAAAGTTCTTCACCTTCTAAATATTTCATCATTAATTCTTCATCTTGTTCAGCAACAGATTCTATCATCTTCTCACGGTATTCATTTGCTAAATCTACCATATCTGCTGGTATATCTGTTTCTTCAACTTCTTTTCCTAAATCGTCTTTATGAATAAATGCTCTCATTTTTATTAAATCAACGATTCCTTGGAAGTTATCTTCCGCACCAATTGGTAATTGGATTGGAACAGCATTTGCTTTTAATCTATTTTTTAATTGATCAACACAAAGCATAAAGTTTGCACCAGTAATGTCCATTTTATTTACATAAACCATTCTTGGTACACTATATTTATCAGCTTGTCTCCAAACTGTTTCTGTTTGTGGTTGAACTCCACCTTTAGCTGCTAAAACTGTAACAGCACCATCTAATACTTTTAAAGATCTTTGAACTTCAACAGTAAAATCAACGTGTCCTGGAGTATCAATAATATTAACTCTATTATTATCCCAGAAACATGTTGTACAAGCAGAAGTAATTGTTATACCTCTTTCTTGTTCTTGTGCCATCCAGTCCATTGTTGCAGCACCTTCGTGAACTTCACCAATTTTATGAGTCTTTCCTGTATAGAAAAGAATTCTTTCAGTAGTAGTAGTTTTACCTGCATCAATGTGAGCCATTATTCCTATATTTCTTGTTCTTTCTAATGGATATGCTCTTCCTGCCACTTTTTATTCCTCCCATTTCATTTTTTCGTTTTGACGAAATTGGAATTATAAGCAAGCAATACAAGGCGGATTACTCAAAAAAATATGTTGCGTACAATGGTACGTTGATTGTTTTTTTTAATGCAATCCAACATAGTAGTGCATAGCTTAAAATTTCAATTTTACCATTTGTAGTGTGCAAAAGCTTTATTAGCTTCAGCCATTCTATGTGTGTCTTCTTTCTTCTTGAATGCTCCACCATTTCCGTTTATAGCATCTATAATTTCACCAGCTAGTTTTTCAGCCATTGTTTTTTCATGTCTTTTTCTAGCATATAAAACTAACCATCTTAAACCTAAAGTTTGTCTTCTTTCTGGTCTAATTTCTAATGGAACTTGGTAAGTTGCTCCACCAACTCTTCTTGCTTTAACTTCAAGAACTGGCATTATGTTTTCTAATGCTGCTTCAAATACTTCTAATGCATCTTTTTGTTCTTTTTCTTTGATTATATCAAAAGCACCATAAACTATGTTTTGAGCAACTGATTTTTTACCATCTAACATTATATTATTTATTAATTTTGTAACAACTTTGCTATTATATAATGGATCTGGTAATACATCTCTTTTTGCTATATATCCTTTTCTTGGCACTATACTTCCCTCCTTTAATATTTTCCTTTATAAAATATTAATTCATACTTCAATAATTACTATGTAATATTCGAAGTTATAACATCCTAAAAGATATTATTGATTATTTTATAAAATATTTTTTGTTTTATTATTCTGCACATAATGCAGAAAGGTACTCTGAAGAGACTTTTTCACTCTTCCGTAATAGTGCAAGATTTTTTATATATTTATTCTATAAAAGAATAATGCACTATTATCAATTAATAACTTAGAAAATTAACTAATTTAATTTTCACTTTTACTTATTAAAATTATAAGCATATCTAACAATGTTATATGTTAAACGATGTTTAAAATTCTAATTTTATTTTTTTGGTTTCTTAGCTCCATACTTAGATCTAGCTTGCATTCTATCTTTAACACCAGCTGTATCTAAAGTACCTCTAATGATATGGTATCTAACACCAGGTAAGTCTTTTACTCTACCACCTCTTATAAGTACAACACTATGTTCTTGTAAGTTATGTCCTACACCAGGAATATAAGATGTTACTTCATATCCGTTTGAAAGTTTAACTCTGGCAACTTTTCTTAAAGCTGAGTTTGGTTTTTTAGGTGTAACAGTTTTTACTACTGTACAAACTCCTCTTTTTTGTGGTGCTCTGTGATCTGTTTGAACTTTCTTTCTAGAGTTATAACCTTTTTGAAGAGCAGGAGCTGTAGATTTTTTTGTTGATGTTTGTCTACCTTTTCTTACTAATTGATTAATTGTTGGCATTCTTCTTTTTCACCTCATTTCTATACACAAAATAATACGCTATAATATAAGTTTCCCTATATAATAGCGTATCTATTTTAACACTTTTACTATTTATTGTCAATACTTTCCAGTAGTTTATTTTCTTTAATTCCGTAAGGTTTTAAACCATTTACTTTGTATGCTAGTTCTATCTTTCTAGATCATCCTCTATCTTTTTATTTAATTGCATTCTATCTAGTGAATTACTTAAAATGTTATCTTCTCTTGTTACAAATTCAAGATCATCAGTTTGCTCTATTTTTGAAGTAGTTTTTGGATTTTTAGCATTTTGAGCTTTAAGTTCTTCATTTGCAGTTTCTAATTCTGCAATCATTTCTTCTGCTACTTTTCTATTATTTTCTAAAGTTTCTAAGTCTCCTTCAGCATATGTATTTGCAGTTTCTAAAGATGTTTTTCTTTTAGTAAGCCTTTCTATATCCTCATTAAGATGTGCTTTTTCTTTTTCTGCTACGTCTTTTTTATTTTCTAACTCTCTTATGTTTGATAAACTTTTTTTGGCTTCCATTGCTTCTGGAGAATTTGCTTTTTCATAAGCTTCTAGTAAAGATTTTCTGTTTTTTGGAAGTTCGAATTTATTTGATTTTGTAACTTTTGTAACGCCTTTTTTTACCAATCCTTTAAATCTATTCCACAAACTTGGTTTAATTAATTTAGGACTTTTTATCATATCATAAAAACTTGATTTACCAGAAGTGTTTCTTCCTTGCATATCATTTACTAATTTATGATACCCTAAATCTTTATCCATAAATAATTCTTCTACTGGCATATCAAATGTACCATTTAATATAGCATTTTGGCAAAGATCAATTTCTTCTAATTTATTTCCAATTTCATTGTATGCTTCTAATACTCCTTCATTTTGAGAAATATTTTTATCTAATTTCATCTTTTTAAAGTTCTCATTTTCCTGATGATAATAAGCACTATCTAAAGTTTCTCCAGAATCTATTCTTTTATTTAGATTCTCTTTTAAATAATTTTGCCAAGATTCTTGATCATATCCACTCATATTTTTTAAAGTTTCTGAAACACTTTTATATTCTGATATGGCTTGTTTTAATGCTTCCATTGCTTCTGGACTATTATCAGTTTTACAATTTTCAAATGCTTTTCTTACTTGTAAATCTACATCAGAAAATTCCTTAAATACTATGCTAATACTAGAATTTTCATCTTTTAAATCTGTTACAGCCTCTTCAGAAATTATATGATTTTCTCTTAATGCCTCTTCTGCTTTTATTAATTCATCTATTTCAGACATATCTCCTGCTTCTGCTGTTTTTTCTGCGATTTCTTTATCTAATTCTTCTATTTGAGTTGTTAATACCTCTACCTCAGTATTTTTTTCTTCAATTTCAACTCCACTATCAATAATTGCCTCTTCATTTCTTTGCTTTTCTTCTAATATATCACTTTTTTGAGAATCAAAACGTGTTATATCTTTTTTTAGTTCTTCTATTCTAAGATTATTTGCTTCAATTTCTTGATCATTTTCTAGTACTGAAGCTGATTTTTTTGATTCTAATTCTTCTAACATTTTATCTCTTGATTTACCTAATTTAGAAATTATAGCATCTATTTTACTTATTTTCACTGTTGCAGATGGAAGCGCAAAATTATCATCTATTTTTCCTGAATCAATCTGAGATAATATGTAATCAACATCCATTGGTTCTATTTCAATTCCAAATCTATTTTTAATCTCATTTTGTAGATTTTTACGAGCTTCAAAAAATTTCTTTTTTGCTGCATTTGAATCAGCATTAATATCTTTATCTGCTCTAGCTCTTTCAGCTTTGCTCTCTTTTATAGCATCAACAAAACTTTTTAAGTCATCATAATTAGAACCACTTTTTAAAGCATCACGTAAATTTTTATTGGCTTCTTCATATTTTACTTTTTCTTTATTTTGTATATTAATTTCTTTTGAAAATCTAAATTTAACAGCAAGTTGTAACTGAGTATTAATAGTAGGATCTTGTTCTAAAATATCACATATTTCATTTATTCCTTTTTTGGCTTCAGAAATCTCTTTAGATAAATTAACATAATCTGGATGTTGTTCTAATTGTTGTTTTTCGTTTTCACTTTTTCTTAAATCTTCTTGTAAAGATTTTAAAGATTTTTCTGCTTCTGCTTGTTGATTTCTTCTTTCAGCAACTCTAGCTATAATTTTAGGATCTTTACTATTTTCATTAGCTGATATAAATTTTTTACAACTTTCTATAGTTTCTTTATCATCTGAAATTAATGCGTTAATTCCATTTGATTTAGAATCTATTCTTTTTATATTTGTTAAATATTTCTTTTCTTTTTTTTGTAATTGTGAAGTTCTCACTTTTAATGTAGCCATTTGAGTTCTTATTTCATTTAAAGTCATTTTTCAACTTATAATAAACACCTTTGTTTATTATATCCTCCTTTTTTTCATTTTTATTTATTTTCTTTTTCCACTTCAATTTCTGCCTCTAATTTGGCGATATCAACTGCCATTTCAGCAATTTGTTCAATTAAAACAATTCCTTCTCGATTTAATTTTCTTTCCATAAAAATCTCCTTTCCATATTCATTTGTATATAATTAAATAAATTTTTGTCTTTTTTAATTTAGGATATAATCCCACTTGTTATTATTTTAACACAAATTATAAGTGTTTTCAATAGTTAACATAATTTTATCTATCTTTCTATAATTTGTTATACTATTTATTTTTAACATCTAATTTGATATCTTAATTTCTTTAATTTTATTTAAACTTATTTCAGACATTCTAGAGTATTTTAGCTTTTTATCTTTTATCTTTTCTTCCAATTGCGGTAATATTCCAAAATTAGCGTTCATAGGCTGAAACTTATTATTCTCTGTAGATATATAATTAGCCAATGCCCCCATTACAGTTTCTTTAGGCATTTCTATTTTATCTTTTCCTAATACCTTATTAGCAATATTTACTCCAACCAAGAAGCCAGAAGATATCGATTCAACATATCCTTCCACACCGGTTATCTGCCCTGCAAAATATATATTGTCATCATTTTTCAAATTATATGTATTATCTAATAAAATTGTAGAATTTATATATGTATTTCTATGCATTACACCATATTTGATAAAAGATGCCTTTTCCATACCAGGTATACTTGAAAATATTCTTTTTTGTTCTCCAAACTTTAGATTAGTTTGAAAACCGACTATATTATATAAGTTACCTTCTTTATTATCTTGTCTTAACTGGACAAGTGCATATGGTCGACGCCCAGTTCTTTTATCTGTAAATCCTACTGGCTTTAATGGTCCAAATCTTAAAGTATCTATCCCTCTTTTAGCCATAATCTCTATGGGCATACAGCCTTCAAATATTTCTCTTTTTTCGAAATCATGTAAAGTAACCACTTCTGCATTTATAATTTCATTAACAAATTTTTCATATTCTTCTTTATTCATTGGAAGATTAATATAACTTGCATCCTGCTTTTCGATTCTTTTTATCCATTCATCATACGGTTCATCTTTTCCACGCTCTTGCTCATATCTATCTCCATAAAATGCAATATTCATATCAATAGAATCTTTTTCAACAATTGGAGCAGCAGCATCGTAAAAAAACAATTCTTTGTTACCAGTTAATTTTATAATTTCCTCTGATAATTTTTCAGATGTAAGTGGTCCTGTTGCTATTACAACAATCTTATCTTTAGGAATTTTTTCAATTTCTTCTCTAATAACTTCTATATATGGATTTTCTTCTACTAATTTTGTAATTTCTTCAGAAAATTTTTCTCTATCAACAGCTAAAGCTTGTCCGAGCTGGAACTTTAACTTTATCTGCTATTGGAATCAATTCACTTCCTAACATTCTTAATTCTTCTTTTAATAAACCACAAGCATTTGTTATTAAATTGGATTTAAAAGAATTACTACATACTATTTCAGCTAAATTTTTATTAGAATGTGCTTCTGAAAATTTTACCGGCTTCATTTCATAAAGTTTTACTGATATTTTTCTTTTTGCTATCTGTAGGGCTGCTTCGCATCCTGCTAACCCTCCTCCTATTACAATTATTTCTTTCATACTATAAAACTAGGCACTCTCCTTATTCAAATTCTATATTTTCTTCTTGCGATCTCCTGTTTGACTTATTTTGGCTTGCTGATTCTAATGTCTTTTTTACAGCTTCACGTGTATCTACTTGTTCTTTTGGTAACCAATCATTAGATACACTTGTTTCTTCTTGTATAACAGTTCCATTTTCTTCACCTTCAACAGTAGTTTTCTTAGAGAACAAGTTTCTTGCTTTATTTGAAATACTACTTGAAATCTCTGTTATCTTTTCTAAAATTTTTCCTAAGATATTTTTCTTCTTTTCAATAGGTACTAATTCATTATCAACATCTTCTTGAGTGTTTTCATTAGAATGTATTCCATTATTTTCTCTATTCATATCATCTACAAAACTTGATTTATTTTCTGAAGTATCGTTCATATTTATATCACTTGCAGTTTTAGTATCAGCTTTAGGTTTAATGTTAATTCCAGTAATTGTTGAATTTTTAAATTGTCTACTAGCTTTTAAATTTCTCCCCATACTTATTTCTTTAATTCTTTTACTATTTTCTAATTGCTTTTTATTGAAATTAACTTTTATTCTTTCAATCTGATTACTTCTTTCTATTACATTATCAGAATCTAATTCAAAAAAATGTTTTTCATTTAAATTAGAATAGTGTTCTAATTTATTATTTACATATTCAATTCTTTTTGAATAACAATATTTTGATAATTCTTCATAAGTTTTAAATTTGTGAGATGATAATTTATTATATTCTTTTAAAATTTGTTCTTTATTAATATCTACATAATTAGAATTATTTTCATTTTCTTTAAATGACACAAAACTATTTGATTCAGAACTAATTACCTCAAGTCTTCTTACAGCAAATTTGCCAAAACTACTTTCTTGATTTTTTCCCATATACTCTAAACCAAACATAGTATTTAATAAATAACTTTCTTTTGAAGATTTGCTTAATTTATTATAATCTTCATAACTATTAATATTTTTAGCACTTTTAAAATATTCTTTTAATAATTTTCCATTTACTTTATTTCTTTCATAAACTTCAAATCTTTTTTCATTTTCTGGCAATAATTTTCCATCTTCTGTAAGATACTTTTCAAATTTAAAATCTTTATTATTTTTTTGAAATATTTTTAATTTATTATCAACTGTATTTAACTTATTCTTATAATAGTTTCCTCCATCATTACTCTTGTTTAGTTCTTCTTTTAATTTTATTAATGAGAAAAATGCTAACTCTTTAGCTTCTTGTTTACTACTAATCCAAGCTTCAGAATTTGATTCATAATATAAATTTTTCAATTCTTTTTCATTTTTTTCATCAAACTTTATATCTGAATCTTCGAAAAATTTTTGAGTACTACTTTTTTCATAATTTTTTAGCATTTCGTTTACATTTATAGACACAGCTTTTTCTTTAAAAAAACTTCCCATATCTTTATCTGATATTTTTTTACTATTAGAAAATTTGCTAAGCCCTTTTTCATTAATACTAGACAACATATATTGTTCAGATATAGATAGTAAATCTTGAAAACTTTCTCTATCTAATGGTTCTTTGAGTTCCAAATTTTGTTCTAAACAATTATAAAAGTTTTCCCTACTTATCTTTTTATTTTCATTTCTAATATTAAATTCTGGAAAAAAACTTTCCATTTTATCCCAAATTTCATCATGCAATTCATTATTTTTTCCACTAAATTTATAAACGCTCAAAAATCTTATAGTTAATTCTTTTTTATCTTCTTTTGATACATTTTCAAGACCTTTCTTTAATAAGTGTTCTGCTTCATTAAAGAAGAATACAACTCCTGCATCCTTTTTATAAGCTTTATTCATATTACTATAATATTCTTTTACATTTCCATTTTCATCCAATAATTCAGAAAGTTTTTCTTTATCTTGAGAATTTTTATCTAAATATTCATCAAATTCTTCAAAAATACTATTATATTCTGGTGTTCCTCGTGCTTTAGATAATTTCTCCAACATATCAATTAATTTTATAACTTTATAGTCAGTACTACGAACATTTTTTTCAGATTCTTTAACTAAATTTTTATCTTTTTCTGACATCTTATAAGTACTAACTTTTTGAGCTATATTTTTTTGAGTTTCTTTTGTATAATTACTTTTAGCATATTCTTCCAGTCTATTTTCAAAATATTCACTTGTAGTCTTAGAATCTCCTATAAATAAATTTTCCTCACTAATTTTAAATTCAGAATTTGAAAATTCATTTACACCTTGATTTTGGCTTTGTATAGTATACTCTTGAACATCATCTATAGAATATTTTTTTGCCTGTTCTTCACTTAAAGCTTGGTTTTTATTACCTGTTTTTATATCAATAACAATTCCATTTGGTAAATTACTTATATCTTCTGCAACTATTTTAAATACATCATCTAATATATCTAAAGCTTGATCTTTATCAGTAATATTTCCAGCTAGTGATTTATATCTATCTGCAATCATTTCAATTGTTGCTTCACTATTTATTCCGATCAACATTTAGCAAATTTTTAATCTTAAAAATTGGCCCATCGGAACTTCTATCATTTCCTTCAAGCAAACTGTACAAATCTATTACTTTATTATTTTCGTCCACTATTAGAGTTTCATTATCTTTTTCTTTTTCAATTATTTTATTTTGATCTTCTCTACTTTCGGCCATAAAATCTCCACTATAAATTACAATATTATATGTATATTATAAATATTAATTTTTTCTTTTACAATTACAATAATATTACTTTTTTTAACTATTTACGCAAACTAGTATTTCCCTAATAATTTGTACTTTTTGTAGATGTACATTTTATTTGCAAAAACAAAAACAGACCTTTTTATTTCATTCAAAGGCCTGTTTAAATTTACTTTTACTCTGTATTTTTTTATTAGATAATACAATAGATATTTTAATGTTCTTTTAATTTATTTTGTAGTTTTCTAATAAAAATTACAATAGCATTTGTCAATATGACAAACAATATAATTGCATCTATTATTATTGGTAAGCTATCTCCTGTATTTGGTATTCCTTTACTACTACTGCTATTATTGTTATTAGCATTATTACTTAAATTACTACTATTTTGCGCATTACCGTTTTTGTTATTTCCACTATTGTTGTTATTATATCCATTGTTATTGCCATTATTAGAATTATTATTTAAATTGTTGCCATTTCCTGTATTGCCATTATTATTGTTGTTTCCATTGTTATTTCCGTTATTGTTTGTATTATTATTATTATTATTATTGTTGTTATTATTGTTGTTATTATCACCTGCAGAATTTTTATCATCTTTTTTATAATAAATTTTAATTACTTCTTTATCTTTTACTGTTTCTACAATTTCTTTTTCTTCATCTAGTTTATATCCTTCATATTTGTCATTTGATGCTACTATTTCTTTATCAACAACAATATCTTCTGCTAGTACTTGTATTTTTGTCTTTATTGTTTGTGTATCTACTTTTATTCCATCTTTATAGTATTCTATTATATAGCTTACATCCTTTTGTTGGCTTTCATCTATTACATAATATACTTTTACTGTTTCTCCATCTTTTGCTGTTTCTGAAACAAGTTTTTCGTCATCTGTTTTATATCCTAAGAATTTATCTTCTGATGCTATTTCATCTTTGTCTACATTAACATCTTCATCTAATACATAGATTTCTTTTTCTATTGTTTCTGTTTTTACTATTTCACCTTCTTGATAATATTCTACTGTAATTGTTACTGTCTTTGTTTGACTTTCATCTTTTACATAATATACTTTTACTGTTTCTCCATCTTTTGCTGTTTCTGGAACAACTTCTTCGACATCTGTTTTATATCCTAAGAATTTATCTTCTGGTGCTATTTCATCTTTGGCTACATTAACATCTTCATCTAATACATAGATTTCTTTTTCTATTGTTTCTGTTTTTACTATTTCACCTTCTTGATAATACTCTATTGTAATGGTTACTGTCTTTGTTTGACTTTCATCTTTTATATAGTATACATTTATAATTCCGTCATCACTTATATACTCTGGTATTTCTAGATTTTCTGTATCTAATTTATATCCTGGATATTTATATGTATCTGTATCAAATTTATTTCTATCTACTTCTACTATTGTATCTAATACTTGTACTGTTTCTGTTACTGTTACACTTTCTACTTCTTCTTCATCTTTATAGTATTTTACTGTATAATTTATTTCTTTTGTATTTTCATCATCTACAATATAGTAAACTCTGATAACTCCATTTACTTCTATTTTTTCTGGTATTGGATTTGGCTCTGTTCTCACAAATCTATATCCTGAGTATCTATCATTTGATATATCTATGTCTCCTTCTTCTATTGCAATTTCATCATTTAATACTTGTACATCTTTTTCTATAGTTATTGTTTCAACCTTTTCATCATTTTGATAATATTCCACTATATAACTTAATTTATGTGTTTGAGCTTCATCTGTTACATAATATACTTGGACTACTTCATTGTCTTTTACTGTTGCTGGTATCTCTTTTGTTTCATCTAATTTATATCCTAGGTATTTATTCTCTGGTGCCACTTCATTTAGATCTACTATAATATCTTCATCTAATACATGAAGTTCTTTTGTGATTGTTTTTTCTTCTATTTTTTCTTCATTTTGATAATATTCTATTTTATAACTTACTTCTTTTTGTTGCTCTCCATCTGTTACATAATATACTTGGATTATTCCTTTATCTTGTACTGTTGTTGCTATTTCTTTTGTTTCATCTAATTTAAAGCCTATGTATTTCTCAGCTGGTGCTATTGTGTTTACGTCTACAGCAATATTTTCTTCTAGTACTTGTATTTTTGTATTTATTGTTTGTTCTTCTTCTTTTGTTCCATTTTTATAATATTCTACTGTATAACTTACGTCTTTTTGTTGTTCTCCATCTGTTACATAATATACTTGGATTGCGCCTTTATCTTGTACTGTTGTTGCTATTTCTTTTGTTTCATCTAATTTGAAACCTAAGTATTTATCTGATGGTGCTATTGTGTTTACTTCTACAGTGATATTTTCTTCTAGTACTTGTATTTTTGTATTTATTGTTTGTTCTTCTTCTTTTGTTCCATTTTTATAATATTCTACTGTATAACTTACATCTTTTTGTTGTTCTCCATCTGTTACATAGTATACTTGGATTATTCCTTTATCTTGTACTGTTGTTGCAATCTCTTTTGTTTCATCTAACTTATATCCTATGTATTTGTCAGCTGGTGCTATTGTGTTTACGTCTACAGCAATATTTTCTTCTAGTACTTGTATTTTTGTATTTATTGTTTGTTCTTCTTCTTTTGTTCCAT
>CASKJV010000040.1 GCA_949388605.1 uncultured Clostridia bacterium
GAGCACATTTTTAAATTTTTCATATTGTATTATTGCAAGAGTAATATTAATAAATCTATTTTATTAATCTACTATATCAGAGTTGCGCGAAGGGATTTTATATATTTTATAGCGAAGTGTTCCGTGGGAAGCACTGAGCTAATAAAATATATAAATCCTTGGGAGCCGTATTTCTATACAGTGAAATTTATTAATTTAGCCCTACAAATTACAATTTTATTAAATGTAGTATAAAATTTTTTAACAATAAACTTTACATAATCGCTTGAAAATATAATGTATATATGTTATAATTCAAAAAAATAAAGAATTATTTATTTCCTTATTATACTAGTGTGAGTAAGGAAAGTTCTTACTCCTTAGTTTTAACATACATACTATTAAACAACAATTTAAGGAGGTAACAGTATGGTATTACGGTGGTATTTAATTTTACTTGCAATTGGATTTATTGGAATAGTAATTATTTGTATTATTGACAAAGAACAAGAAAAAGGAGGACCATTTGAGGAAAGAAAAAATTTAGCTTTTTTAGGTAAATTTCTAAATTCAGTAGATGTTTTAATATGGATTTATGGTGCAATAAAGATAATATATATTGTTTGTATGATATTATATTGTATTATAGAACATCATTTCATTTTTATGGGAATTCCAATATTAGAGATACTTGCGGTGATATTCATAGTTATGAGTTATAAAATTAAAGCTTTTAACTCTGTAACTGATTTTTTCGGAATGGTATTTTTTGCTGTTTGGCTATTATATATATTGTTTTTTTGTATGTCTAATGACAACACTCCGTTAGGAGAAGAAAAGATTACCCAAAATAAAGAAATAGTTCAAACAATTAATATTGTGGAATTTACTCAAGCCCCATACAATAAAATTACAGGAAGTAGATATTATATAAAATCTAGTCCTGAAAATGTATACTATTACGAAATAATAACAGAACGGGGTGGAACTACTACTCAGATTATAGATGGTTCAAATTATTATGTGGAGAAATTTGCAAACAATAAATATATTAATAATCCGCATATAGATATTGAAAAAGTAACAACTACTTCTGAGTATACAAATTGGTTTGGTAATAATGTTACAGAGGAAAATGTAGAATACAAATATTACATTTATATTCCAGAAGATGCTACTTTTTATGAACAATAAAGATAAAAAAGGTGGGGGAGTTAATCCCGCACCTTTTAAGTATATGGAAATAAAAAACATAGAAATTAATATAAAATTTCTATGTTTTTTCATTTTTAAAGTTTTTGCAACAATTAATAAAGATTTATAATGAATATTACACAATTTATTTTAAAATCATAGGCCCAATTTGTGTAACAGTTCCTGCTCCTAGAGTAATTATAATGTCATTTTCTTTTACATTACTTTTTATATAAGAAACTACATCATCAAAATCTGGCAAATAAATTGAGTTTTTTCCTTTTGATGCAATTTTTTCTACTAAATCTTCAGATGAAATATTAAATGTATTTTTTTCACGAGCTGCATAAATATCTAAAATAATTATATTATCAAAATCAATTAAGGAATCAGCAAAATCATCTAAATGATTTTTTGTTCTTGAATATGTGTGTGGTTGGAAAATAACCCATGACTCATTATATTTTTTATTTTTTACAGCAGTAGAAGTAGCTTTAATTTCTGTAGGATGATGTGCATAATCATCAAAAATAGAAACATTACCATTTAATTTTCCTTTAAATTCTAATCTACGTTCAGCACCTGTAAATTTTTTTAAAGAAGATTGGATAACTTCTTTAGAAATATTATAATAATCACAAGTAGAAATACAAGCTAATGCATTTAATATATTGTGTTTTCCAGCAACTGAAAGTTCAAAATGCTCATAAAACTCTTTGTTTTTATAAACATCAAATATTGCAAATCCGTTTTCATCAAATTTAATATTTTCTGCTAAAAAATTGCAATTTTCATTTTCAATTCCATAAGAAATAAATTTTGATCTTACAATATCTTTTATTTCAAAACAATTTTTATCATCACCATTTACAACAACCAAACCATCAGGCTCAACAATTTGTGCAAAATCATTAAAAGCTTTTACAACATTATCAAAAGTTTTATAGTAATCTAAATGATCATTATCAATATTTAAAATTATTGCTGTGTTTGGAAAAAATTTTAAAAAGTTTCCTTTATATTCACAAGATTCTAAAATAAAATATTCGCTATTTCCAACACGGTAATTTCCACCAATTGAATTAAGAATTGCTCCAACTTCAATTGAAGGGTCTTTTTGGGCATCTATAAAGCAATTTGAAAGCATAGAAGTAGTAGTAGTTTTTCCATGTGTTCCAGATACACAAATTGCTTCTTTATAAAGTTTTGTTAAATATCCAACAAAATCTCCTCTACCTATAATGGGAACATTGTTTTCTAAAGCAGTTAAAATTTCTGGATCTTTATCGCTTATAGCTGCAGAATATATAATTAAATCAGCATTTTTTGCGTTTTCTAAATCATGACCTACAACAGTAGGTATACCATGTTTATTTAAATTATCTGTAATATTACTTTTATTTAAATCAGAACCAGTAACTTTATAGTTCCAATTGCGTAGAGTTTCTGCAATTGCGCTCATACTAATTCCGCCAATTCCAATAAGATGAATATGTTTATAATTTGATAAATCTGTTATTTGAGTATCCAATATAAATCATTCCTTTCAAAATTTATATGATAAAATCTATAAGCAATTATACTATTATACTTGGAGAATTTCAAGCATATGAAATAATTTTTAAATACTAAAAAAAATCAAAAAAATACAAAAAAGTTTTTAAAAAAAGAAGGAAAAAAATTTTTTTTGTAGAATAATTTATTAGTACATAATTTAAATATGTATAAAACGATAAGAAAGAGGTGCTTAAAACAATGCAAATAACAGATGTACGTTTAAGAAAAGTAAATTTAGAAAACAGAATGAAAGCAGTAGCTTCAGTAACATTTGATGGAGAATTCGTAATTCATGATATCAAAGTTATCGAAAGCCAAAATGGATTATTTATTGCTATGCCTAGTAAAAAAACTCCAAACGGAGAATTTAAAGATATAGCTCATCCAATCAATGCTGAAACTAGAGAGAAAATTCAAAAAGCTATTTTAGAAGCTTATGAAGCTCCAGAAGCAGATGCAGAAACAGAATCAGCAGCTGAATAATTTGAAAATTTATTTTTAAAATAATAGTATTAAAAGGCGTTACTTAAAGTAACGCCTTTTGTTGTATAAAAAATAGTAAAATATATAAAATGATATTGTTATTTTATGTGTTTTTTTATATAATAAAAACACATTATAAAGTTTATATTATATAAAGAAACATATAAAAAATATAATTTATTTAATAAGAAAGTATTCAATTTTTTATTAAATAAAATCTTACATTAAAGTTTAATTAAACATTTTTAATACAAATTAAGTCTTACTATAATCTGGAGGAAATATATGAGTAATAATATTGAAGATATCTATATTGGAGATAATTATAAAACACCCAAGAAAAAAGGTGGAAAAATTATTCTGTTTTTTATTCTAATAGTTTTTATGATTTTAATTACTATATATGGAGTAAATTGGTATTTTAATAATTATAAAACTACTAATACAAAACAGTTATTTTTTACTCATTTATCAAATAGTAATTTGAAGAGTATTACTAATGAAAACATATATAAAGAATTAAGTAATAAAATACTAAGTTCAAATTATAAAATAAATAGCAAATTAAATTTCTCTACTAATGTTGAAAATGAATATTTAGAAGGTCTTGATATTAGTAAATTTTCGTTTAATTTAGACAGCCAAAATGATGCAATTAATTCAAAAAAATATAGTGAGCTTGGAATTAATTATTCTGGAAATGAAGTTTTAAGAGTAAAATTACTTACAAATAAAGATTCTATTGGAATTGCATCAGATGAGATTGTAAATAAATATGTTGGTATACATTATAATAAAATTAAAGAAGTTTTGGGAATAGATTTAAATCAAGAAAAAATAGATAATGTGTTTAATATAAAAAATAATGATTTAACTAATCAAGAAAAAGAAGAATTTTTCTCTAACATTATCTCAAAAATTTCAAATATAATACCAGAAGAAAATTTTACAATAAAAGATAATATTGCTATTAATAAGAATGGAGAATCAATTCCAGTAACTGGATATAATTTAAGTTTATCACAACAAGAATTAAATAATATTTTAGTAGAAAGTTTAAAAGATATAAAAAATAATGAAGAAATTTTAAATAAATTTGTTAATACAGCAAATAATCAAAATATAAAAATACAAACCAATACTATAACTTCAGAAGTAGAAGAAAACATTAATAATCAGAAAATAAATGATCAAGAATTAAATAATCAGGAGATAAATAATCAAGAGATAAATAATCAAGAGATAAATAATCAAGAGATAAATAATCAAGAAATAAATAATAGTGAAATCGAAATTAATGTCCAAAATTCTACAAATTTAGAACCTATTCAAGCAGAGACTAATAATTTTAATGAAACTCAAGTTATAGAAGAAAGTGAAGAAACAGAACTTCAAAATGAAGAAATAACAGAACCAGATGAGAATATTCCAGAATTAGAATTAATGCATTCTACAAATTTAGAAAATGTTGAGGAAGACGATATAAATAAAGAACTAGAAAAAATAAACGAATCATATGAATATGTAGAATTAATAAAATTATTATTTGGAATGAAAATAAATAAAAACTTAGATGAAATACAAGAAATTTTAGATTCTTGTATAAATCAAGTTAAAGATGCTACTGGTAATGGAATAACTATAACAGTGTATGTTTCTACTGAAAAAACAGAAAAAATAAGCATAGTTTTACCAAATGAAAATTCTATAGATTTAGAAGTTTTAAAGAAAAGCGATTTAGATAATAAAATAAAATTAACATATTTATATAAAGGAAATAATGCTTTATTAAATTTAGCAAATATGTCAGACGAAATATATTCAAGAGAAAATAACATTAGAGAAAATGAAATAAATAGTGATCAAACAAATGGAATATCTATAGAAATTGATAAAGCCAATAATGATTCTAATACCTCTTTAGATATAACATATAATATTATAGAAAACGAAAAAATAAACAAAAAAATAAAAATAACATCTGAATTTGAAGGAAGTGTATCTTCTAATTTTATAGAGAATAGTACAATAGTAACAGTTTCTACCAGTGAAAATGAAAGTAAATTGGTATCAGAAGCTAATATAAAATTTTCAGAAAATACAGAAATTCCAGACTTAGTAGAAGATAATTGTTTATTTTTAGAGACCTTAAATGAAGAGGATTATAATCTTACAATTCAAGCAATAAAAGATAAAATTAAATTAGTATGGGATTATAAGAAAGATCAATTTAATTTTATAGATACAAACAATCGTACTTCATCAATAATTAAAAAATAATAGATAATATAAATTTAATATAACAAATATAGAATAAATGTAATGGAGATTGAGATATGAAAGGTAGAAAAAAAAGTAGAAGAAAAGTAAAAATGAAACGTTTAGCAATATTATTAATAATAGCTTTAGCAATTATTGCAATAACTGTTGGAATTTTAAATTTAATTATTAAATTTATTTCTCCAGAAAAGGTAGTAGGAAATAGTTCTAATGGTGGACTTGTTATATCTGATGGAAAAGCAATTTATTATAATAAATATGAAACAGGTATTTTTGAAGTTAAGAATAAAAAGGAAAAACAAATTACAAATGAAACAGCATATTCAATGACTTTAGTTAAAGATACTATATATTATTTAACTGTCTCTGATAGTAATACAATTGATTTAAAAAGTGTTAATATTAATGGAGAAAATCAGAAAAAGATAGCAACTCTATCAACATCTATTAGTAAATTTTATATACAAGATAACAATGTAATTTATGTTACAAATAAAGAAAAGATGAAATTAGCAAAATTATCTTTAGAGAGTTTTGAAGAAACTACAATTGTTGAAAGTGGAATTCAAGATTTTGTATTATCAAAAGGTAAAGTATATTATTCAGATAATAATGGATGTTTATACTCAATTAATATTAATAAAAATGATGTAAAAGAAATTTCGAAAGATTATAACATTAAAAATTTTCAAATTTTGAATAATTGGATATATTTTTATGATAGCAAAGAAAATGCATTATGCAAGATAAAAACTAATGGTAAATCAAAACAAACAGTTTCAACTTTTGTTAATAATGAAACATATAATGTAACAAGTAAAAAAATTTATTATTATGATGCAGCTAATAAGCAAATTTGTACATGTGATTTAAAAGGAAAAAAATCTATTGCAATTGCTAAAATTGAGGCACAAAGAACAAAATTAAATATTGTAAATGGAATTGTGTATTATTTAGATAATAGTAAAACAGATAATCAAATTTATCAAATGTATAGAGTAAAAAATAATGGTAAAGAAATTAATTCAATTGATTATTAAAAATATATTGACATATTTTATTGTTAAATATATAAGTAATATATATTTAGGAGGAGCCTATGAAATTAGGAACTATTGCATATAAGAATAAAATTTATAATTTAGACTATATGAAAGCTGATGAATTGAAAAATCTTTTAGAGCAAATTGAAAAAGAAAAAAAGGATGATTTCAATTATGTAAAAAATATGCTAAAAAATAATTAGTAAAGAAGGTGCATTATTTTGGAAAATCATGATGAATATAAAATTTGTGAAAGTTTAAAAAAATTATATGAAGAATCAGAAGGTAGAGTAAAAACAAATGCGCTTGTTTATAGGGCATATATAAATAAAGTATCTTTTGATTCAATTAATGAAAAAGTAACATCTCAAATAAATGCTATAAATGCAGGAATATATGAAGTGAATCCTAATTTTAAGGAAACATCTAAAAATTATGAACCAATACAAAAGCTTATTTCAGAAACTATTGAAAACTATAAAAAAGCTTTAATAGAATTAAGCGATTTTTATAATGGGAAAATAGAACAATTAATTTTAAGAAGAGTAGAATTAGAAGCATCATTAGTAGGAGCACTTTTGAATGAAGAATATTTATATAAAAAAATAAATGAAAAAACTAAACAAAAAGAAAATGATGAAGTAAAAAGTTCAGTTAAAGAAAACGTAAAAAATATTTTAGAAAAAATAAAAATAAAAAAACAAGATAATTCTCCTATAGATACAAATATTCTTTTTAAGGCAGTAGATGCTCAAGATGTTATAAAAGAAGTTGAAGTAAAAAATTCCGAAAATTTAATAAATGCAGAAAATAGTAAAAAGGAAAATAAAGAGGTAATATCTAAAATAGAAAAAGAAATTTCTCTAATAAATAATGAAATTAAAAGATTAAATGAACAAAAGAAAAAATCAATTTATGATGCAATGGAAGTTGGAGATAAATCTATTTCAAAAATTATAAAAAAACCTAAAGTTTTTAAAAAAATTACTAGATTTTTTTCGTATAGATTTAATACAGCTAAAATTATTGAAACAACAATTATACAACCTCTAAAAATTAGAATTGATAATTTTAAAAATAGTGAATTATCAAATGTAATAGGATAAAAGTTTTCTGTGTAATATAGATGTGGTTAAAAAGTTGGTCTTAATAAATAACTTATAAAATAAAAATCTTTTTCAATTATATTCGCACATTAAGGAAGGAATGATAGTAATTATGGAAGAATTAAAATTTGCAGATAAAGTAAATAATGCTTTTGATACTGGATGGAATTCTAATCCTCAATTTAAAAAAGCATTAAAAGAAATTGAACTAGTAATAGAAGATAAGAATAAATTGAAAGAAGAAAAATAAATATAAAAACAGATATATATACATAAAGAATTGGTGAAATTATAAAAATAATTCTTGAAATGTAAAAAAAAATGTGATATAGTATTAACATAATATTTAAACCGCTAGAAAAAAGCAAAGTAGGTAAATTACTAAATATATTAAAGAGAAAACAAATGTTACGCTGAAAATTTGTTTATATATAATTTACTGAAATTTCACTTTTGAGGTTCTTATGGTGAAAAATAGTAGCTATAAGCGTTTGTTACGTTATAACTAGAATGAGATTAATATTTAGTAAATTAATTATTAATGAAATTAGGTGGTAACACGGTAAGGCGTCCTATGTATGGGTGTCTTTTTTTTTATTTAGATTGTTAGATAACAAATAATGTAGTTATTAATATAAATTTTAAATAAATTGGGAGGAATAAAAATGAAAGAAAAGATCGAAGAAATTCGAAATACAGCAAGAGAAAAAATTGAAGAAATTCAAAATTTGCAAGAACTACAAGATTTAAAAGTAAAACTATTAGGCAAAAAAAGTGAACTATCTAATCTATTAAAAGGATTAGGAACTTTATCTCAAGAAGAAAGACCTAAAGTAGGAAGTTTAGTTAATGAGGCTAGAAATGAAATCGAACAGAAAATTAAAAATGCAGAAGAAATATTAAAAGAAAGAGCAATGTCTCAAAAATTAGAAAAAGAGAAAATTGATATCACTGCTCCAAGTGCTAAAATTACAAGAGGAAGTAAACATCCTATAAATAGAGTTATTGAAGAAATTCAAGATATATTTGTTTCAATGGGGTATGATGTTGTAGAAGGACCAGAATTAGAAACTGATGAATTCTGTTTTGAAAGATTAAATCTTGCACAAGGACATCCAGCAAGAGATATGCAAGATAGTTTTTATATAACAGAAGAATATTTATTAAGAACACAAACATCAGCTGTGCAAGCAAGAACAATGTTATCAAACGAAGAAAAATCTCCTATAAGAATGATTTGCACAGGAAAAACATATAGAAGAGAAGATGACGCAACACATTCACATCAATTTAACCAAGTAGAAGGATTAGTTATCGATTACAAAGAAAAAAATACTTCACTTGCTGATTTAAAAGGAACTCTCGAATTATTTATGAGAAAAATGTTAGGAAATAATACACAACTAAGATTCAGACCTAGCTATTTCCCATTTACAGAACCATCATATGAAGTTGATGTTACATGCTTTAAATGTGGTGGAAAAGGATGTCCATTATGTAAAAAAACAGGATGGATTGAACTTTTAGGATCTGGTATGGTTCATCCAAGAGTTTTAGAAATGAATGGTTATGATCCAGAAAAATATTCAGGATTTGCATTTGGAACTGGAATTGATAGATTAGCAATGTTTAAATACGGAATTACAGATATGAGATATTTGTATACTAATGATGTGAGGTTTTTATCTCAATTCGATAGAAAAGACTAAAGTTTGAAAAATAATTGCTTTTGGCGTTGTTAGATTTCATTTATAACTTAATCAACATACAGAAAGTATGACTCATAAGTTATAAATTCATCTGCCTAGCAAAATAACAATTCTTTTTCAAACTATGATAATATAAAAAATAAACTTCGTTTTACGGTGTTAAAATTTAGATTAAAAATCTTCGACGTAAAGATAGTACGCATCAGGTATTTTTACTAAATTTTGCCTAGTAATACTTGTTTCTTTTTTAAGTTAAAATAATAAAATTATTATAAAGTGAAGGTGGAAAAATGATATTAAGTAAAAATTTCTTAAAAGACTATGTTGATATAGATGAAAATATAGATATTAAAACTTTAGCAGAAGATATGACAAGAGTTGGTAATGAATATGATTCTGCTGAAAAATTAGTTCCAGCTACAAAACTTGTTATCGGAAATGTTTTAGAATGTATAGAACATCCAGATTCAGACCATTTACATTGTTGTAAGGTTGATATTGGAACAGAAGTGGCAAATATTGTATGTGGTGCTCCAAATGTAAGAGCAGGAATTAAAGTTATAGTTGCACTTCCAGGAGCTGAGCTTCCAGGAGGAATAACTATAAAAAGTGGTGTTATTAGAGGGCAAGAATCAAATGGAATGATTTGTGCTTTATATGAAATTGGAATAGATAAAAAGTATTTATCAGAAGAAGATAAAAATGGAATTCATATTTTACCAGAAGATGCACCAGTTGGAAAAGACCCAATAGAATATTTAAAATTAGATGATGAAGTTGTTGATTTTGAACTTACAGCTAATAGAGGGGATTTATTAAGTATTTTAGGAATGGCATATGAAGTAGCTGCAATTTATGATAAACCAGTAAAACAAATAGATTTATCACATAATGAATCAGGAGAAGATTTAAATAAATCATTTACAGTAAAAGTAAATACAGATAATTGTAAATTATTTATAGCTAGAAAAGCTTTAAATGTAACAATAAAAGAAAGTCCAGATTTTATTAAAAATAGATTAATATCATCTGGAATAAGACCAATTAATAATGTAGTTGATATTAGTAACTATGTAATGCTTGAATGTGGTCAACCACTACATTTCTACGATGCAGACAGATTAGGAAACATTATTGAAACAAGAATGGCAATATCTGGTGAAAAGTTAACAACACTTGATGGTATTGAAAGAGATTTAGAAGAAACAGATATAGTAATTTCTGATGGAACAAGAGCTATAGGGCTTGCTGGAGTTATGGGAGGACTAGACACAGAAATAGAAGAAACAACAAAAAATGTGTTAATAGAGTCTGCTATATTTGATTCAGTTAGAGTTAGAAAAACATCAAAAAAAATAATTAGAAGCGAAGCAAGTAATCGTTTTGAAAAAGGATTAGATCCAAATAGAACATATATGGCTATGGAAAGAGCAGTTAAATTATTAGAAGAATATGCGGGAGCAACAATTCAAACAGGCAAAGTCGTGCATGATAAATTTGATAAAACAGAAAAGAAAATAGATATAACTGCAAATGATATAAATAATTTATTAGGAACAAAATTAACAAATTCAGAGGCAATTGATGTATTTAGAAGATTAAATTTTGAAACATCATTAGATGGAAATGTCATTACAGTAATAGTTCCAACAAGAAGAAGAGATATTTCAATTAAAGAAGATTTAATAGAAGAAGTTGGAAGAATTTATGGTGTAGATAATATTGAGGGAAAATTGCCAGTAGCTCCAATTAAACTAGGATATGTTGATAAAACAGATAGAGAAATTAGAAATAAAATGGTTTCTTTAGGATTAAACGAAACATTATCTTATATTTTAATAAATAGTAAAAATGTACATCAATATACAAATGATAAATTTGAAGAATTAAAATTATCAGATCCAATAACAGAAGAAAGAAATGTATTAAGATACAGTTTAATTCCTTCATTATACAAAATTTATGAATATAACAAAGCACACTATATAAAAGATGTATGCTTATTTGAAATAGGAAAAGGATTCTGGAAAAAAGAAGAAATTTATGGAGAAGATAAAAAACTATGTGCATTAATGACTGGTGAATATTATTTAGGTATAGATAATAAGAAGAATGTTGATTTTTACATCATAAAGGGTGTAGCAGAGGAAGTACTAGATTATTTAGGATATGGAAACAGATATAGTTTTGTATTACCAAAAGAAAATGTAAAAGAATTTCATCCAGGTCAAGTAGCTGAAATAAATGTAAATGGTGATATTGTTGGAATTATTGGAAGAATACATCCTCAAATTGCAAAAGAACCAGTATTTGTTTTAGAAATAAATTTAGATAAATTATTAGCAAAAAAAGTTGGAAAAATGAAATTTAAAGATATATCAATATATCCAACAGTCAATAAAGACATAGCAATTATATTAAATAAAGATATTACATCAGATGAAATTTCTAAAGTTATAAAAAAAGCAGGAGGAAACTTGCTTGTAAATCAAAAACTATTTGATGTATATACAAATCAAATTTTAGGAAATAAAAAAAGTGTTGCTTACTCATTAACATTTGGATCAAACAGTAAAACATTAACAGATGAAGAAATAAATCCAATAATGGAGAAAATAATTCAAGCATTAGAAAAGAATTTTAAAGCAGAATTAAGAAAATAATGACCAATATTTTAATTCATAGAAGTTAAGTAATTAGGGTTGACCTATGTAAGCTTAAAAGTTATAATATTAAAAGAGGTCGATGAATATGAAAAAATTTTTATTAAATCTTTCTATAAAACAGAAAGTTGTAATTATTTCAACTATAACTATAGTACTAATTTCAGGAGTTGGAATTTTTGCATGTAATAAATTAAATAATGAAACAACAGCAGTTAATGCAAATAACAATAATCTTGCACTTGAAGAAGAAGTTGTACCAGTTATCAAAGAAGAAGTAATTCAAGTGGCAAAAGATAACTCTATAGATGAGGCATTACAAAGTTCTGAGGATGAGCTAGATATTGCAGATAAAAAAATAGCTGTACCAAAATCTAAAGTAGCTCCTGTAAATTCTGCAGAAGATCCTGAAAAGAATAAGAAAAAAGGTGGAGCAGCAGTTAATCAAGATGATGTAAGTACAATGTTTCAAAATGTTGGTACAAAATCTTTTGGTATAGATGTATCAGCACATCAAGGAAGAATTGATTGGGCTGCTGTAAAAGCTTCTGGTGTTGATTTTGCAATGATTCGTTGTGGATTTAGAGGATACTCAGAAGGTGGTATATATGAAGATGCATATTTTAAAAGAAATGTATCTGGAGCAATATCTAATGGAATAAAAGTTGGAATTTATTTTTATTCAGCAGCAATAAATGAAAATGAAGCTTTGGAAGAGGCAGCTTGGGTTATAAGTAAGATTAAAACTTATAGAATTACATATCCAGTTGTATATGATTTTGAAGACTTCCAAAGATATAGATGTGCAAATGTAGATGGAGCTCAAGCTACTAGAAATGCTATAACATTTTTAAATTTAGTAAGTCAAGCTGGATATGAGCCAATGATGTATGCTAATAAAAGTGATATAACAACAAGAATGTCTAGAGGATCTTTTGGATGTAAATTCTGGTTAGCACATTATACAAGTCAAACAGATTATACAGGTAGTTATCAAATGTGGCAATATACAAGTAAAGGTAGTGTAAACGGTATTAGTGGAAATGTGGATATGAATATTGCATATTTCAGCTATGGAAGTACTGCTGATGCAAAACACACACATAACTATACAGAAACTGTAAAAAATAGTGTAAAACAAGCAACATGTTCAAAAGAAGGTAGCAAAACAGTAAGATGTTCTTGTGGTGAAACAAAAACAGAAGTAATTCCAAAACTTAGTCATAAATTTGGTGCTTGGGAAGTTACTAAACCAGCAACAGAAAAAGAAGAAGGATTAAAAGTTAGAAAATGTTCAGTTTGTAAGGCAGAAGAAACTGAAAAAATTTCTAAATTAAAGCCTAATACTAATACAAACACAAGTACAAATACAGGAAAAGATAATACTACCGTAGATAATACAAATACTCCTCATGAACATTCATATGTAGAAGATTTAACTAAGAGAGTTGAACCTACATGTGCAAAAGAGGGAAGTCAAACTTTAAAATGTTCTTGTGGTCATATAAAAACAGAAACTATACAAGCTACAAATAAGCATACTTATGTAGATGGAAAATGTAGTGTTTGTGATAAAGAAGATCCAGATTTTGTTAAACCAACAGAGCCAGATGAACAAGCACCTACAGAATAAAATAGATTTAGAAAGCTTTTAAAGATTTTATATCTTTAGAAGCTTTTTTGTATATTGGAAAGATATGATATTTTAGAAGAATTGAAATTTAATTTTTACAAATAAAAAATAAATTTCTGCTTATATTAAAATTTGCATATAAAAATATTTTTTACAAATACTATTTTTAGAAATGGAGGTTTTTATGGACGATTTAACAATATTAAATGAAATTCATAAAGGAGTTACAATGGGAATGTCTTCTCTTGAAGAAGTATCAAAGAAAACAGAGGATTCTAATTTTAAAGACGAATTAAGTTCGCAATTTACAACATATCAAACTACATTAAATAAAGTAAATAATGCTTTTGCAGAGGTTGGAGAAATACCAGATGATACTCCTATGAATGAAAAAATAATGGGGTGGACAGGAATTCATATGAATACAATGAAAGATACTTCAAATTCGAAATTATCTGAAATATTAATTCAAGGTTATGATATGGGAGTTATAAAAGGATTTAAATTACTTAATCAGAGTCCAGAAGCAACTCAAAGTGTTAAAGACATTTTAAATGGATTTATTAGACTTCAAGAAAATAATATAAATAGATTAAAAAAATTTTTATAAAATGAAATTAGTACTTTCTTTTACAATTATTTTACAAACAGTAAAAAATATATACAGATATAGTTTTTTATGATAGATTAAAGAAAAATAAAGGATAAATAGGAATACTAAAATTATGATAAAGCCTAAAACCCTTGTGGCTATATACATCAACATTTGTATTAATAAATTAAATAGAAAAATAAACTTAAGTATAGAATATAAAAAGGCTTATATTAACTATGCATTTTTGTGTTATGCAAAAATAGGTAGCTAATATGAGTCTTTTTGTATTATAGGAAATTTCTTCGAAATTCTTATAATATAAAGCCTTCGGCAATATTTGCACACAATTTTACTTTGTAAAATTGGTGCCTGAACAAATACGAGCCACTTAAATATATTAAAAGGTTTGAATACTTTAAAAATGGCCCTTTTATTCTATTTTTTTATATAATTTAGTATTAAAAAACTTACTGAAAAGTTTTGTTTTCTAAGATTTACTAACATTAAGTGTAAAAAAATATCTTTATTTATCTTGTTAAAATATTGTTTTAATATAAGTAGAACAATTTTTTATATAAAAAATACAAAAACAAAAGGAGGAAAAAATGAAAAAAACGAATAAAATAATAATAACATCAGTAATAGCAGCAATGTTATTATTAGGAGTAGGATATGCAGCAATCCAAAATATTACATTAAATATTGAAGGTACAGCAACAGCAGATCCAAGCCAATCAAATTTTAGTG
>CASKJV010000041.1 GCA_949388605.1 uncultured Clostridia bacterium
ACTAGGAACTGGATATGAATAATATAATTTTGTTAATAATTCTGATATAAAGTAAAATTAAATAAGAGCAAAAAAAAATATATATGTTAATAATTTTTGAAAATGAAATCTACCCTACAAATTACAATACATATAGCTGATAATAAGTTGAAATTATATGTCTTTTATTATATAATTGGAACAAAAGTAAGTTGTTGTAGAGGAGGAATTTATATATGAATAAAACAGCATGGATATTTTCATATAAACTAAAAAAGGGTGTAAGTGAAGAACAATTTGTAGAATTAACGCAAAAATTACACGATGAAATTATTTCTAAAGCAAATGGATTTATTTCTTGGGAACATTACTTACAAGGTGATATATGGACTGATTTTGTTCTTTGGGAAACAGAAGAAGATGCAAATAATGCAACCACAATTGGGAAAGGTAAAGAAGTAACTAATAATTTTTATGCTTGCATTCAAATGAACACTTGTAAAGCGTTAATTTCAAGACTAATAAAAAAGTATTAGATATACAAATTACAATTTAATGTTTAATTCTTCCTTTTATTGGATACAATTTCAATATAATAAAAGGGGGAATTCTATGAAATCATTTTTATTAAAAAATAAAATTGTAATTGCTTTATCTTTTACAGTTTTAATATTACTAATTAGTTTATTTGCTAAAAGTTTTGGTATGGAAAATTATGAGTCTGTTGATTACTCATTAGGAATTGTTAATACTGAATATTTAAATATGAGAAGTGGAGCAGGAATAAATTTCACTTCAATAGATTTACTTAACAAGAACGAATATGTTAGAATTTTTGGAAAAATTGGTGACTGGTATATAATTCAAAATGAAGAAAATCAAATAGGTACAGCTAATGTTAAATATATTACTCCAACAGAAGAGCAAAAGGCAGCTGTTACAAATACAGAAACAATAGATAATGTTTCAGATGTAAATTTAACTTCTGATGAATCTCAATTACTTTCTATTATAAATGCTGAAAGAGAAAAAAATAATCTACCAATATTGCAAATAGATGAAAATTTACAAAATGTTGCTAAATTAAAAGCTAATGATTTAGTTCAACAAAATTATTTTTCACATATATCTCCAACTTATGGTACACCATTTGATATGTTAAAATCTCATAATATTTCTTATAAAACTGCAAGTGAAAATATTGCTGGTAATTCTGATATAAAATCTGCTTTTGACGCTTGGATAACTTCTGATTCTCATAAGGAAAATATTTTAAGTAATGATTATAATTATACTGGAATTGCTGTAGTCGATAGTATTGCATATGGAAAAATTATTGTCGAACTTTTTATTGGAAAATAGAAAAAAATAGAATATTGAAGCAGACTATATAACTTACTTCAATATTCTATTTTTTTATTTTAATTAATATTTTTCATGTTCAAATATATTTTTCTACATTCATTATCAAGCTTCCCTTTTATATTAAAAATGATTGTATATATTACATATTCATCAAACAAATTTAAATTTTCAATTCCATTATTTCTTATATTAGAATAATCTTTTATATATTTTTTTAAGCCTGAAAGCTTTCCAGAAAGTTCTAATGCTTTTTTAGTTCTAGTAATAGGATTTATCTTTGATTGTATAAATTTATATAATGGTACTCCAGCAAAAGTTAGAAAATATGCTACAAATGCTAGTATTCCAAGTGATGCAAAATTCATAAAAATTGGTATAGTAGTAAGTGTATAAAAAATCATCCATATCATAAATATTTCCATAATAGAAACAATATCTATATCTTTCGGTTTTAATTCACGAACATATTTCTGAATTTTTAAATCTTTTTCTAATTGATACTTAAATTCTTTTTTGTTTATATTTCTTATATTTTTTAATACATATTTTTCATGATTATTTAATCTAATATTGTTTTCTAAAATTGTTAATTTATTATCATTTAATTCTATAATTTTTCTAAGTTTCAAATTTAATAGTGTAGCTACAACTTCATCTTCAACATTTATTTTTTTATTATAACAATATGAAAGAATTGCTGGAGATTCATTATACAAAATATCACGATAATATTCATATTTTTCTAATTTGTACTTCCTTTCATATTTATTTATAATATTTTTTTCATATATTTTTTGAAGAAAAATTGCAATTATTCCATCTAAATTAATTGATATAGCCATACTTAGTAAAAGTATTATAATTTTATCGTAAATACGATGTTGGCTATTTTCAAGTAAATTATTTATATATTCCATTTTTGATATAATAATATAAAAAGAAATACTTAATATAGCAAATATAATTATAATTACATAACTTTTCTTATATTCTTTATAATATTTTTTACATATAAAATATACAATTATTGAATTTAATATTGCAAATATTATGGCTATCATTATTTTTTCTCCTTAATGATATAATTATTTATATTAGCTTTTTTATACAAAATAAAGGATAGCCAAAACTATCCTTTATCTTATTAAAATTTTCTTTTTCTTGCAGCCTCTGACTTTTTCTTTCTTCTAACACTAGGTTTTTCATAATGTTCTCTTTTTCTTACTTCTTGAATTACACCAGTTCTAGCGCATTGTCTCTTAAATCTTTTAAGAGCGTCTTCTATATTTCCATTATTAACTTTTACCTCTAACATATTTTTCCCCTCCTTCCGAAGCTTAAAAATAAACATCTTGATCTTCTGGGATTGATTCTATTTTTTATATGTAATTAATCCATTAGATTCACTCAGCTGTTTAATATTATACATTAGTTTTATACTAATTGTCAATACTTAATTTGTTTCAAATAATTCTCCTATTGAAGTTTCTTCATGTATTCTTTTTATTGCTTCTCCAAATAATTCAGATATTGATACAACAACAATTTTATCTATTTGCTTTTCTTTTGGTAAAGGAATTGTGTTTGTCATAACTAGTTCTTTTATTGATGAATTTTGTATTCTTTCAATTGCTGGTCCTGAAAGTACACCATGTGTACATCCTACATATACCTCATTTGCACCAAACTTCTTTATTACTTCGGCAGTTTCCATTATTGAACCAGCTGTATCAACTTCATCGTCAAATACTAAAGCATTCTTTCCTTCTATTTCACCTATAACACTAGTAGCAATAGCTCTATCATCATTTCCATCTCTACGTTTATCTACTAAAGCTATTGGACATCTAAAATGTTCAGCATATTTGTAAGCTTTCTTTGAACTTCCTGCATCTGTTGCAACAACAACTTTATTTTCTATATTTTTATTATCAAAGTATTTTTGAAGTAAATTTTGTCCTGTTAAAACATCACAATTTATGTTAAAGTAAGCTTGTATTGCTTTATTATGCAAATCACAAGTAAGAACTCGATTTGCACCTGCTGACTCTATAACATTTGCTAATAATTTTGCAGTAACTGGTATTCTTGGTTGATCTTTTTTGTCAGACCTAGAGTACATATAATATGGTAAAACTACTGTAATTCTTTTTGCAGATGCTCTTTTAACTGCATCAATCATAATTAGTAATTCCATTATTCTTTCATTTACAGGTGGTTCTGTAGTTTGAACTAAAAATATGTCTTTATCTCTAACTGTTTCTAAAATTTGAACAAAATTATTATCGTTCTTAAATTTCATTAATTTTCGCTTTCCTTTTTCAATATTAAGATACTCGCATATTTCATCTGTAAATTTTTCTGCAGACTCACTACATGAAAAAACTTTTAATTTATCCATTTATACCTCCATTATTTTTGCCTATCAGGCATTTATATATTTTAAAATGTTAATATTGTATTTATAAATTACTATCTTTATCTATTCCAATACCCTTAGCTGCAATTTTTTCTTCTACCTCTTTTACTTCATATGCAGGTTGAATTGATACAATTTTTTCGTTTTCAGCAATTACTTGATTTGCAATAGCAATAACTTCATGTTCTTCTTTTGCAATTTCATTATTTTTATCTTTAAATTCATGGAAGAATAATACTTTTGGATTTTTAGTTTCTTCTATGTTTTCATATCTTGCTTCATCACCAAATTTTAATTGTACTGTTTTTCCTTCTTTTAAACTTGCTTTAACATCAATTTTCTTTTGATTAGTTGATCCTCTAAATTTCAAATCTACAATTTTCTTTTCTTCAACAAATTCTCCATCTACCATTATATCTATATTTTCTAATAATTTCTTAGTAAAATCATGTTCTTTGTACATTTTTCCATAAACATCTTTTTCAAAATCATATCCTGTGTAGCACCATATTGTTTTTTCTGGATAAACTTCTTTTACTCTTTCTACTAATTTAACTAAGCCTTGTTGGTTTATAATTTCTAATGGTTCACCTCCTAAGATTGAAAGTCCTGATATATATCCAGGTTTCATTAAATCTATTATATAGTCTATTGTTGAATCTTCAAATTTTTTACCATAATTAAAATCCCATGCTTCTTTATTATGACATCCCTTACAATGGAAATGGCATCCACTAACATATATTGAAACTCTAACACCCGTTCCATCTTGAATATCTACTGTTTTTATATCTGCATAATTCATAATTTTTCTCCAATCGTAAAAAAAATAACTAGTAATACACTACTTCTTTTTTCAGCTAATTTTTTTATAAAACAACAACTTAATAATATTTAAATAATAAATAATCAAGATATTATTAAATTTGCATAATTATCTTCCAGAAAAAATCCTTCCATTTTGTTAGATTTTCTAGACCATAAAGATTTAAGCCGTTAGAATTATAAATTTATATACAAAACTATTAATAATTCAAACGGCTCCTTTGTAACTAATTAATTTTTATATACTTCACTTGAATTTATATTATGTATGTAAAATTAAATGTGAAGTACTCTTGATTTTATCTCTTTTGTTTTTCCAACATTCCAGAAGTTTTCTCCTAAGTAACCACATGTTCTTCTAGTAACATTCATTTTGCTGTGGTCTTTATTACCACATTGTGGACATTCCCATTCATTTTGTTCATTAATTGTTATTTCTCCATCAAATCCACAAATATGACAATAATCAGATTTTGTATTAAATTCAGCATATTGAATATTATCGTAAATAAATTTAACAATTTCTTCTAATGCTTCTAGATTGTTTTTCATATTTGGTATTTCTACATATGATATAGCTCCACCTGATGATATAGGTTGATATTTAGCTTCAAATTTTAATTTGTCAAATGCATTTATTTTTTCCCTAACATCAACATGATAAGAATTTGTGTAATATCCTTTGTCTGTAATCTCTTCGATGTCTCCAAATCTTTCTTTATCTACTCTTGCAAATCTGTAGCATAAACTTTCTGCTGGTGTTCCATATAATGCAAATCCAAGTCCTGTTTCTTGCTTCCATCTATCTACAGTATCTCTCATGTGTTGCATAACTCTTACTGAAAATTCTTCTCCAACTGGATTTGTATGACTAACACCTTTCATTAGTTTTGTAAGCTCATAGATTCCTATATATCCTAAAGAAATTGTTGAGAAACAAGAATTTAATAATTCATCTATTTTTTGACCTTTTTCAAGTCTTGCTATAGCTCCATATTGCCAATGAATTGGTGATGCATCTGATACTGTTCCAAGTAAAGCATTGTGTCTGCACATTAATGCGTCTTTACATAGTTCTAATCTTTCATCAAATAGTTTCCAGAATTTTTCCTCATCTCCATTTGCTATAATTCCTATTTGTGGTAAGTTTATACTTACAACACCTTGATTAAATCTAGATTCGAAAACATATTCTCCTTTTTCATTTTTCCATGGAGATAAGAAACTTCTACATCCCATTGGGCTAAATACATTTCCTTCATAATTTTCTCTCATTATTTTAGCTGAGATATAATCTGGATATAATCTCTTTGATGAACATTTAACTGCAAGTTTTGTTAAATAATCATATTTTCCACCTTTTAAGCAGTTGTTTTCATCTAATACATATATTAGTTTTGGGAATGCTGGTGTTATATATACACCTTTATCATTCTTTATACCTTGTAATCTTTGTTTTAATATTTCTTCAATAATTAATGCATTTTCTTCGATATATTCGTCATCTTTATCTAAGAACATAAATATTGTAACAAATGGACTTTGTCCGTTTGTAGTCATTAAAGTATTAATTTGATATTGAATTGTTTGAACTCCTGAAGATAAATCTTCTTTTCTTCTTTCTATTGCATCTTCTCTAGCTCTTTCATTTGCTTCTTCTTTAGAATATCCTTTTTCAACATATCCTAAAAATCTCTTTTTATATACTTTATCATATGTTTTTCTTAAATATTTTCCTAAGTGACGAATATCTACTGATTGTCCACCATATTGACTACTAGCTACAGCTGCAATTATTTGTGTCATAACTGTACAAGCAACTTGAAAGCTTTTTGGACTTTCTATCATTTTTCCATTCATTACTGTTCCATTATCAAGCATATCTCCTATGTTAACTAAGCAACAGTTATGCATTGGTTGTACAAAATAATCTTTATCATGAAAATGTAGTACACCATCATTATGAGCTTTTACAATTCTTTCTGGAAGCATTATTCTATCAGCTAAATCTTTAGAACATTCTCCAGCAATTAAATCTCTTTGTGTAGAAACCAATGCTGCATTTTTATTACTATTTTCTTCCATTGTGTCTTTGTTAGCATTTCTAACTAAACTTAATATACTTTCATCTGTTGAATTTGCTTGACGAATCATTGCGTGTTTATCTCTATATAATATATATTTTTTTGCTAATGTGAATTTTCCAAATTCCATTAATTTACGTTCTATAATGTCTTGAATTTCTTCAACTGACATTGATGGTTTATTTAAACTTTCTATATATTTTGTTATAAATTCAATTGATGATCTTGATACTTTATCCTTTCCACCAACTTCTTTGTTTGCATTACTAATAGCAATTACTATTTTGTCACTATTGTAATCTACTTTTCTACCGTCTCTCTTAATTACTTTCATTTCCTAATTCCTCCATTATAGAACTTTTTTTATTTTTATAATCTTTTGTACTCAACTCATGAATAGATTTTAACACTTTAAAAAGTAATGTCAAATTCATACTTGTTATGTTTCCAAAAGCTTCAATCCCTTGATAATTTTACATTTTTTGCTGGTTACTTTTTGCATTATTTTTATTATCAAATTTAGGTTAAATTTCCAATTAATTGTAACTGTAAGAATAGAGGTTTTTATATTTCAAATATATTACATTTTTTATTCGAAAAATTAATTTTATCTAATTTTTATTTACATTTTATTGTGTTTTTGGATAAAAACGATAATAATTCCTATTTTTATTTTTATTCTTTCAAGGAATATTTGTTCGCATAAAATCAGATATCATCATGCATATATAGAACAAAAGTGGACAATAGGATAATTACAAAATATAAAAATTTACTAAATTGTCCACGTATTTGTTCGAAGCGCCAATTTTGTTGTACAAAATTGTGTGCAAAAATTAGCGAAGCTGATATTTAGTAGGAAGTGCAAAGCACTTTCCTACTAAATATCAAAAGTGGACAATATGATAATTACAAAATATAAAAATTTACTAAATTGTCCACGTATTTGTTCGAAGCGCCAATTTTGTTGTACAAAATTGTGTGCAAAAATTAGCGAAGCTGATATTTAGTAGGAAGTGCAAAGCACTTTCCTACTAAATATCAAAAGTGGACAATATGATAATTACAAAATATAAAAATTTACTAAATTGTCCACGTATTTGTTCGAAGCGCCAATTTTGTTGTACAAAATTGTGTGCAAAAATTAGCGAAGCTGATATTTAGTAGGAAGTGCAAAGCACTTTCCTACTAAATATCAAAAAAGTACTTTTAATATTTTCTTTTATTAAAAGTACTCTTTATTTATATTACATTTTAAATTTATTTTATAACAATTAAATATATATTACCTATTCAACTTCTCTTGCTTTAACTATAACTCTTTGTTTACTATCATCTGTACAAGTAATTAATGTTATTTCTTTCAAACCATTCGTTCTTTGTGTTGTACATCTTGTATCTTCTGGTTCTACTACATATTTATCATAAACTTTATAAGTTAATGTTCTTCCTTTATTTTCTCCTACTAAATCTGTTATTTCTATATCATCACCAATAGATAGTTTTGGTACATGGCTAAAAAATTTATCACTTCTATAATTATGACCTACTATACAAAAGTTACCTACTTCATTTGGATCTGAACCATGAAATTTACATGGTGAAATTTTTAATAATTCATCAGTAGTATCATTTAATATAGGATATGTACAATCTATTGATGGTATATTTATTGTAGCCAAAGCATAATATCTAGTCCCACTAGCTGTTTCTCTCCAATCTATATTATCATCTAAATTTTCATCTTCAACTGGTTCTGTATAAACAACTTCAAATGGATCTTCTGTATTTAATATTACAACAATTGCATTATTTGCAAATTTAATTGTTGTATCATCTACTACATTATCTTCAAATGATAAGTTAGATAATATTTCTTGAGAAATTGCTTCATTTTTATTTTTATCATATTCTGCATATATGTAGTAAGAAAATAAAATACATACTAAAAAGATAGAAATAAAGAAGTCAATTTTATACATTCTTTTTTTTCTTTTAAGTTCTGGTGTAATATACAATTTTTCAGAAACTAAAATTTGATTCATTTTTTTCCCTTTCTACGTATTTTATCATAATAATTATAACATTTAAATATTTTGTTATCAAGAGTTTTTTATTTATTTTCATTGGAAAAAAAAGGCACCTTTCTATTAATATATTAAAAATACTAATTATACTCTTAGTATACTAGTTTATTTTTAACATTAATAGAAAGATACTTCTATTTTACCATATATCATCTGTAAATTTATTATTTTTAGTATTTGTTATTTTTCTAAATTTACTAAACACTCCATTACTTCTTTTTGCTGTTTCTTTTGTTAGATTAAAATTCTTTATACCATTATTTTTTTGAACTTTTTCTAATTCATCAAACAATTGTACTTCGTCTGTTTCGATTTCATAAGGTATATCTTTTTCAAATTCTACTTTTTTGAAAATATTTTTTTCATTACCTATAGACATTCCCTCTATTTTAGATTTGGCAGCAATTACATTTGTTTCTGAAAAATCTATTTCTTTATATTTCTCCCCAAATATGTCAAATTCTTCATTTAAGTTAGAACCTTCATTATTAATAGAATTTGATGATATTACATCTTCTATATAATCCATACTAAATGCACTTTCATCTTGAACATCATTATTAGTACTATAGCTTGTTATTTCCTCAATATCATCATAATTTCCATGAATTTTAAAAGGAATTTTTTCAACAATCTCATTTTCCTCTTGGTTATTTTCTCTACTATTGCATTCTTCTATATTTAAATCTAAGTTATGTTCTTTTGGAATATCAAATTCAGCAATATCTCTTCCAAATACTTTAGAAACATTTTCATAAAATATAGTATAAATATTTTTTAGTCCTTCTATTCTCCAATAATTTGAACTTATTAGTGTAGCAATATTTAAATTTACACGGCTTTTTTCTTTTTTCAATTTTTCTTCATTTTCTTCCATATTTGTTAAATATGATTTATTGTAAAGGTCTTTATATGCTTTTTTTGTAGCTTTATTAGATATTTCTCTTAATAATAACTCATATAAATTATTTATTTGAATTATATCTGTATTAAAATTTGCACAAGCTTCACTCATTAATTGATTATGACTATTTTCCCCATGTATAATTGTCATTCTTTCATAATCTAAAAATTGTACTTCATACTCTTTAACTGCTAATATAAAATCTATTTTTGCTCTTTCATTTCTAACATATTTTTTGTGTAAATTTATTCTGGCAGCTCCATTATCTATATCTGTTAATAATTTATTCATTTTGTCATAGATTACAGCATATGAAGCAGCTTCTTTTTTTGCTGTTTCTACCCCAAATCTTGTTGCATTTTCAATAACATCTTGATTAAATGGTATTTTCTCTCCTTTTCCATTTTCTGATAATATTTCTATAATAGATTGTATATCATCAAATTTTGAAAAAGCTTTAATTTCTGATATATCTTCTTCTGTTATTCCGTCAAAATTAATTCTTGAAATTTCGTATATATCATTATATTCGTTTTCAGCTTTTTTCTTTTCTCTCTTACATGTTGAAAGTTCAAATCTCTTATCATTATATTCTTCTAATGCCTTTAATAAATTTTCTTTCACTTCTTTCATTTTAGCATTATTTTCTTCAACTTCAATTTCTATTTTTTCAATACATTTTCTTATTTCTTCAACTTTACCATCTATATTGTTGAATAATAAATTTCTATTATATTCTAATTCAGCATTCTTTTTATATAAAACTTTTTGAGCAGATTGAATTTCTTTTATTTTTTCTAAACTTTCATTATACTCTTGTATTGCAACAAGCTCTTTTTGATAATTAATTTGATATTTTTCTAACTTTTCAACTAATTCACAATAGTTTTTATAGTTATCTCTCAAATTACATTCTCTTCTATAATTTAATAAATTATCAAAGTATCTTTCTAATACTATAGCACTTCTTTCATACATATAAACTCTGCCCTCCTAAAGTTATAAAAAGAATGACATATTATGCCAATATTTTTTTTATTATATATAAATTTACTAAAAATGTCTATAAAAATATATAGTTTTTTATTAAATTTTATATTTCGATTTTTTCTATAAAAAAGTATTTTTTAATTTATATTAGCTTTTCAAATAATATCTAGCATAGATTTAAACATTTTTTATATATTAAGATAAATTCTTCTTTTTAATTCGTTGATTATTATTTTTTTAGGTGATATAATATTTATTAACTTGTACATTTACAATTTTGAAGGGAGTTGTTAATATGGCGCTTTTGTACTTACTATTAATTACCTTTTTTATGTTATGCTTTTATTCAGTAATAGTAACAGTGTTTTCAATGTTTTTTTCAATTATCTTCTGGATATTTTCAATCATGTGGAAACACAAATGGATCACATTAATAATATTGATAATTCTTTATTTATTATTGTGATTTAAGTAACTTATTAACAATTTCACATTAGCAAGCTATGTATGCTAATTCAAAAGAGTTTACATTTGTCTTGAGACTTAGTCTCAGCAATGTAAACTCTTTTGGTATATTTATAAGATTTTTTAATATATCTTACTATTTTTTGAAAATGCAACATATGTATAGAATTGGTCAAAAATGTACTTCTATTTATGTCTCAAATTGGTCATTAATTGGTTAAAAGTTATTTACAAATTACTTAATTTAGTTATATAATTCAAAAATAGTAACCTTTTAAGAATGGAGGGATGACTATGTTACTTAACAAATTAATTTCAAAAGTCGAAGTAAAAAATACAGTTGGTGATCTAAACTTAGATATAACTAATATACATTCTGACTCTAGAAAAATTAAAGAAGGAGGACTTTTTATAGCAATTAATGGATTCTCTAAAAATGGAGTAGAATTTATCTCTGATGCTATAAAAAATGGTGCAAAAGCAGTTATTGTAGAACCTGATGTTGATATAAATACTTTAGATATTCCAGATAACATGCCTGCTATTTCTGTAAAAAATACAAGAAAAGCATTAGCACAAACTGCCTGTGAATTTTACGATAATCCTTCAAAAAAAATCAAACTTATTGGAATCACAGGAACTAAAGGAAAAACTACTACTACTTTTATGGTAAAATCAATTTTAGAAAAACATGGTTTAAAAGTTGGTTTAATTGGTAGTATTGCAATTTATATTAATGAAGAAAAAATCGAAGATACAGATAGAACTACACCTGAGAGTATTGAAATTCAAAAAAATTTAGCTATGATGGTAGACAAAAAAGTTGATGTTGTAATTATAGAAGTATCTTCACAAGCCATGAAACTTGATAGAGTTGCAGGATGCGAATTTGATGTTGGTTTATTTACAAATTTAACTGAAGATCATATAAGTGCAAAAGAACATCCTACAATGGAAGATTATTTTAATTGCAAATTAGAATTATTAAAAATATCTAAGCATGCAGTTATAAATAATGATGATGAAACAGTAAGAAAAGTTAAAGATTTACTTCCAAATAAAGATATTAGAACTTTTTCAATTGATAATCAATCTGATTTTAAGGTAAATCCAACTAATATTAAAATTACTGATTCTAACATAGATTTTTCAATAATGTTTAATGGAAAAGAAGAAAAAATTGAAGCTTGTATTCCTGGAAGATTTAGTGTTTACAATGCTTCTGGTGCAATAGCAGTTTCTTCATATTTTGATGTTACAGCTGACGAGATAAGACAAGCTTTAAAAACACTTAAAGTTTTAGGAAGAAGTGAACTTGTTGATAATAAACTTGGATTAACTATTATGATAGATTATGCACACACACCTTCTAGTTTGGAAAGTATACTAACAGCAGTAAAGTCTTATGCTAAAGGAAAAATAATTTGTGCTTGGGGTGTTGGTGGAGATAGAGATGCTGCCAAACGTCCTGTAATGGGTGAAATTTCTGGTCGTTTAGCTGATTATACTGTATTAATGTCTGATCAAGTTCGTACTGAAGACCCTTTAAAAATTTTAAAAGAAATCGAAGTTGGAATTATTCCAACTGGAAAGCCATACAAAATTATTGTTGATAGAACTGAAGGAATTCGTTATGCAATTTCTATTGCCAAACCTGGTGATATTATAGTTATTCCTGGTCTTGGACATGACTTATATCTTGAAAAAAACGGAATTAAATATCCTTATGATGAAAGAAAAGTTATAAGTAAGTTAATTGATGAAATGATTGAATCTGGTGAGAGACAACCTATAAATTAAATATTAAATAAGAATTTCATTTTTGTTTTTTATATTTTAAAAAGATTATTCAATTTTTTATAAAATTTGAATAATCTTTTTATTTTCCCATTTTGATATTTTTGGATGCATCTTTAAGTCTTGAATACCTTCTGATATATATGCATTTGCTTAATTCCGTTTAGTTATCAGAACTTAATAAATGTTTTTATTTTTCTATTGTCCAAACACCATCTACATAACTACATGATGTATCACTTGGTAAAACAACTACTGGACGTACACCTGCCGAAATAGCATAAGTATCACTATAACCAACTGCCATTATTAATCCTCCACTATGAACACTCCAAATATAAGCCTCGTGTTTATCATAAGATGAAGCTAACCAATAACAACCTGGTTCATTTGTCATATATAAGTCATAATCACCTGTCATATATTCATATCTTGGATAACTTGCGGAATCATTATCATATGCTAAATCTGTATTATTTTTTGCATTATAGCTATTAATTACTAATTCTAGTGTTGGTGCACCTGTTGCTGTTGCTCCTGCTATTCCATTTGCTAATACATTCCATGCTGTTGAATGTGTTAATCCATTTATTAATTTATCTCTAGATTCATATCCGTTTACAATATGTGTTCCTTCAGTTATTAATTCTGCATTTTCTGCACATCCAGTACTATTTGGCAAAAAATCTGCTGATATAGCATATATTTTATCTTCATCTTTATACAATATTCTCCAATCGTCTGTTGTGCTTTCAGTTCCTAATATGTTATTTCCTAAATCTATATATTCTCCAATATTAGCATTTGTCACTTCTGCTAATGTTGTTTTATTGTTTGTTTCTGGTGTTTGTGATGAACCATTTATTCCTTCGCTTGTTCCTTCTTTTCCTGGTTCTACTGGCATTGCTGTTAACCTAACTCCTATTGTTGAATTTACACTTCCTGCTATTGGTGTTTTGGTTAATTCTACTGTTACTTTTACTGTTGTTGCTTCTCCTGCTGTTAAACTTGTTTTCGCAAGTTCTGATTTTAATGTAAAATATTCTGTATTACTATTTGTTGTTGCTACAGATAAATCTGCTGATATATCTGTACTTACGTTTTGTACTGTATATTCTGCATTTACTGTTTGTCCTTTTTGAGTTAATCCATTTACACTTATTGTTGCATTTATATCATCTGTTATTCCTGCTGTTACATATGTGCTATCAGATACTTTTGGTGTTCCTGTGAACTTTACGCTAAAATTTGATTGGCTTGGATCTGCTGTTGCTGTACCTTCAATATTTAATGTAATATTTTGGATTGCCGCATATCCTATTCCTAATAATAACATGGCTACTATTATTACTGTTATTATTATTTTGTTTGTTTTTTTCATTTTTTCCTCCTTTTGTTTTTGTATTTCTTTATAAAAAAATTTGTTTTAACTTACTTTAAAACAATATTTTTAACAATATAAACAAAAATATGTATTTTTTGCTTAATATTAATAAATCTAAGAAACAGAACTTTTCAATATTTTTTATACTAAACTATATAAAAATCACAAAAAGACTCATATCAACTACATATTTTTGCATAACACAAAAACGCATAGTTAATATAAGCCTTTTTATATTCTATACTTGATTTTATTTTTCTATTTAATTTTCTAATACAAATGTTGATATATATATATATATATATATATATATATATATACA
>CASKJV010000042.1 GCA_949388605.1 uncultured Clostridia bacterium
TACAGCCATTAAACATACCACTAATATTGGTTACATTACTTGTATCAAAATTACTTACATCTAATGTTGTTAAACTACTACAGTCACTAAACATATTACTCATATATGTTACATTACTTGTATCTAAATTATTTACATCTAATGTTGTTAAACTACTACAGTCACTAAACATACCATTAATACTTATTACATTACTTGTATTAAAATTACTTACATCTAATGCTGTAAAACTACTACAGCCACTAAACATATAATTCATTTCTCTTACATTACTTGTATTAAAATTACTTACATCTAATGTTGTTAAACTTCTACAGCAATTAAACATACCACTAATATTGGTTACATTACTTGTATCAAAATTACTTACATCTAATGCTGTTAAACTATTACAGCCATTAAACATACCACTAATATTGGTTACATTACTTGTATCAAAATTACTTACATCTAATGCTGTTAAACCATTACAGTCATAAAACATATAATCCATACTTGTTACATTACTTGTATTAAAATTACTTACATCTAATGTTGTTAAACTATTACAGCCACCAAACATATGACCCATACTTGTTACATTACTTGTATTAAAATTACTTACATCTAATGTTGTTAAACTATTACAGCCACCAAACATATGACCCATACTTGTTACATTACTTGTATTAAAATTACTTACATCTAATATTGTTAAACTTCTACAGTGATAAAACATATTACCCATATATCTTACTTTACTTGTATCAAAATTACTTACATCTAATGTTGTTAAATTACTACAGTCATAAAACATATTTTCCATATCTGTTAAATTACTTGTATTCCAACTGCTCAAATCTAATGTTGTTAAACTACTACAGCCATTAAACATATAACCCATATATCTTACTTTACTTGTATCAAAATTACTTACATCTAATGTTGTTAAACTACTACAGCCATTAAACATATACATCATACTTGTTACATTACTTGTATTTAAATTACTTACATCTAATGTTGTTAAACTTCTACAGTTAAAAAAAATAAAACCCATAAGTGTTACATTACTTGTATCTAAATTACTTACATCTAATGTTGTTAAACTACTACAGCCACTAAACATATAATTCATTTCTCTTACATTACTTGTATTTAGATTATTGGCATTATTTATTACACTAACATTTGTTAGCTTAGAAAATAAGTATTTTGAATCTTCTGGTGCATAAACTTCATTTGTAAAAGTAATACTTTTAATATTATCCTTTCCGCATGTATCCCAATAAGAGCTTAATTTTGTATTATCTATACTTCCTATCCCACTTGTACTATATATAGTAACTGCACCTGTAGTACTATCAAAAGTAGCATTTACATTTGTTCCTACACTTACAGGAGTGCCAGCTGCTAAAAATGAATTTTGAGAATTTTCTGATATTTCAATCTTTTTACTATTTAATAAGCAAAAAACAACTATACTTGCTACAACTAGTATTATAAGCATCGCTAATATACCTATTTTCTTATTTATTTTAACTTTCAACTTTTTCTCCATAACAATTTCCTTTCTTAAAAGTTTAAATATCTTTCTCTTTAATAATAAAATCTTTTTATAAATTTTTGCATTTCCATTTTCATATAATGCAAAATAGACCTTTATTTAATAAACAGTTCAACAGCTGTTTACTAAACAAAAGTCTATTATAAAATATACAACATTTTTAGAGTAGAATTTTTCTACTCTTTTTTCATCTATTAAATTCATTGTGTGTGTGTGTGTGTGTGTGTGTGTGTGTACAGCCACAAGGCTTTCAGCATTAATTGACATTGTATGTTTTCTCCTTATATTCAAGTTTGTTTATCATAATATACAATATTATTTTTTGTTTGCATATAAAAACAATTTTACATTTTTTGGGATTTTTTATATTTTTCCTACGCATTATAGTTTTTTGGCAAGTTATCATTTTTATTACAACTTATTTATCTTCATATCCAAAATTCCTCTAATCTCTTCTATAATTGGAGTTTTGAATCACTTGCCTATTATAGAAAAAATCACTGATAATAACTATCAGTGATTTTCTTTAATTTCTATTTTGTTTTTTTCTTTGTTGATGTTTTCTTTTTATTTTTTGGTGAAGATTTTTTCTTAGTAGTTTTACTTGTTTTCTTTTTTTCTTCTTTTTCCAATAAAGCTACATCTGTTTCGTTTGATGGTACAAATTTTTCTCCTGGTTTTGGCTTATTCCAAGAAATATAACAACATCCTTGTCCTATACCAGAATTATTTTCGCATATATAATAATTACGTCTTTTCTTTGTTTTTCTAACTTGAACTACTCCACCACAAACTGGACATGGAACATCAACTGTTTCTATAATTGGTTTAGCATTTTGACATTCTGGATATCCAGGACATGCTAAAAACTTTCCAAATCTTCCATATTTATAAACCATCATTCTACCACATTTTTCACATGGCACATCTGATTCTTCATATTCTAAAGTAACATGCTCTAATTCTTTCTCTACTTTTTCCACAATTACTTCAAAAGGTGTGTAAAATTCTTTTATTACATTTTTCCAATTTTCATTACCTTCTGCAACTTTATCGAATTCTTCTTCCATTTTAGCAGTAAATTCAATATTAATTACATCGCCAAAATTTTCTATAAGAAGTTTATTAACTACTTTACCTAATTCTGTAGGCATAAGCTGTTTTTGAATTTTTTCTATATATCTTCTTGTTAATATTGTTGTAATTGTTGGAGCATAAGTACTCGGTCTACCAATTCCCTTTTCTTCTAAAGTTTTAACCAAACTTGCTTCTGTATATCTTGCTGGTGGTTCTGTAAAACTTTGTTTTGACTCAAGTTTTTCTTTTTTTACTTCTTCACCTATTTCAAGTTCAGGTATTTTTTCAAATTTTTCCTTTTCTTCATTTTCTACATATAAAGTCATATATCCTTTAAATTTCATTGTTTGTCCATTTGCTTTGAAGTTATAGTTATTACCATCTATTGAAACAGCAACAGTATCATATATTGCAGATGCCATTTGACTTGCCATAAATCTATTATAAATTAATCTATATAATTTATATTGATCTGCTGTTAAACTATCTTTTATAGATTCTGGTGTTAATTCGATATGTGATGGTCTAATTGCCTCATGAGCATCTTGAGCTTCTGACTTTGTTTTGTAAAATCTATTTTCATAATAGTTTTCACCATACTCTTTAACAATGTGTTCCTTTGCACTTGCTCTTGCTTCATTAGAAATTCTAGTTGAATCGGTTCTCATGTATGTTATTAAACCTGTTACTCCATAGCTTGGAAGTTTAACTCCTTCATATAATCCTTGCGCAACTGACATTGTCTTTTTAATTGCAAAATTTAACTTTCTTGATGCATCTTGTTGTAGTGTACTTGTTGTAAAAGGAGGAGCAGGATTTCTTTTTCTTTCTCCTTTTTTTATATCTGTAACTTTATATTTTGCATTTTGTAAATCATTTAAAATTTTATCAACTTCTTCTTTTGAATGAAGTTCTATCTTTTTTCCGTTTTGTCCAATAAATTTACAATCAAAAGGCGTTTTAGTTTTTTTATCTGATACTTTTAAATTTATATTCCAGTATTCTTCTGGAACAAAAGCTTCGATTTCTTCTTCTCTATCTACAATTAGCTTTACAGCAACAGATTGCACTCTACCTGCTGATAAACCTCTTTTTACTTTTTTCCATAATACAGGACTAATTTTATACCCAACTATTCTATCTAATACACGTCTAGCTTGTTGAGCGTCTGTTAAATTTAAGTCTACTTTTCTAGGATTGCTTATACCACTTTTTACAGCTTCTTTTGTTATTTCATTAAATGTAACTCTGCAAACACTTTCTGGATCTATTCCTAATATATATGCTAAATGCCATGCAATTGCTTCTCCTTCACGATCAGGGTCAGTTGCAAGATATATTTTTTTCGCATTTTTGGCTTCTTTTTTTAAAGAATTAATTAAACTAGCTTTTCCACGTATATTTATATATTGTGGTTCAAAGTTATTTTCTATATCTACTCCCATTTTAGACTTAGGTAAATCTCTAATATGTCCCATAGAAGCTACAACTTTACTTTTTCCACCTAAAAATTTTTTTATCGTATTTGCTTTTGCTGGCGATTCTACAATTACTAATTTGTCAATCATTTAACTTTTCTCCCTTTTATGTTCATTACTGATGTATTTTAATTCAATGTAATAAATTTATCAAGTACTTTTTTATTTTATATTAAGATATTTACTATTCGTTAATTTAATTTTTATACAAATTTATTTTAAGTCTTGATTTAATAATTTTTCTATTTCATGATAAATTTTTTCTTCAACATTATTTGGAGCAATCGAATTTGCTACTTTTCCCATTTCTTCTAGTTCTTGTTTATCTTCTATAATACTTTCGATTTCTTCTGATAAATTATTCCCATTTACTTCTTGATTTAAAATAATCTTTGCTGCCCCAATCTTCTTTAACACTCTGGCATTATCTTCTTGTCTATTTGCAGATATTGATGGCAATGGTATAAATATTGCTGGTTTACCAACTATACAAATTTCTGTTATTGTCATAGCACCACTTCTACAAACTAATAAATCAGATATATTTATTAATTCTTCCATATTATAAATATATGGAATTGCTTTTACATTTTTAATATTATTAATATTTATACTATTTTTTTCAAATTCCTCTTTTACTATATCATATTGTTTTGTACCTGTAGCCCATATAATTTGATATTTTTCAATTTTTTTGTTTAATGCTAATTGAATAACTGATTCATTTATTTTTCTTGCGCCTTGACTTCCTCCAAATATTAATACTATTGGTAAATCATTTTTTATCCCTAATTCTTCTAGCATTTTTTTCTTTCTTTGTGTAGAAATATTTAACTTTTTAATTTTAGTAGGTGTTCCTGTTACAACAACTTTTTTACATCCTTCTAATCTTTCCTTTGTTTCTTCAAATCCAACTAATATTGTATCAACTTTTTTAGAAAACATTTTTACTGCTCTACCTGGATATGCATTACTTTCATGAAGCATTGTAGGAATTTTTCTAGATGTAGCAACACTAAATACTGGTCCACAAATATATCCACCTGTTCCAATTACTAAGTCTGGTTTAAAATCATCAAATATCTTTTTTACATCTTTTTTACTTTTTAAAGTTGAAATTATATGTTTTACATTTTGAAGAGATAATTCCTTTTTTAATCCATATGCATCTATTGTTTTTAATTTATAGCCAGCTCTTGAAACTAAATCGTGTTCTAAGCCTCTATTAGTTCCTATAAATATAATTTCAGACTTAGGACTTTTTTCTTTTATTTTATTAGCTATTGCAATTCCAGGATTTATATGTCCTCCTGTACCTGCTGCTGAAATTATAACTTTCATTTACAAATCTCCCTTAATATTTTCTTTTTATCTTTAACTCTTTAATTTTTAATAACATTTTATCTTTTTAAAATTAGTTTTATTATTTACTACTTGCATTTTTCTTATTGTTTCTTGAAACACTTAATAATAATCCTACTGCTGCTAAATCTGCAAGCATTGCAGATCCACCAGAACTAAAGAAAGGTAATGGCATACCTGTTACAGGAATTGTGTTAGTAACAACTGCAAGATTTATTAAAGCTTGCAATCCAATCATTGTTGTTACACCTATAGCAATTAGAGTTCCAAAGCTATCTTGTGCTTTCATTGCTATTACTATTCCTCTCCAAACAAATAATATAAATAATAGTATTACTAAAACACTTCCAAAAAAACCTAATTCTTCTGCTAAAACAGCAAAAATAAAGTCATTTTGTGGTTCTGGTAAATATAAATATTTTTGTTTACTGTTACCAAGTCCTAAACCAAACATTCCTCCTGAACCTATTGCATATAAACTTTGATTTATTTGCCATGCTTTTCCTGTTAAGTCTGCTTCTGGATTAAGCCAAGTTTGAATTCTTGAAAATCTAAATCCACCACCCTCAGAAGAAGTTGAAGATTTAAGTAAATATGCAAAAACTCCAACTATTCCAACGGCTCCTGTTCCAAAGAAATACGTTAATCTACTTCCTGCAACAAACATTTGAATACATGTTATTGCTACAATTATTAATGTAGCACTAAAATGGTTTTGCAGTATATATATTGCAAAAATTATTGGTCCTAATAAAACTAATGGTATACAAAAACCTAAAACAAATCTTTTTATTTTACTTTTTTCTTTTAAATTACTTAATATTGCTGCATAAAATACTATTAAAGCTACTTTGGCAAATTCTGAAGGTTGAAGTGAAATAGGACCAATTTGAATCCATCTTCTAGCACCACCAGCACCTATACCTACAATACCAACAGCAATTAAAATAGCTATTGTTGCAAAATATATCATCCATTTAATGCCTTTTGTTTTTAAAATTCTATAATCAAACTTTGATAATATAAACATCAAAATTAGACCTAAAATAGCAAATTCTCCTTGTTTTATAAAATAACTATAGCTATTTTCTCCTTCTGATAAAGATTTGGGAGCACTTGCTGAAAGAAGAATTATTAATCCTATAGATAATAATAATAATGTTATTATTAAAATTGAATAATCAAATTTCCCATTTATAAATAAACTAAATTTTTTAGTCTTTTTAGCCATATTACGCTATCATTCCTTCCTATAGCGAGATTTTATTTTCTTTAAATAATAACTATTGCAATTGTAGAAGCTATTAAAGTAATTAAAGAAAATACTGCAACAACTTTATTTTCTCTCCATCCACTTAATTCAAAATGATGGTGTAATGGAGCCATTCTAAATAATCTTTTTCCTGTTCTTCTAAAATGTATTACTTGTAATATATCAGATATTGTTTCTAGTATAGGAATTATTGCAATTATAAGTAATATTAATGGTAATTTCATATAAATAGTCATACTTGCTATAACTCCACCAAGTAATAATGAACCTGTATCTCCCATTATAACTTTTGCTTTGTAAAAATTATATATTAAAAATCCTAAACAAGCTCCTACTACTATAGAACCAAATATTGATATACTTTCATACCCTAATTTTATTGCAATTATAGATATTGCAGTAATCATAATTGCACAAACACTTCCTGCTAATCCATCTACACCATCTGTTAAGTTTACTGCATTAGTGCTAGATAACATAACAAGAATTGTAAAAGGTATATATAGTAATATTGGTAAATTCAAATTATAGTTTATAATAGGAATTACTATATCTGTTCCTATACCAACGTATTTTATTAAATAAAAAGTATATATTGTAGAAATTACTAATAATCCTAGCATTTTTAGTTTAGGATTTAAGCCTTCAGTATTTTTTAAAACTACTTTTTTAAAATCATCTATAAAGCCAACTATTCCAAAACCTATGCTAGCAACTGCAATTGCTAGTACTGGTCTAATATTTTCAATATCTTTGGTTAAAATAACATAAATTCCAATAATTATAATCATTGAAATAATCATTATAATTCCACCCATTGTAGGTGTTCCTTGTTTTTTTAAATGTGCTCGTGGTCCATCTAATCTTTCACTTTGACCTACTTTAAGTTTTTTTAAAATTGGAATTATAATTTTTCCCAAAACCGCTGACAAGATAAATGCTAATAATAAATATATAATTTGTCTAATCATTAATTTTCTCCCCTAATATTTCTTTAACAATTTCTCTTTCATCAAAAGGATATTTCTTTCCATTAATTTCTTGAGTTGTCTCATGACCTTTTCCTGCTAAAATAAGAAGGTCTCTTTTATTTGTAAGTTTAATAGCTTTTTCTATAGCCGATTTTCTATCTACAACAATTTCATATTTTCCTTTAGTTTTTGAAATTCCTTTTTCTATTTCAGAAATAATTTCTTCTGGGTTTTCTGTTCTTGGATTATCTGTAGTAATAATTGTATAATCTGCTAATCTTCCTGCAACTTCTCCCATACGAGGTCTTTTTTCTTTATCTCTATCTCCACCACATCCAAATACGCATATAACTTTACCTGGTGTATAAGTTTTCGCAGCTTGTAATACATTTTCTAAACTTTCTGCAGTATGAGCATAATCTATCATAATAGCTAATTCTTTTTTGTTAGTAACTAATTCATTTCTTCCTGGAACAACAATACTTTCTAAACCTTCTTTAATTTTTTCAACGTCAATTCCCCCTATTGCATTAACAACAGAAATTGCTGATAAAGCATTATACACACTATATCTTCCTGGTATATTTACTTTTATTCTTTCATTTCTCATTCCAATTTTTACTTTAAAGTCTACACTAACATTTGTTATTGTAATATCTTTAGCAAGTAAATCTGCCTTATTATCTACAGCATAAGTACTTATATTACAATTAGGTGCACCTTTGATGATTTTATTACATTTAAAATCATCACTATTTACAAAACCTCTTGGAGTCATTGTAAATAATTTTAATTTAGCTTCAAAATATTCATTCATATCACTATGTTCTTTTAAGCTAATATGATCTTTATATAAATTTGTAAAAATAGCATAATCAAAATAACATCCTTCTACTCTGTTTAATTTCAAGCTTTGAGAAGATACTTCCATAACTACATAATCGCATTTTGCTTTTGCCATTTTATAAAATAAACCTTGCAATTCTAAACTTTCTGGAGTTGTTCTACTACTATATCCTAAACAGTCTTCTCCAATATAGTTTGCAACTGTACCAATTAACCCTACTTTATATCCTGCTTTTTCTAATATTGATTTTAACATATATGTTGTAGTTGTTTTTCCTTTTGTACCAGTAACTCCAATAAGTTTAAAGTATCTTGAAGGATTTCCAAAATAATTACATGATATTTTAGCAAATGCCTTTCTGCTATCTTCAATTATTATAACAGTAACATCTGGTTTTGATATTTTTATTTTCTTTAAATTAGCCGATATATCTAAAACAACAGCAACTGCACCATTTTCAATTGCTTCTTCTACATATTCATGACCATCAAAATCATATCCTTTTATAGCAACAAATAATGAATTTGGCTTAATGTTTTTTGAATTACATTCAACTTTCTTTATGTCTAAATCTAAACTACCTTTAGATTTATAGTTTTCTAAACCATTTAAAAGTTTTTTTAATTCCATTTGAAAATTACCTCCAAAATTTCTTTTCATTCTATCTTATTATATAGTAAAAAAAATCTTTTGTACAGAAAATATTAAAATTATTTATCTTCTTTATTTTCAGTTGGAGAAATTTCTAGATAATTTATAACTTCATTTAACACTTTTCCAGCAACTGGTGCTGCTACAGTACCTCCTTGATGCCCTGACTCTCCTGTTGGATTATACAAAGTTACTAAAATAGTTACTTTTGGATCATCTGTAGGAGCTACTCCAATAAAAGATGTAACATATTTTCCTGTATTTACTCCATCTTCTGAAGTACCTGTTTTTCCACCAATATTATATCCTTGTACTCTTGCATTCTTACCAGTTCCTTCTGATACAACAGAAGTCATCATACTTAAAATTTTCTCTGAAGTGTCTTTAGAAATTACTTCTTCTTTAAAAACTGGATCTATATCTTTTCGTTCTCCTGTACTTGAATCTATTATTGCTTTTACAACTCTAGGTTTAACATATACACCGTCATTAGCAATACTTGAAACCATTGTTATCATCTGGATAGGTGTAACTTCAAATCTTTGACCAAAACTTATTGTAGCAAGTTCGACAGGTCCTACCTTTTCTTCTTTTAGAAATATTGAATTTGCTTCACCTATCAAATCAATTCCTGTTTTCTCTAAAAACCCATATTTCTTTAAATATTCATAATATTTTGGAACTCCTAATTTTTGACCCAAACCTATAAAAACAGGATTGCATGAATTCATAAGTCCTTCTCTTAAACTTTGAGAACCATGTGGCCTATAATATCTCCAGCATTTAATTCTTACTTTTGCAATTTCTATACTTCCGTTACAACAATAAGCTCCTTTTGTGTCTGAATCTGCTATTCCTTCTTCTACAGCTGCTGATGCTGTTACCAATTTAAAAGTAGATCCTGGTTCATAAGTATCTGCAACAGCTTTATTTCTCCACATTGATTGTAAATATGTATTTTTTTGACCACTATCTAGTTCTCCCCACATTCCTTCAATTTCTGGATCTGTAATTTCATATGGATTATTTAAATCATAATATGGATATGTTGCCATTGCTAAAATATCTCCATTATTTGGATCCATAACTATAATGTTTCCACCATCTGTACAAACATTCTCAATACAAGCTTCTTCTAAGTATTTTTCAACAATAGCTTGAATATTCATATCAATACTTAAAACTAAATCATTTCCTCTATTTGAATTTTCATAATCTTCTCCACCATCTCCTATAATATTACCTTTTGCATCCATAACTTTACTTATACTTCCATTTTTACCAGTAAGTTCGCTATCATATTTAGCTTCTATTCCATCTAACCCTTGATTATCACTTCCAACAAATCCAATAATATGTGATGCTAATGTAGAATATGGATAATATCTTTTTGTATCTTCATCTATATTAATTCCTGTAAAAATATCATTATTTTGCATCCAAACTCTCAATTCATCTGTTTTTTCTTTATCAACTCTTTTTACTATTGTTTCTATAGAACTATTTTTATTTACTTTTTTTAAAACTTTTTCATAATCTAATTCGAATATATCGGAAAAGGCTTTTGCAACCTTTTCTTTATTCTCTTTTGCAATATTTAAGGGATTTACAGAAACTGTTTCTACAGAACTACTTTGAGCTAATACAATTTTTCCACTAGAATCATAAATAGTTCCTCTATTTGCTGTAATTATTCTACTTACATGCAATTGATTATTTGCTTTTTCACTCCACTTTTCTCCTTCAACAAATTGAATTATTATAAGTCTTATAATAATTATTACCCAAATCACATTACAAACAATCAAAATAAATATCATTTTCTTTTTTGAATCTAAATTACTGTTTATCATACTGCCTCCCAAATTTTTGTTATTAAATATTATTAGTAAAACATAAAAAAAGAACTAAAAAACATAAATGATATTTTCAACTAACCTACGAAATAGAAAAATGGAAGCTTTGCTTCCATTTGGGTGAATTTTATTTATTTACAACTTTGTCAAAATTATAAATCTGATTAGATGATTTTTAATATATCACTTTTTTCTGAAAATATTTATAAACCCTCCACCATACAACACTAACAGTAATTATGACTATAACTGGAATCATCCCTAATTGCTGTACATTTGTAATAATATATACAACACATATCATCATTAGTGATAAGGTTATTACCATAAACTCATTACTTAACAATATAGTTATAAGTTTATTTTTCTCCAGCACATCTGCATTAGTTTTTGTAATTATACAAAACATCCAATGTGATGAAAAAAGCATTATTATATTACAAAATACAATAATGCTTTTATTTTTTACCTGTTAAATTTTCCATGAAAATATCAAACCAATTTTTTTCTTGTTCTAATATTACTTCTTCTGTTCTATGTTCAACATAATCTTTTTTTGGTAATGCTATATAAACAGTTTGTTTTTTAGTTAGTTTTTGCATTCCTAAAATTTCTTTTGCAGCTTGTTCTATATTATTTAAATTCAAACTATTTTGAATTCCAATTTCTAATTGATCATTTTCTTTTTGAATTGTTGTTACTTCTGATTTTAAATTTTGAATCTTTGAAAATTTTTCATTAATTTGAGCTTCTCTAAAAAGTATGAAAAATAACGCAGCAAATATTAATATTGTTTTTAAAGAAATAGCAAACTTCAATTTAAAATTAGTTCTTTTCTGTTGTTGTGCTTCTCGTTTTTTCTGTGAATTTATAGATGTTTTTGTATTATTTGATTTAATTGCTTTTTTCTTATTATTTGTACTTTTTTTCGGTTTAGTTTTTTTGTAATCTGGAGCTATTTTTCTAGGATTAGTATCATACTGATATCCATAATAATTATTTGCCATATTTTCCTCCTTTCTTTTCTCGTTTCTCTTGTCATCCTCCCTATCAATGATTTTTTTCAAAATCCCTGAAACTGTAGCAACAAATAAGACATTATTTTGTATTCGCTCACTCGTCATCCTCGACTGTCAACTTTTTTTAAATCCTTGAAACTGCAACAAATAACTCATTATTTTGTGTACAGTTACTTATAAATATTTTTTTAATTTATGTAATGAAATCTCAATTAATTTTTTCTGTATTTATATTTTTTCAAATATTCTTAATTTTGCACTTTTGCTTCTTGAATTTTCGCTAATTTCATCTTCTGATGGAAGCATTGGTTTTTTTGTAATTATTTTTCCTTTTGTTTCTGCTCCACAAACACAATATGGTAATCCAGGTGGACATGTACATTTTCCGTACAGAATCGTTAAATGCATTTTTTACAGCCCTATCTTCTAAAGAATGAAATGTTAAAACACATAATCTTCCACCACTTTTTAAACAATCTATACTATCTATAATTGTATTATATAATGGTTTAATTTCATCATTTACTTCTATTCTTATTGCTTGAAATGTTCTTTTAGCTGGATGTCCATCTCCTTTCGAAAATGGAACAACACTTTTTATAATATTTACTAATTCTTCTGTAGTTTCAATTTCTTTATTTTTTCTTTGTTCAACAATCTTTTTCGCAATTCTTCTAGAATATCTTTCTTCTCCATATTCAAAAATTATTCTAGCAAGTTCTTCTTCACTATATTTATTTACAACATGTTTTGCCGTAAATTTCTGTGTTTTATCCATTCTCATATCAAGTTCACTATCTAATCTATAACTAAATCCTCTATTTTTTTCGTCTAATTGATATGAAGAAACTCCTAAATCAAGTAATATTCCATCAACTTCTGATATTGTTAAATTCTCTAAAATATTTTTAATATTATCATGATTATCATGAACATATAATACATTAGAAAATTCTTCTAATCTTTTTTTAGCAACACAAATAGCCTCTTCATCTCTATCAATTCCGACAAGAAGCCCCTTTTCTGATATTCTTTTTACTATTTCCTTGCTATGTCCAGCTCCGCCCATTGTTCCATCAACATATATACCTTCTGGTTTAATATTTAAACCTTCTATACATTCTTTGAGCATAACTGACTTATGATTAAATTCCAAAATATTACCCTCTCGATAAAATTTCTTATATAGCATAAACAGTTGGTAAATTTATACCAACTGTCTTTGCTAAATTGTAATCTTTTTCTTTTGTACCTTAAAACTTCATCCTTCGTACTTTAAAATCTTTTGTATTATATATTTTTACATTAGTAAATTATATATCTTTTCTTTAGTATACAAAATTTCTTTTGTAACTATTTTCGTTAATCTTTAGTAACACTAAAGGTTTTATCTTTTGTGTACTTTTTCTTTGGTATTTTTAATTTTATCTTTTGTATTTTTTTAATATACTTTTTTGTATATTTTTTCTTTAGTAATTTAAAAATCTTTTGTACTTTAATGTTTTATCATTAGCATTTATATAAACTTTAGCAAGTTATATACCAAGCATTTCCATCTTTTGTGCAATCTCTTCAGCTGAAATATCTTCATCACATTTTTGCCATTTTTCTTTACTCCAAATTTCAATTCGAGAATCCATACCAACTATAATAACGTCTTTTGATAATTCTGCAAATTCTCTTAAATTACTTGAAATTAAGAATCTACCTTGTTTATCTATTTCACATTCAATTGCTCCAGCGAAGAAAAATCTTGAGAATGCTCTAGCATCCTTATTAGAAATTGGAAGTGTTCTTAGTTTTTGTTCAAAGTTTTTCCATTCTTCAATAGAAAACGCAAATAAACATCCATCTAAACCTTTTGTAATTATGAACTTTTCACCAATATCTTCTCTAAGCTTAGCAGGCATTATTAATCTACCTTTAGCATCTAGAGAATGCTCAAATTCGCCAATTAGCATTAGGTTATATCCCCTTCCACTTTTCTACCACTTTGTTCCACTTCTCTCCACTTCAATTAAATTTTAATATATAACTTTTTCTTTTGCAAGTATTTTTTTATATTTTTTTGAAAAATTTTTATATACATTTCTTCCACTAGTGTTTTAATATTGTTTTATTTGTTATATAATAAGGAAAATTGTAATTTGCATGGGAGATTTCATTTTCAAAAATTATTAACATATATATAAATTTTATTGCTCTTATT
>CASKJV010000043.1 GCA_949388605.1 uncultured Clostridia bacterium
TTTCAATATTTTATTTTCAATTTACATGTGACATATCTATTTTAAACCTATAATATTACTATTTTAATTTTTAACATATAATCTTATTCTTTTAATTTTTGATATATTATTCTTTATTTTTACCTTGTTTTGTTGGAATTCTAATTACAACTTCTGTTCCTTTACCAGCCTCGCTTTTTATATCAATCATTCCATCATTTTGATCTAATATTTCTTTTGCTATGGAAAGTCCAAGACCTGTTCCACCCATTTCTCTAGTACGTGCTTTATCTACACGATAAAATCTCTCAAATATTTTATCTAAATCTTCTTTTGGAATACCAATTCCAGTATCTATAATTTTTATATAAGCATCATTATAAACAAATCCAACATATGCTTTTATAGTTCCTCCTTCTGGAGTATATTTAATTGCATTTGAAAGTATATTAATAATAACTCTTTGTATTCCATCTTTATCCGCATATACAAGAGGCACATTTGAAGTAACAAAGCATTCTCCATTTTGACTTTTCTTTTTCATTTCAAGGTCTAAACCTTCAAAAGCATACTTTACTAATTCTCCTAAATCAAATTCTGTTTTTCTAACTTTAGCTTTAGAAGTATCATATCTAGATAAAGTAAGTAAATCGCTAACAAGAATAGACATTCTTTTTGCTTCACTACAAATTCTCTCTAAAAACTTCTTACTTGTTTCTTCATCAACATCATTTTCACTCAAAGTTTCAGCATATCCCATTATAGAAGTAATTGGAGTTTTTAACTCATGAGAAACGTCTGCAACAAATCTTTTTCTCATAGAATCTAATTTAACATGTTCTGTTATATCTTGTATAACTACTATTAACCCAGCTGGTCTTTCATTTTCATTTTTGAAAGGTGCAAAAAACAAATTTATGCTTCTATCTTCAAGATTTATTTTTTGTTCTGAAGATGTCCAATTTTCTAAATAAATAATTTTTTCTAAATTTATATCAACATTATATTTATCGAAAATTTCTTCAAATTTTGTTTCATTTGTTAAATTTAAAAATGTTTTTGCTGCTGGATTTATATGAATAATTTTTCCTTCTATATTAAAAGCAATAATTCCATCTGTCATATGAAGCAAAATTGTTTCCATTTGTTTTTTTTGTCTAGTTGTTTCGTTAAGGTTTTCTTTTAGCTCATTATTTATACTATCAAATGCAGATACTAAATTATTAATTTCATTTTTGCTTTTTCCATTACTTAAATACTTTACACCTTTTGTAGCTTGTTCTGCACTCATAATTAAATTAGAAATTGGTGAAATTATAACTTTCGAAACAAACAATCCAATTAGAATCATAAATAATATAAAACCAAGAATTATGCATAATGAAATAATTTTAATATTGCTTATTTGATTGTCTATTACATTATTAATATGATTTATTTCTAACTCTGCAGTTATATCACTTTTTATAATCTGCAAATTATATATATTTACTATTCCTAAAGACATAATAAATATTAATCCTACTATCAAAAAAGAAATAACAATTTTAAACTGTATACTTTTTAACATCCTTTTCTCCCTATAACCGTCAATATTTATATATTATATACTTTAGATATTATTTATTCAAGCATTAAAAGAATTTATTATCACTCTTTTTCATTTTTTTCATATCTTATAATATAAAGGAGTGATAATTATGTGTTTTAATAGAGAAAATAATTCTTGCTGTTGTGCAACCACTATAATTTCAGCTTTAATTGGAGCATTAGCAATTGCTGGTATATATTATGGTGGTTTCTTAACAGGAATAGCTACAATTGTTTTTATAACATTAGTTCTTGGAATTCTAGGTATTCTTTATATTATTATACCAGTACTTTGCGGTTCTAATTGTAATCATGTAAATGCTTTATGTTTGGTTCCTATTTCTGTAGGTGCAATAATTACTTCAGCTTTTGCTTTAAGCATCACTTTTATAGGTGCTGCATTATCTTTAATACCATTAGTTGCTGCTGTTGCATTCTTTATGATTATGCTTATAATTAATTTGGTATATATTATAGTTAATTTTTTATCTAGAGTTTAGTATAATTAATAGGAATTCCAGGAGAACTTCCTATTATAAATAAAATAGCCACTTTTAAAATACTCAAGCTTTTTTAATATATTTAAGTGGTTAGTTTTTACTTTGTATAACTCATCTGTATAAATTTATAAGAAACTGTAAAGCTATTTCTTATAAATTCATAAAAGTCCTAATTAAAGTAATTTACTTCAATTAGGACTTTTATTTATATATTTAATAAATTATTAATTAATTTGTTCTATCTGTTACATAATATCCAACGCCTCTTTTTGTTATAAGAATTTTTGGATTTGCTTTGTCTTTTTCAATTTTATCTCTGATTCTATTCATTGTAACATCGATAGTTCTGATTGCTCCAACATATTCCTCATATTCCCAAACGTCACGAAGAAGCATTTCTCTTGTAACTACTTGTCCAGGTTGACTAGCTAAATATTTTAAAACATCAAATTCCTTTTTAGTTAAATTTATTACTTCACCTTTAACTTTGGCTTCAACTTTCTTTAAATCTAAGCTTAAGTCTCCCACTCTAATTATATCTTCTTTTTTCTCGTCGTTTTTCTGATTATTCATTATATCAATATTAGCATTTAATTCTGCTTTTCTTAAATTAGCTTTGATTCTAGCCATAACTTCTCTTATTTGAAAAGGCTTTGTTATATAGTCATCAGCTCCCATTTCAAGCCCAACAATTTTATCAGATTCTGTATCTTTTGCTGATATCATTAATATTGGAATATTAGATATATTTAAAGCATATCTGATTTTTTTACAAACTGAAATTCCATCTAATTTGGGAATCATAACATCTAATAAAATTAAGTCTGGTTTTTTGTTAATTGCCATATCTACAGCTGTAACACCATCATATGCTTCTAAAGTATTATAACCTTCTTTTTGTAAATTAAATACTAATAATTCCATTATACTTTTTTCATCATCTACTACAAGTATAGTTTTTTTATCTTTTTCAGTTATTTCTTCCACTTAAACTACCGCCTTTCTAAAAGAAACTGTATTTATAATAATTTTATATCATATTTAACAATTTTGTACAAGTTCTTTTTCAAATTTATTACATAAAAATTTCTATATTATAAATTTTACAATTATCTTGCAATAATACTTTTTTTTCATTTATTTCTTCACCATTCAATATAAACTTACTTACACCAGTATTTCGCTCAGCAGTATTTCTAACTTTTATATTATATATTGAAGTTTTATATTTATATTTTATTTCATATTCTTTCCATCTTTTTGAAATACAAGGTTCTATTCTTAAATATCCCTCTTCAATTTTTAATCCTAAAACATATTCTAAAATTGCTTTGTAAAACCAACTACTTGAACCTGTATACCAGTTCCAACCACCTCGTCCTATTAAATCTTCATTACTATATAAATCTGCTTCTAAAATATATGGTTCTAATTTAAAAGTCTTTGCCTCTTCTTTATTTCTTGAATGATTTATAGGATTTAATATTTCAATTAATTCTTCAGCTTTATCTCCAAAACCTAAAATACATTCTGCAATTAGAAGCCAACAACTAGCATGCGTATATTGTCCACCATTTTCACGAATTCCTGGTGGATATGCCTTTATATATCCAGGATTTACAATAGATTTTTCAAAAGGAGGATCAAATAATTTTATTATTTTATTTTCTTTATCAACTAAATAATTTTCTGCCTCTTCCATTGCTATAAATTTTTTATCATTATCACCTATATCTGACATAACAGACCAACTTTGTACAAGACTATCAATTCTACATTCATCTGAATTAATACTTCCTATTTCTTCATCATTATCTGTAATTGCTCTTTTAAACCATCTTCCATCCCAACCTTTAGTGTTAACATTTCTTCTTAAAATTTCTTTATACTCTTCATATTCTTTTACCAAATCTTCTCTTTCTTTTAACTTACATATTGGAATAAATCTATTTAATATATCATACAAGAAGGTAGCCATCCAAACACTTTGCCCTTTACCTTTATTTCCTATACTACTAAAACCATCATTCCAATCACCAATACCTATTTTAGGAAATGGTTCAATTCCTTTATTTACTGCATTTTTAATTGCTCTTATACAGTGTTCAAACAAAGTCTCTTTTTCATTTCCACCATAATAAATATTATATTTTTCTTCCTCGTCTTCTTGTAATAAATCTCCTTTTAAATACTCTATTTTTTCGTCTAAAATACTATAATCATTTTCAAATCTAATATATTCAATTGTAGCATATACTAGCCATAAAAAGTCATCTGAAAATTTGGTTCTTATTCCTTTTTTAGTTTCGTTATGCCACCAGTGAAGTACATCACCTTCTATAAATTGATGTCTTGCACAATTCAATATCATTTCTTTTAATAAGTTACTATCTATAAATTTCATTCCTATAGTATCTTGTAATTGATCTCTAAATCCATAAGCACCACCAGATTGATAATAACCTGTTTTTCCATAAATTCTACTAGATAAAGTTTGATACACTAGCCAACCATTCATCATTATATTTAATGATTCTAAAGGTGTTTTTACAGTAACAGTGCTTAATAAATTATTCCAATTAGTTTTGATATTTTCCAATTCCTGCTCTATAATATCTTGTTTTCTTTCTGTTCCTATTTCATATTTTTCTTTTATATTATCAATTTCATTATAATTATTTGCTTGACCTACTATTATATTAAATTTTTTATCTTCAAATTTATTTAATTTTAAAATAAATTCAATTCCTACACATGAATTTAATCCAAGTCCAGAAGAATTATCTAAATTTCTATACAAGCTATCTGGATTTAAAATATCTCCTTCTCCAAAAAAGTTTTCTTTATTTCCTGTAAAACTGTTTATCTTTATATCTGGAAGTATATACATAATTTTATTTTTAAATGCTTCCTCATTACCAAATACATTTTTTATAAATAATGTGTTATTTTCTTTCTGTACTTTTAAATTACCATTTGTAAAAATTTCATCTTCCCCTAATACTGTTTTGAAATAAACTACAAATTTTATTTTTCTGTCCTCATTTACTAAATTTTTAATTCTAAATTTTAGTATTTTTAAGTTTTCTTCACTAGGAACAAATATATCTAATTCTTGAATTAAATTATCATTTGAATTCTTGAATTTTGAATATCCAAATCCATGGGTAATATAATAGTAATTTTTATTAGGTATTACCCCCGAATTTAAAGTCCATACTAATTTATTATTTTCATCTTTTATATAAAAGATTTCAGAAGGTATATCTAAAATTCTATCATTATTCCAAGCTGTTAATCTATTTAATCTACTATTTTTACTCCAGGTATATCCTCCAATGTTATTAGTTACAACTGTACCAAAAAATTTATTTGCTAAAATATTACACCATACTGCTGGAAGTTTATTTTCTTTATTTGTATATATATAGTATTCTTTACCATTATTTATAAATCCTCCATAAGAATTATCATATGATAATTCTTCTTTTCTTAATGGGTAAACTTCTAAATTTAAAGTTGTATTTCTATCTCTTCTAAGCTCTTGATTATTTTTTTCTTTTTCCTTTTCTTCTAATTCTTTCACATAAGTTTCTATATTTCCAAAGCTAGCATCTATTATAAATCTCGATTTAAATTCGATTGTATCTAAATCTTCTTTTTCTAATTCATCTTTATTTAGAATGAAAATTCCACCATTAATGTTTCTTAAATATTCCAATTGTTTATTAGATATTAATTCATTAATACTTTCTCTTACAAATCTTTCATATACATCAATTTCCTGATTTAGTATTACAATATCTACATATAATTTTTTAGCTCTATAATATTCATACGCACTTAACACATCTTCTATAACATATATATCTTCAACATTTCTTATTTTAACCATTAATATAGGATTGTCTCCAGAAATACCAAATTTCCACAAACTATTAATTTCAGCATTACTTATATCTTTATTGTTATATTTTATCAAGTTTAATATATATTTTAAGAATATAACATATATATCAATTTTACTTCCATCTATCTGTAAATATTTACTTTCTTCTTCTACCCTAGCTTTTGCTATATTCATAATTCTAATTATTTCTTCTTCACTTTTTACATTTTCTAAATTTTCTATAGCTTCCTCTCGACTATTTGAAGTAGAAATTAGTAAATTAACATCTATAATTTCTTTTGGAGCTATTTTTATTGTTCTTTTCATTGCAATAATTGGTTCTGTAACTTGACTAATTTTTCTGGAAAAATTTCTTTGATTTTTTATCATATATGAAATACCTAAATTTTCTCTTGTTAAATATTTTTCTTTATCAATTTCATATTCGAAATTCACAATTTGTTCACTTTCTGTGTATAATGTTGTAGCTAAATATTTCTTGTTTTTTAAATTTCTATCTCTCTTCTCAAATATAATATTTTCATTTTCCTCTTCTAGTTTCATGAATAATTTATTGAATGTAGGATGAGAATATTCGTCCATTTTTCGTGACATTGATGGTTCAAAATCCACAATTATTTCAAGTACTTCTTGAGAACTTCCAAGATTTTCAACTTCTAATCTTCGTATTTCTATTGGTTTATTTGGATCTAAGCTTACTATTTCTTCTATTTTTAAATTGTTTTCTCTTTTTATAAATTTTGCCTTATCTGGAGCAAAAATAACTTTTGAATTTTCTTTTGTATCAATAATTTTTTTAGATTTGACATTTTTTATATAACAATTTATTCTCTGTTTTATATCTGATGTTTCTTTAAAATTATTTACCATAACATCTTCAAATTCACTAACACTATCTCCATAATCGTCTATTATGATTTTATATTTTTCATTTGAAATAACATTTACATTTCTAGATTCTCTATTTGCCTTTTCAATTACTCTTTCTGTATATCCATTACTAATTAAATTTTTGTTTTTCACAATTTTTTCTTTTTGCTCTTTTGTAATTATCATTTTCATTGGCATTCTTTCTTGTAATAAAATATCAACAGCTTCTATCTCTGGATTATTATTAAATCTTGTCTTTAAAATATTGTTATTTAATAAATTATTAATAGAAAGTAAAATCAAACCTTGATGATGTGCCATATACGTTTTTACTACTGCTTTTCCATTTCCTTTAACTCTACTTGGAGTATAATCAACAGCTTCATAATATCCATATTTTCCTGTGGCACCTTCTTGCTCTAATAACTTTAAGTTTTTTATTGCCAATTCAGTTTCATCTTCTAATGATAAAAATGTACTATATGGAGAAACAACTGTGTCTTCATCTAGTCCTCTTTTTAAACCAAGCCATGGAATTCCAAAAGCTTTATATTGATAGTTATTATTTAAATCTCGCAAATTAAAAGCAGATTCTGAAATTCCCCATGGAACGCCTTTCTTCTTGCAATATTCTATTTGACTCATTACAGCAAATTTACATGCTTCATCTAAAAGACTTCCTTTATACCTTTTTAAATTAATATTAGGCATTAAATATTCGAAAGCAGTTCCTGTCCATGATACTAGTCCTTTATATCCATTTAAAGTTGTTAATGTTCTACTTAGATTATTCCAATGTTTTACTGGAATATCACCTTTAGCTATTGCTACTAAGCTTGCTTGTCTTGCTTCAGATGCAAGGAAATCATAGTATGATTCTGACAATTTATTTTCTTCTAAATTATATCCAATAGATAATAATTTATTTTTTTCTGAATACAATTTAGAAAAATCAGTATTATCTATTAATTCTGTAACTAATTGGATAAGATTTTCCAAATCCCCTTTGTTCTTATTTTCTTGTAAAAAGTTTTTTATTATATAAAGATATCCAACAAAATTTCCACTATCTACTGCTGAAATATATCTTGGTATTAAAGGAGTCAGAGTATCTGTATTATACCAATTATATAAATGACCATTCCATTTACTTAGTCCTGCTATTACTCCTAAAATTTTATTCAAATATTCTATAGACTTTTTAAAATTTATAAAATCTAAATCATACGCAGATATAACTGCCAATAATTCTAATCCTATATTCGTAGAAGAAGTTCTATTTACAACTTTTTGATTTCTATCCTCTTGATAGTTATCTGGAATTAAATAGTTATTTTCTTCATTTATAAAATCTTCAAAAAATTGCCAAGTATCTCTTGCTATATCTAATATATACTTTTTATTTTTTTCAGAAATAACTTTATCTTGTTTTTGATCTAAACTAATATACCAAGCTATAATTGGACCAATAATCCACCCAATACCTAATATTTTCAAGAATATATTTGGTAAAAATACAAATATAATTCCAAATAAAATATTAATTTTCATTTCATTAAAGTATGAATTTAAATCACTTTTCGCATTCTTTTCGCCATCTTCTGCAGTAACCCATTCTAATAATTTTTTACCTTTTATCATCCTATAAATACTTCGTACAATACTATCTAAATTCTTTTGAGTTTCAAAAGGTAAGAAAAATATTTGTAAAAATATTCTTACTATACTAATTTTTATACCATTTAATTCCTTAGAAAACGTTTTAGATGCATATATTGCTCCTGTAACATTACTTTCTTTAAAAATAATATAATTTACAATATTAATTAAATACGAAATCGTAATACTTATTAAACCGATTATTGGTAAATATAATAGGTTATATTTTACTACAGACATAATCACTAGAAGAAATACCATAATAGGCAATAAACTTCTTCTTAAATTATCATATATTTTAAATTTTGATATTTCATTAAGCCTTTCATTTTTTAGCCATTTTAATATTTGCCAGTCTCCTCTTGTCCATCTATGATTCCTCATAATATATGGTATATATTTACTTGGATATCCATCTAATAACATTACATCTGTAATTAGTCCACATCGTAAAAAATTCCCTTCTAGTAAATCATGACTCAAAATTGTATTTTCAGGAAATTCATTTTTTAAAATAGTATTATAAATATCTACATCATATATTCCTTTTCCTGTAAAAATTCCTTCTCCGAAATAGTCTTGATAAATATCGGAAATTGCATTAGTATAAAAATCTATTCCACCTTTCATACTAAAAAGTTCAACAAATAAACTTTTATGCGCAAGTGATAAATCCATTCCTATTCTAGGTTGCATTATTCCATATCCATCAATTACTTTATCATTTTTTACAATTGGTGTATTTAATATATGACTCATTGCACCTATAAGCTTTGATGCTGTACCTAAATTTAAGTTTGTATCACTATCAAGTGTTATAATATATTTGATATTTGGAAGTTTATCTTTTTCTTTCTCTATTGTATTTTCTAAAAAATTATTTTCTCTTTTTCTTTTTATATATTTATTAAAAGTAGTTAATAGTCCTCTTTTTCTCTCCCATCCAATATACGATTCCTCACTCGAATTCCATATTCTTTCTCTATATAAGAAGTGAAATTTGCTAAACTTATCTGTTTTATATTTTTCATTTAATTTATTACAATAATCTATTCCTATTGCCATTACTTCTTCATCAAAATCTTTTACTTTATTTTTTTCTTCTGAGCAATCACCTAAAAGTGCAAGATATAAATTTTCAGATTTATTTGCTAAATAGTAAACCTCTAATTTTTGAAACATTTCTTTAACTTTTTCTTTTGATTTTAAGATTGTAGGAATAACAACAAAAGTTGCTTCACTTTCTGGTATTCCTTTTTCAAAATTCATTTTAGGAATTAAAACAGGATTTTTAAACTTCTCCATAAGATAGTTTTCTATTCTTAAATAAATTTCTGATATTGGTATATATGCTACAATACAGCTAATTATTGAGAATATTATATTTCTGCTATTTTCATAAACATAAAAATATAATATTAAGCAAAAATATAAAGGAATTAAAATATTCATAGCAATATACATTCTTGATTTTTGTCTAATACTCATTTTTCTATGTTTTTTTAATTCTAAAGCCTCATCTAATTCATAAGTTCCATCTTTAATTAAATAGTAACCAACATGAGCTTTTTTCATTTTCTCTATATCTGTTGAACCTTCATATCTTTTACATAGTTCTATAATTTTTTCTACAATATAAACTTCAGAAATTTTAGTTTTCTTAGATTTTTTTTCAATAATTCCTCTATAATATCCTTTAGTTTCTTCATCCATATCATTATAGATTCCTGCCGGATCCATTTTTAATAATTCTTCAGATGCATTCATATAACTAAATAGTTCTGAAAAATTTATTCTATTTAAAGATTTTATACTTGTTATACAATTTCCCATAGAAATTTTTACATTTGCAATGTTAAAATGTTCTTTTTGAATTACTTCAGAAATTGTAAGACCAGCTTTTTGAATTTCTTTTTCTAATACATTTTGATAACTAACAGCCTTCTTCCCATATTTTTTTAATTTATATGATAAATACTCTACAAAAGGATATTTTAATTTTTCTTCATTAAATTTAAAATTATAGTTTATATTACCAAATTTTAGATTAGTATGTGGCTTATTTTCAACTAGTCTCTCAATTATACTTTCTGCTTTATATTTTTGAAGTTGAGAAGAATATATTTTTTCGCAAAGTTCTCTAATATGAGAAATAATCGAAATTTTTATAAAAATTCCGATACTTGATAATTCTTCCATACTAAGAAGTTTTTTTCTTTGATAACTATGAAGAGCTATGTCTATAGTTTCTCTATCTACTTTACAATCTGAAAAGGCCACAATTTCTTCTGCTAAAACATATATTCTAGCAAATCCGAAATATTTTTCATTTAATAACCCTACCATATTTTTATATTTATTCATAGGTAATTCTTTTTGAATAACTTTTACTGTTTCTTCAATTACATAAAAATTGTCTAAAATCCATTCACCTGCTGCGTGTACTTTTATTCCTAATTTTAGATGTTTAGTAAGTAAATTATAAGTTTCTAAAATAAATTTGTAATCATCCATTAATCTATAAATAGGATACGTGTTTTTATTAGAAAAGCTTTTAATAACATGTTCCGAAGCTGCCTTTTCAATATGCTTAGCAAATTGATTTTTATCTAAAAGTGTTCCATTCATATTTATCTTTTTGTACTTTTTCATAAAACTCCCCTTAAAATTCATTTTTTGTATTTTTTCCAAAATTTTATTAAATATGCAAAAAAAGTCTTATATTCTAGGATTTTATAAGCAAAAGAATAAAACAATCATATTGCACATATAATTAATTAAATTTATATAAGTGAGGTTGTCATGATTATTTTTAACAAAAAAAGAATAATATTTATAAACTTAAGTATTATACTTGCAATTTTTATTTATAGCTTAGATTCTAGTAAACAGTGTTCTACACAAACTGTTTCATCTACTCCTGTTTCTAATCATACAATCATTTTAGATGCTGGGCATGGTAATCCAGATGGAGGAGCTACTGGGAGTGATGGTTCTGTTGAATCAGACCTTAATTTAAGTTTAGTATTAAAATTACAAAATCTATTGGAAAGTTCCAATTGTACAGTAATTTTAACTCGTTCAGATGAAAATGGAATCTATGAAGCTGATAGTAATACTATTAGAGAACAAAAAGTGTCTGATATGAAAAATAGAGTAAAAATTGCAAACAATTCTAATAGTGAAATTTTTGTATCTATACATATGAATAAATTAGAACAAACACAATATAGTGGGTGGCAAACCTTTTATAAAAATCAAGATGAAAATAGTAAAAAGATTGCTGAAAGTATCCAACTTAGTCTAAATAATTTCATGAAAAAACAAAATTCTAGAACTATAAAATCTATATCTAATATATATCTTACTAAAAATGTAGAGATTCCATTGGTACTAGTAGAATGCGGTTTTTTATCAAATGCAGAAGAAAATAAATTACTTCAAACAGATGAATATCAAAATGAACTTGCTTGGAGTATATATATTGGAATAATGGATTATTTAAATTCATAATCGCTAAAACTCATATACAGTCTTTTAATTATAGTTTGACATCACTAATTTATTATAATATACTTTCCTAGAAAGGATGTTTTCTTATGGGATTATATGGTGATAAAAAAGATTACGAAGAAATGGTTAAAGAAAATATTGCTAAAGCAAATATTTTACATTCTATTTCTCCAGAAAAACATGATGAAGTAATTAAATTATTAAATCAGAAAGAAAAAATTATCAAAAGTAATGGATTATTAGCTAATATAAAACTAAAATATATTAATAGAAAAATTGAAAAAATAAAAAAAGTTTTTCATATTTAATAAATAGGAAATAATACTTAATATATTTTCATTTACTATATCTTCTAAAACACTATATAAGTAAATTATAATATAAAAATGCAAATAAACATTAAATTAATTTTGCATTTATTCTATTTCTTATCAATATCATGTTAAACTTGTTTTAAAAAAATATGTATGTTATAATAAATTTAATCTATTATACTTTGCACAGCAAGTTCCAAAAAAAATAATAATTTTTTCTGGAACTTGCTGTGCATTGCCTCCAGATATATTTATGGAGGTTAAATTATGATTATTTTTAGACCACAAAAGGGATCTCTTGCAGACTCCATGGCAGAAGCCAAGGAATTTAACACTGTAGAAATGATGAAAGATCACATTGTTGCCATGATGGCTAACAAAGATCCTGAATCCTTGATCACTGCTGATCATATTGTAATTGAAGATTTAGCAATAAATGATAGCAGGGTCGAGTGGGAAGATTCGAGAAACGTTTGCGTAAAAATTATGCTTGATAAGTGCTATAAATCATGCATCGGCATGTGCGCAACGAAATATCGGAAAAATAATTAAGCAGAGGGAACTGTATGTTAAATTAATACAACATACAGTTCTTTCTGTATAAAAATTGGACTAAGCTTTAATAGGAATTGCTGAGCAATAGAAAAAAGCAGATAATAATCTTAATAATTATTATCTGCTTTTTAATAATAAAATTACTTAAAATAAATTTTTGATGAATGCTTCAACATTTTCACTTTCATTTTCATCAAATGCAATAATAGTGTTCCAAATGAGATACTCCCTGTCTGATATATTCTCATTAACTCTAGCATTTGGATACTTTTCTAATTCCTCTTTCAGCCATTTTTCTACTTTTTCTTTGTCTGTTTCAATTTCACTTTTATAATACTGTGCAGTTGAACCAGTATGCCACTTAGACCACAGTGCGGGGCGGTCGACTTTCATTAATGCTACATACTTTAACATTTTACATTCCTCCTAACATTTGTTTTAGAGAATTACTATTTTTATATTTATTGTATCTCGTATATCTACGAGTATTTATCTGAAATTATACCATACTATTCCAGTAATTTCAAGTTTTTAAAAGTCTTGAAACATTTTATAAATTTCAAAATTAAATTGTAATTTGTAGGGTTAATTTAATAGATTTATTAATATTACTCTTACAATAATACAATATGAAAAATTTAAAAATG
>CASKJV010000044.1 GCA_949388605.1 uncultured Clostridia bacterium
CTTCCTCGAATTCGTCTTCATCTTCTAATCCTGGTAATAAGTCTTCGTCTTCTTCTATTTCATCTACATCGTCATACTCTTCTACTTCTTCGATTTCCTCGAATTCGTCTTCTTCTTCTAATCCTGGTAATAAATCTTCGTCTTCTTCTATTTCATCTACATCGTCATATTCTTCTACTTCTTCAATTTCTTCGAATTCGTCTTCATCTTCTAATCCTGGTAATAAATCTTCGTCTTCTTCTATTTCATCTACATCGTCATATTCTTCTATTTCTTCAACTTCCTCGAATTCGTCTTCATCTTCTAATCCTGGTAATAAGTCTTCGTCTTCTTCGATTTCATCCACCAAACCTGGCAATAAGTCTTCAAACACATCATCTTCAGTTTCGGGTAATATTTCTTCAAAATCATCTTCCATTCCAGGTAATATCATATCATCTTCAAAATTATCTTCTTTTTTTAATATTTTACTTCTTTCTTTTTTTAATTTTTTCTCTTCTTGTAATGTTTTTCTTTTTTTTACATTTTCATCATTTGAATTCACAATAATTCCCTCCACAAACAGTTTTTGAAATACTATAAAAACTTTATACAAAATTTGTCTTATTTTCCTATTATATAATATTTAGTATTTTAATTTTAACTCTAATTATTTCGATTTACAACTTATTTAACATAAATGTAATAAAAGATCGATATAAATCGATCCTTTACTTATCTATTTTTATTTAGTAAAAAAGTTTATTGAGCATTTCTACTAAATAAAGCTTTATATGAAATTTTATCTTTTATCCTGTTTTACTCATTATTTCTTTTTTCATTTTTTTCATAATTTTCTTTTCCAAACGTGAGATATAACTTTGAGATATTCCTAGCATATCTGCAACTTCTTTTTGAGTTTTCTCTTTTTCATTTCCATCAATTCCAAATCTTAATTGCATAATATATTTTTCTCTTTTGTCTAACTTACTTATTGCTACTTTTAATAATGCTTTATCAACCTCATCTTCTAAAGATTTTGAAGTAATATCATTATCTGTTCCTAAAATATCTGATAATAGTAATTCATTACCATCTCCATCTTTATTTAATGGCTCATCTATAGATATTTCATTTTTAATTTTTGTATTTCTTCTTAATTGCATTAAAATTTCATTTTCTATGCATCTTGATGCATAAGTTGCTAATTTTATATTTTTATCTACATTAAAAGTATTAATTGCTTTCATTAATCCTATAGTACCTATAGAAATTAAATCTTCAAAATCTATTCCCGTATTCTCAAACTTTTTAGCTATATATACAACTAATCTTAAGTTTCTTTCTATTAAAATTTGTTTTGCTTCTTTATCTTCTAACATTAATTTTTGCAATAATTTTTCTTCTTCAACAATATCTAGTGGTGGAGGTAGAGTTTGACTTCCTCTTATATAAAAAACTGGAAATTTTTCCATATTATCTCTATAAAAGTATTTTCCTAGGATTTTTACAATTTTATTCCTAAATCTTTTAAGTAAATTCATTTTTTTCCTCCTATAATTGCACAAATAGTTTTAACTTAATACATGATTTCTCATTACTAATGTATAAAATTAATTGTACCTAAAATTTTAAATAGTGAAAAAATTTTAAAGTTATAACATCTCAGAAGATATCACTAAGTACTTATTTACTTTGTAAACTTTTTATATAATAGTAGAATTTTTAGTTTTCTTATTATATAAAATCTTTGATAAACTTTATAATACATTAAACAAACATTTCACAAAGTTTTCTATTTTACCTTACAATTTGAATTTATAATTTTACAAAGTCTCAAAGAATACTACTTTTTAGATAAGATATCTATTCCTATTAGACTTGTATACAAATTATTTTTTGTTAATTTACCATCATATATTCCTATTAAAACATCATTTCTAACACATTCCTCCTCTGAATATATTTTTATATAATCTGGTTTAAAGCCTATTAATAAACCATTATCATTACCTAAAGAAGAAAATGGTATTAATTTTAATTTGTATGAATGTAAATTCTCTGATTCTAACCATTCACCTTGCAAAATAGCTTGAAGGTTATCCAATATATCTTTAGATATAATATTTTTTAAACTTTCTTTTTCTACTATTACAACATCTGTTTTACTAATGGGTTCTTTTAGCAAATTCCCTGTATCTATCATCGTTTTTATTTTTTTTATGTTTCCATTGTTAAAAATCTCAATATCACATAATAATGATTTTTTACTAAAATTATTTCTTATCATTTTAGAAATTATAAAAAATATTAAAAAACCTATTATTCCGGAAATTATTGCTACTTTTAAAGGATAACTTCCAACTAGATGATTACTTTTTATAATTATATTTTGAGGATTAATAAAAAATAGTAACATAAATGCAATTCCACCAAAAGTAAATGAAACTAGATAAAAAAACATTAATTGCTTAATTAATTTTTTTAAATTACAATTAAAAAATGATATTTTTATCATTATTAATGATATTAATAATTTTAATATCATTCCCAAAATCCAATCTAAATTAATAATATAATTGCAAATAGCAAATAATCCCCCAATTAAACTTGCTATAAATATTCTTATAACTTTTATTTGAGTTTTACCAATTATTGCAGTAGATAAAATAATTATGAAGTTTAAAAAAATATTTTCAAAAAGTACTATATCTAAATATATAGTCATTTAATTACCTTTCTTTTTAATAATACTAGTATTAGTTTATGTATATATTTTAATATTTCCGTTTTAAAAATACTGTCATTTTGTAGGGAAGAAAAAAAGAAATAATCTACAAAATAAGATTATTTCTTTTAATTTTCTTTAAAATTTATTATATTAATTATTTATTTCCTAATCCTTTATTTTTTCTTAAAAATGTAGGAATATCTAAGTCTCCATTTGTATCAGTTTGAGTATTTGTATTTGAAGAAATATTAGTTCCAGCATTTCTCTTTCTCCAAGCATCTGCAACAATATTCTCATATTGAGAATTATTTCTTCTTTCATCTTCTTTTTCAAATCCAGTAGCAATAACAGTAATTTGAAGTTCATCTCCCATAGAATCATCTATAACTGTACCAAAAATTATATTTGCTTCTGGATCTGCACTTCTTTGTACTAATTCAGCAGCAGTGTTAGCTTCATGTAATCCCATATCGCTTCCACCTGTAATATTAATAATAATTCCTCTTGCTCCTTCAATTGATGTTTCAAGTAATGGACTTTGAATTGCTTGTTTAGCTGCATCTTCTGCTCTATTTTCACCACTAGCAGAACCGATACCCATATGAGCCATACCTTGATTTAACATAATAGTTCTAACATCTGCAAAATCTAAGTTTATAACACCAGGAACTGAAATTAAGTCTGATATACCTTGAACACCTTGTCTTAATACATCATCTGCCATTCTAAATGCTTCTATCATTGATGTTTTTCTATCTATAACTTGTAATAACTTATCATTTGGAATAACAACTAAAGTATCAACTTTACCTTTTAAGCTAGCAACACCACGTTCTGCTTGTGAAAGTCTTTTCTTACCTTCAAAGGTAAATGGTTTTGTAACAACACCAATTGTTAATATTCCCATTTCTTTTGCTGTAGCTGCTACTATTGGAGCTGCTCCTGTACCTGTTCCACCACCCATTCCAGCTGTAACAAATACCATATCTGCTCCTTTTAATACTTCTGCTATTTCTGCTTTTGACTCTTCTGCTGCTTGAGATCCAATATCAGGATTTGCACCTGCACCTAAACCTCTGGTTAGCTTTTCACCAATTTGAATTTTTGAATTGGCTTTTGATTCATTTAATGTTTGTCTATCTGTATTAACTGCAATAAATTCTACATTTCTAATTCCTGCTTCAATCATTCTATTTACTGCATTATTTCCAGCACCTCCAACACCTATAACTTTAATTGTTGCTGTTCCATCCATCATGTAATTTAAGTCATTATCATCCATAATCATAAGGTTTTTTTCCTCCTTTAAAACTATATATATATTAAAAATTAAAAACTTAAAGAATAAATAATAGAATTTGCTCTACTATATTATTTTAATAAATTTATTTGTTATTACATTATTTTGTAGATTTTATTTTTATGAATAGAAAAAGTCTCGTACTTTTCCCAAAACTGTTTTTAACATATTTTTTTCTGTTTTTACAGAAATACTGCTAGAAACAGTTTTTGCATAAGGTCTTGCTGCAATATATCTTACTAAAGCATAACTTACTCTATAAGTTGATTTTACTGTACTTACTAATCTTCCAGTAGAAATTTTTACTGGTATATTTAAAATTATTTTTCCTGCCATATCACTTTTATTTATATTTATAATGCCTTCTCCTGTTAAGATAACATTGTTTATATTATTTTTTATTCCATGAGCAGTGATATCTTTATTTATTAATGTAAAAATTTCCTCAATTCTGGCTTCTATTATTTCTATTAAGTCTGAACTTTTTATTGTCATATTTTTGGAATCAATATTTTTACATGTATTTAAAACTATATTGTTATCATTATCTATAAAAGATCTAAGAGCTAAACCATATTGTCTTTTTAATTTATCTGCTTCTTCTCTAGAAATATTTAATACATATGCTATATCACTAGTGATATTATCTCCACCTAATGCAATTGTATTAGTATAAACAAAAGTTGAGCCATTAAAAACTCCTATTTCAGTGTTTCCAGCCCCTATATCTAAAATCATAACATTATCTGATAATTCATTTGTATCTAATACTAAATTTCGTTCCGCCAATGAAGTTGGTACAACACCATCTATTTCAATACCAGATTTTTTAAATACTGATGTTAATTGCCTGATATATTCTTTTTCTGCTAATATAATTTGAGCTGTAAGAGTAAAATTATTGCTAAATTTTCCGACTGGATCATCTACAACTTTACCATCTTCTAGGATAAATTTATCAGGTACTATATCTATTAATACTTTATCTTCTGGAATTTCGATATCTCTAACTTGAATTATTGCTGAAGCAACATCTTTTATTGATATTCCAGCAAGTTTATCTTTTGCATCTTTTACGATACTGTTTTGCACTATTGTTATATATTTTCCTGGTATAGTAGTATAAGCAGAGTTAACTTGTATATTCGCAATATCTTCTACTTCTGCAATTGTTCTAGAAATTGAGTTGCTTAACTCTTCTTCATCAACAATTTTTCCCTTTTGAACAGCTTTACACTTACTACTTGTACTACAAATAATTTCAATTTGATTAAAATTATTAACTTCTCCAACAAATGTACTAACTTTAGAGGTTCCAATATCAATACCAACAATTATATCCCCTATTGCCAAAGTTAACGCCTCCATTAAAATTTTATATTTGTCTAAACCTTTATTTCTTAAGATTATAAGTATCTTTAGAAAATCTATTTTGTACATTTCATTTCGCATCAGATACATCTTAAGGGTATCTGATTATATTAAAAATTCTATGCGATAAGAATATTACATTTTAAACAAAAAGTCAAGCAAAAATGACATATTTCTGTAATTAAAATGTAATATTTTTGTTATTGTTCCTTTTTTCAACATAAAATAAACTATATAACATTTTCAACATAAATTCAATACATAAATATACTATTTAGTATTAGCAAATAGTTCAATTTTGAAAAAGTCTTATATATAAGTAATTATCAAAAACATCTCTACTATAGAATAAAAATTGCACCTCTAAGTATTAGATTTTTCCAATACTTGGGTGCAATAACTATATTTTTATACGATTTGAAATTTTAAATCAAATTAATTTAATAAATTTAATTTTCTATACATTTAGCATTTTCATCATTTGCAACTTTCTTTGAGTGATTTTCTTTTTTATTTTGTTCTATTTTGTTAATCCATTTTTCTATATAGTATCTTCTTATAATTCCTAAATTGTTAAACATTCTCCAAACAAATACAAATATTGCTGCCAAATAAATATCAACATTTAACTTTTCACCTAAATAGGTTAATGCTATTGATAAAATTGAATTTCCAAAAAAGCCTGATAAAAATATTTTTAAATCAAATTTTCCATTTACAACAGAAGCAATTCCTCCAAATACAGTATCAAGTGCAGCAATAATAGCTATTGATAAATAACTTGAATATGTATATGAAATTACTGGAGAAGCAACCCCAATACAAGCTCCTATTATACAACCAATAATTATAGAAATATATATCATATTAATTTTCCTCCTGTTCTTTATATTCTTGAGAATACTTTAAATTTAATTCTCCATCATATCCTGTTATAACAATTTTATCTTCTAAAGTATACTCTATTCCTTTTCCATTAGCTCGTACTCTATCTATATAACCATTTTTTATAGTTAAAGAGCTCTCTAAATACTTTCTATCTCCAATAGCTTTTACTTCATATGGTCCTGAAATTTTTGCTAAATTCACTAAAATAATGCTATTATTGACTAATGTAATATCTGAAGTTGAAACAATTCTTTCTCCATTTATTGATATTGCCTCTGCACCTGCTGCATTTAGTTCATTAACTAATTCAAGTAACTCCCAATATTCTATTTCATATATATCTTTATCTGAAAGAGTAATAACTATCCCTTCTCCTTGAACATCTGTATATCCTAAATATGTTTCAGCCTCTTTTACTTCGTTTGAAAGTAATATTGAGGAATCTGCATCATTACTTAATTCTTCTTTGTAATCAGCAATTCTTTTTTCTCTTTCCTGTAATTCTAAATCTATTTCTTCATACTTTTCTTTCCAATTTGCAAGTTCTGCTCTTAATTCTGTTTCTCTCATAGTTTCAATTGCCACAATATCAGTTTCATCAACAGTTTTAAATTGTGTGAACATAAGCATAGTTAAAATTAATGAAACACAACCAATTGAAATAATCATTGTTATATTTTTATTCAACATTTTCACCCCTATTCAATATTTGAAGCATATTCAAGTTTATAAATTCCTTCATATTTAGGTATAACAATTGTATCTTTATCAACTTGATCCACCTTAACTTGAACTCCTGCTTCTTCAAGTTTAGATATATAATGTCCTGTCATTGTAATTCCACCAAAAAGTTGTGAAGGTAATCCTATTGCTTTTATAACAAATGGAGGTCCGACTTTTTCACCATTTATAGTAATTACATTTCCAACACATGAAATTGCTGTTCTGCTTATAATTCTTTGATTATTTACTGAAATAGCTTCTGCTCCTGCATTCTTTAGTGAATTTATTACTTCTAATATATCTTCTGCATGAACTATAACATCAGTTGCTATCCCTCTACTTTCTCCATCTTTTAAAGTTATAATTACACCTTTACCTATAAGATCGTTTCTTCCTAACAATAAATTATATTTTTCTAATTTATTACTTAATCCTTTTCCTGATTCGTTTGAATTTGATACATCTTTTCTTAATTGTTCAAGTTCAGTTTCTTTTTTTTCCAATTTTTCATATGCATTATTATACTTTTCTTTCCATCTCAAAACACTATCTCTTAACTCATTTTCTGTTTGAGTTTTTCCAACTGTTGTAACACTACTTTTTACAGTTTTAACTTGTATTACAATTCCTGCTGTAAGAAAAGCGCACATCGTTCCTAGAATCAAACCTATTTTTAGTTTATTTTCTAAATGCTTCATATTGTTCCCCTTTCTATTATATTTTTTCTCTAAAATAAATTTTTTCTGAATTTAAATCTACATTTAAAAATATTTCTCCATTTTTTCCTTTGCAAGCTTCCAATATTGATTTTAAATATATCATTCTGTTTTTCAAATCTGAATAATCTATACATTCACCTAAATAAATTATTTTACCTTCACTTTCAATCTCAATAGTATAATTTTTCGAATTTGATATGTCAATTTTGGTTATTAACTCATTTAATTCGTTACTTTTAGCAACTTCATAAATTTTAATTACAGTATTCATTTTCTCTAAGTCATCAATATTAATTCTATTTCCTGCTTTAATATTACTTAAATCTGTTGTAAATCCTACTAAAATTGGAACTTCCAATTTTTCATTTGATATATCTAACATGTAGCCTTGATTATTTATATAAACATAGCTATCTGCAAATTGTAACATATATCTAACTTCTCTTTCAACAACATCTATATTAACTGTATTAGGATATTTTCTAGTTATCTTTACGCTTTCAATATATGCATTTTGTTTTATACTTTCTACAATTTTACTTTTCTTAAATCGAAAAATATTTGTATATAATTCTAAAGATGATAAACTTATTATTTTGTTATCAGATATTTTATTATTTCCAAATACATTAATTGTCTTTATATTAAATAAACTAGTACTTAACAAAAATATTACAAAAATAATTATAAGTATTAATATAGTAATTATTTTAATTATTCTTTGAGAATTTTTTTGGGCTATTGTAGTATTGGTACGTTTTTTCTTAAGTTTAGAAGATTTCGAGTTTTCTTGAATATTTGTTTTTGACTTATTTTTTCTTTTAGTTTTTGTCTTTTTCTTATTAGTTTTATTAGAATTTTTTTTAGGATTTATTCCAATAATAATTTCATCATCTTCCAAATTTAATCACCTTCTTCTCTAATAATATCTGCTCCTAATAACATTAATTTTTTATCAAAGTCTTCATATCCTCTAAGTAAATATTCTAATTTTTTTACTTTTGTTTTTCCTTTAGCCGAAAGACCTGCTAATACTAATGACGCTCCACCTCTTAAATCTGTACTTTCCAATTCTGCTGGATGAAGTTTTCTAACACCTTTTATTATTAATGTTTTTCCTTCTATTGTGGCTTTTGCTCCCATTCTTTTTATTTCTTGAATGAATTTATATCTATTTTCAAAAATGTTTTCTGTTATAATTGATGTTCCTTTGCAAACAGTAAGTAATGTAGAAACAATTGGTTGTAAATCTGTTGGAAATCCTGGGTATGGTGTAGTTTTTATATCTATAGCTTTTAATCTTTTTCCAGCAGATAGATATATAGAATTTTTATCTGTTATTATCTCACATCCACACTCTCTAAGTTTGGCTATAACTGGTGCTATGTGATCTGGTATAACTTTATTTATTTTTACACTACCTCCTGTAATAGCACCTGCAACTAGAAATGTTCCAGCTTCTATTCTATCTGGCATTATTTTGTAAGATACTTCTTTTAATTTTTCTACACCTTTTATTTTTATAGTATTAGTTCCAGCACCATAAATTTTTGCACCTGCTCTATTTAAAAAGTTTGCCAAATCTATAATTTCTGGTTCCATTGCACTATTATTTATTGTTATTTCATGGTTTCCTAATACTGATGCTAATATTATATTTTCTGTTGCACCTACACTCGGAAAATCTAATTGTATATTTTTCGTAATTATTTTATCACATTTGCATTCAATATAGCTACTATTTTCGTTTATTTTTACACCTATTTTTTTCAAATTTTCTAGATGTAAGTCAATTGGTCTACTACCAATATCACATCCTCCGTGGATAAGAGAACTTAACTTCTTTAAATCTTGTAATAATTGCTCCTGCTATTATTACTGAAGATCTTAATTTTCTCATTAATTCATCTGGAATTGTAGTTTTAGAAGCATCTTTTGAATTAATAATAATTTTATTTTTATCCTTCTTTATTTTGCAACCAAGGCTCTCTAAAATTTTCAGTGTAGTTTTTACATCTTCAATATTTGGTACATTGTATAGTTTAGTAGTTTTTCCACTTATAATAGTGGCTGCTAAAATTGGCAATGTTGCATTTTTAGATCCTGAAATATCAACTTCACCATGCAATTTTTTTCCACCATTAATTATGTAATTATACATTTTACATACCTCCTCATAATTTTATGTTACATATTATGAGAATTTTACATAAAAAGTTCTAACGTAATACCAATTTATCTACTTTAGAATTAATATATTTTTCTAATTTATCCATAAAAATCTTGGGTTCAATTTCTTTTTTGGCAACCATATCTAGACCTTTTTCCCAACTTGCAGTTAAATTAGGATTTAACATATCAGGAATTGAATTGAACACTACATCATATATTTTTTCACCTTTTAAAGTTGGAGTTATTATCTGTGTTTTAGAATTAATTTCTATATATTTTATTCTTTCTAGTTTTTTTATTATTTCACCTCTAGTGGCTGATGTACCAATTCCTGCTCCTTTTATTTGTTCTCTTAATTCTTCGTCTTCAATTAATTTTCCAGCATTCTCCATTGCAAGAACCATTCCACCTGAATTATACCTAGAAGGAGGTGAAGTTTCCGAATCTTTAGTTTCGTAATTTAATACTTTTATCTCTTGCCCTTTTTTTAAGTTAGATAAAATATTCAAATTTTCATTATCTGAATCATTTTTTAATCTATTTTTTAGTACTTCTAAAAATCCTTGTTTTATACATACTTTCCCACTACTACTAAATTGTTCTCCCTCGACATCTACAGTTACATTAACTTTGTTATATTCTGCTGGTGGATAGAAAATTGCAATAAATCTTTTGACAATTAGTTTATAAACATCCTTTTTTAAATCTGTAAGCTTATCATAATTCTCAAATCCTTGACCAGTTGGAATAATTGCATAGTGGTCAGTAATTTTACTGTCATTGACATATTTTGTTTTTACTAAGTTTGTACTAAATTTCTCATCTATCATTTTTTTTATATAGCCATTTATTTCTTCATCTTTAAAGTTTTTAAATAAACCATTTAAATTTTTTCCAATTTCCTTTGCTATTGCTGTAGATAGGACTCTAGCATCAGTTCTGGGATATGTAACTAATTTTTTTTCATATAACTCTTGAATTATTTCTAATGTTTCATCTGGTTTTATTTTAAATACTTTTGTACATTCATTTTGGATTTCCGCTAAATTAAATAATAATGGTGCATTTTCTTTTTGTTTGGTTTTCTTTATTTCTGAAACAATTGCTTTCTTGTTTTCTAAACTTATTATAAATTTTTTAGCATCATCTTCTTTTTTAAAGCCATTATCATTATATAAAAGTATACTATTATATAGTTTTGATTTTTCTGTTACTTTCCATTCTGCCTTAAATGATGAATCATCATTTCCAAAATTTCCAATTACTTTATAATATTTTGTTTTTACAAAATTTCTTATTTCCCTTTCTCTTGAAACAACCATTCCAAGAACGCATGTCATAACTCTACCAACAGAAATTGAAACTTTATCTTCATCTAAATCTTTAGCAATTCTTCTTCCAAAAATAATAGATAATAATCTTGAAAAATTGATTCCTATTAAATAATCTTCTTTTGCTCTTAAATATGCTGAATCAGACAAACTATCATATTCAGACAAATCTTTTGCTTCGCTTATTCCTCTTTGTATTTCTTCTTCTGTTTGAGAATCTATCCATACTCTTTTCATTTTGGCATTAGGATTAGGTTTTGCCATCATGAATACTAATCTTTGTATGTATTCTCCTTCTCTTCCAGAGTCGCCTGCATTATATATTTCTTCAATGTCGTCTCTTTGCATTAATTTTTGTATAATATTAAATTGATTTTGAACAGCTGGAATTATTTCATATTTCCATTCTTTAGGAATAAAAGGAAGTGTGTCTAGTCTCCAAAACTTTAAATTTTCATCATATACTTCTGGATAGCTCATTGTTACTAAATGTCCTACACACCAAGTTATTATCCATTCTTTATCTTCTATATAACCATTTTTTCTATTTGTATTTAATTTCAAAGCTTTAGCAAATTCCATTGCTACTGAAGGCTTTTCAGTTATTAATAATTTCATTTTATCAATCCTTATTTTATAATATGCTCATTATATATTATTACAGATTTTTTTTCAAATATTTTAGATGAATTTTCAAGTATGAGAGAAAATTTTATACTATTAAATTGTAATTTGTAGGGATAATTTAATAAATTTATTAATATTATTCTTGCAATAATACAATATGAAAAATTCAAAAATGTGCTCGCTCAAGCTAAATTTCATACAAATTCTAAATTTATAAAATGCGCCTCTTTCACTTCTTGCCCATATATCAAAGGCAACGTGAACATCCCTCATTTTATAAATTAAGAATTTGTATATTCAATTTACTTTCGATACGCTTACATTTTTTCATTTTTATATTGTATTATTTGCAAACATATTATTCTTATAATCTCTTATTTATAGATTATTAACAAATTATATTAT
>CASKJV010000045.1 GCA_949388605.1 uncultured Clostridia bacterium
GCGCTCAAAGTATATAAATTTCAAAAAAGTGTGACATATGATTGACTAACCTACAATAACATAAAAAATAATATTATGCAAAACGTTTGATTTCTGTGCAAATTATAGTTATAATATAATTTATAATAATAAATAAAAGGAGGAAAATTTGAAATGGCTGAAATACTAAAAGATATATCAAGAACATTTAACGAATTTCTATTGTTACCCAATTTAACAGATGAAAGATGTATACCAAATAATGTAAGCTTAAAAACACCACTTGTAAAATATAAAAGAGGAGAAGAACCTAAATATAGTGCTAATATACCAATGGTTTCTGCTATAATGCAATCAGTATCTGGCGAAAAAATGGCTATTGCACTAGCAAGAGAAGGTGGATGCTCATTTATTTATGGAGCACAAACAATAGAAGCACAAGCACAAATGGTAAAAAATGTAAAAAAATATAAAGCAGGATTTATAATAAGTGACTCAAATGTAAAACCAGATAGTACAATTGCAGAAGTTTTAAGTTTAATTGAAGAAACAGGACATTCAACTGTTATGGTTACAGAAGATGGTTCAGCCAATGGAAAATTTTTAGGACTACTTACTGATAAAGATTTTAGAATTTCAAGAGTATCTTTAGATGAAACAGTAAGTAGATATATGGTTCCAGAAGAAAAACTTGTATATGCTAAAAAAGGAATTTCTTTACATGAAGCTAATGATTTAATATGGGAGCACAAAATTAGTTGTCTACCTATAGTAGATGAAAATAATAATTTAGATACTTTAGTTTTTAGAAAAGATTATGAATCAGATAAAGAAAATCCTAATTCTTTATTAGATGAAAATAAAAGATTTATAGTAGGTGCTGGTATTAATACAAGAGATTATAAAGAAAGAATTCCAGCACTTGTTGAAGCTGGTGTTGATATGCTTTGTATGGATTCTTCTGATGGATACTCAGTATGGCAAAAAAATACTATTGATTGGGTAAGAGAAAATTATGGAGATTCAGTAAAAATTGGAGCAGGAAATGTTGTAGATAAAAATGGATTCTATTATTTAGCAGATGCTGGTGCTGATTTTATTAAAGTTGGTGTAGGCGGAGGCTCAATTTGTATAACTCGTGAAACAAAAGGAATTGGTAGAGGACAAGCAAGCTCTCTAATGGATGTAGTAGAAGCTCGTAATGAATATTTTGAAAGAACTGGTATTTATATACCAATTTGTTCTGATGGTGGAATTGTACATGATCATCATATTACTTTATCTTTAGCTATGGGAGCTGATTTTGTAATGATGGGAAGATATTTTGCTAGATTTGATGAAAGTCCTTCAAGAAAAGTAAAGAGAAATGGAACTTTTATGAAAGAATATTGGGGTGAAGGTTCAAATAGAGCAAGAAATTGGCAAAGATATGATTTAGGTGGAGAAGCAAAAAGTAAATTAACTTTTGAAGAGGGAGTTGATTCTTTAATTCCATATGCGGGACCATTAAAAGATAATGTATTAATTACTGTAAGTAAAATAAAATCGACAATGTGTAATTGTGGTTCAATAACAATTGAAGAATTTCATCAAAAAGCAAGACTTACTATGGTTTCAAATGTAAGTATAAAAGAAGGCGGAGCACATGATGTAATTTTAAAAGATTATGATTCAGGTCGTTTATAATTTTAATTTAAAAATATAGTTAAAAAGCTACTTTATATAAAGTAGCTTTTTTATTTATTAGATTGTTATCCTTTAAGATTACTATGTAAAATTTGGCACGAGAACAAAGACGTGGACAATTCAGTAGATTGTTATCCTTTAAGATTATATATCGTCCACTTTTGTTCTATTGATAATATATTTTTTTTGTGTTATTATTACTTTTGGAAATTAAATATATTAAGGGAATTATTGTAATGAATGATGAAATAAATGTAAAAAAACAATTAAAAATATCATTACCAATTGCTTTTGAAAGTTTAATAAATATTCTTATGACATTAGTTGATACTTTAGTAATATCAACTTTAGGAATAACAGAATTAGCAGCACTTGGAGCGATGAGTGTAATAATAAATATAATGCAAATGAGTATACAAACTATTAATGTATCAAACAATACTTTAATATCAAAAGCTATTGGAGAAAAAAGTTATGATAAAGTAAAATTAACAACTGGTAATTCAATTATTATGACTATACTAATTTCAATAATAACAATAATAGTAATATATATTGTACAACCAGTATTTCCGATTTTATTTGAAGTAGAGAAAATTAGTATTACATATTTAAGTATACGATTAATTGGATTTATTCAAAGCTCAATTGTTACTGTTTTATCTGGTCATCAAAGAACAATTGGTAATCAAGGAAATATAATGTGGTTAAGAATATTTGCTGTAATCGTAAATTTGATATTAGATTTAATTGCTGTAAAATATGGATATGGAATTAAAGGAGTGGCTGTTGCTACTGTAATTATAGATACAATACTTTCAATATATTTATTAATAAAATCAAGAAATACAGTAAAATACAAATTTGTAAAATCTTATTTTATGGATATATTTAAACTGTTTAAATGGAATTTTATAGAAAGAATTGCATCAAAAGTAGATAATTTTATCTTTAATCTAATTGTAGCTAGAATGGGAAATTTAGAATATGCTGTACATGTTATATTAATTCAAATAGCAAATATATATGAATCATTTGTTCAAGGTTTTGGAGATGGAATAACAATTAGTATTGGAATTGCTTCTGGTAATAGGAATAAAAAATATATGAATAAAGTAAAAGTAGTAGCTAAAAAATTAATTAATATATCTTCAATTATATTTCCAATTGTGTCATTTATAATTGCGATTATTGTTATGAATATTTCATTAAAAGAAAGAGAATTGCAAATTATATTCTTTAAAATATTACCATTGCTTATTATAGAAACATATGTAATTATGAGTGGAACATATTATTTTTCTATATTAAGGGGAATTAGAGAGTTTAAATTTTTAGCTCAAAGAAACTGTACAAGTTCTATTTGGAAAATAATAATAGCAATTGTGTTATCATATACTCCTTTAGGAATTGTAGGTGTATGGATTGCTCATTTAGTTTATGAATTAATACAAAAGTATTTATCCAAATGTAGATATAACCAGATTCTTGATAAAGGTGATGATATAGAATTAGTATAAGTTTACAGATGTAAAAATTATATAAATATAAAATAATTGATAAAATTATAGTATTATGTTAAAATATATGAAGAATTTTTTTGTTAGATTGGAGAAGGATATGAAAATTTTGGCAGTTGGAGATATTGTTGGTAAAACAGGACTTCAAAAATTGAAAGATGTACTACCATTTATTATAAAGGATAAAAATATAGATTTTGTAATTGTAAATGCAGAAAATGCAGCAGATGGAATGGGACTTACAGAAAAAATGTATAAAGAAATATTAGCATTAAATGTTGATGTAGTAACAATGGGAAATCATACTTGGGGAAAGAAAGAAATATTTAATTTTATAGATGATAAACATATTATAAGACCAGCTAATTATCCTTTAAATAATCCTGGTAGAGGATATGAAATATATGAATGCAAAGATAAAACTATTGCAGTAATAAATTTGATTGGAAGAACAACAATGTCAGTACTTTCAGAAAATCCTTTTATTACAGCCAAGGACATAATAGATGAAATTAAACATGCAGTAGATATAATAGTAATTGATTTTCATGCAGAAGCAACAGCAGAAAAGATTGCTTTAGGATATTATTTAGATGGTGAAGCAACTATTATTTTTGGTACACATACTCATGTTCAAACAGCAGATGAAAAAATTCTAGAAAATGGAACAGCATATGTTACAGATATTGGTATGACTGGTCCAAAAAAATCTGTAATAGGAATGGATGTAGATGCTTCAATAAAACGATTTGTTACATCATTACCTGAAAAGTATAGGGTAGCAGAAGGAAAAGGAATGTTTAATAGCTTTATTTTTGAAATTGATGATAATACAAATAAAGTAAAGAAAATTGATAGATATAATAAATAGTATTTAAATAAAAATTAAATTTTTTTAAATTATAAAAAATGTATAATAATTATAAAACACGTTGCAAGATATTTATGCAACGTGTTTTGTATATTGTTCATTTTTGTCCTGACATTAAATATATATTGTGAACTTATTATTTATTGAAAAAAGTTATTGAATTTTTGATAATGTTTTATGACATTTGATAAATAGTAAAAAAAAACGATAAAATAATTAAGTTAAAATGTCGAAAAATACTAGAGGCTGTTGCATTTGAAAGATGGAATTCACTGGACGAAAAGAGGTTTAAGAGGTAAAATAAATTTGTTCAAAAACACAAGATAAATAAAAAAATAATAGGAGGAAGAAAAAATGGAAGTTTTAAAAATTTCATCAAAATCAAACCCAAATTCAGTTGCAGGAGCAATAGCAGGGTTAGTAAAAGAATCTACAAGAGCAGAGATGCAAGCAATAGGAGCAGGAGCTTTAAATCAAGCAATAAAAGCAGTTGCAATAGCAAGAGGTTTTGTTGCACCAGCAGGAGTAGACTTGATATGTATACCAGCATTTGCTGAAGTTCAAGTTGAAGGTGAAGACAGAACTGGAATAAAATTAATTATTGAGTCACGTAAATAATTTTATATAGATTTTTATAGATAAAGGGAAGCATTTATAATAAAATGCTTCTTTTTTATTTAGTAGGAAAGTGCTCAGCACTTCCTACTAAATAAAAGCTTCGCTAATTTTTGACCACGATTTTGTAGAACAAAATCGGCGCTTCGAACAAATACATGGACGATTTAGTAAATTTTTGTATTTTGTAATTATCATATCGTCCACTTTTATTCTAATAAGAAAGTTTTCTGGATATCTTATTATAGAAGTTTTTCGGTGAAATTCTTAACTTTAGAAATGGTAATAGTATATAGATAAGTTATGCAGAGAAACAACGAAAAACTTAAATACATTTAAAATGTTTAAAAGTGTTAAAAGTATCTCTTTTTTCTAATAAGAAATTTGGATTTTGTTCTTATTAGTATTGAAAATGTAAAAAAAATAATATATATTATTATCTGTAGAAAGGTAATTTTATGAAAGGTAAAAAATATGAGTAATAACAATGTATTTAAATATATATTTTCTGTAGTTGTTGTAATTTTAATAATTGGAACAATGTTTTTTATAGTAAAAAATAGATCTAAAAATACGGATTATTCATTAGATCAAACATCAACAGCAAGTAATATTCAAACTGATTTAAGGCTTGCTATAGCAGAATTTGATACAATAAATCCAATACTTAGTAATAATAGAAATGTTCAAGAAATTTCAAAAATAATTTATGAACCATTAATAACTTTGAATGAAAATTATAAAATGGAATATTGTTTAGCAGAAGAAATAGCAAAATCAGACGATTTAACTTATGTTATAAAATTAAGAAAAGGAGTTTTGTGGCAAGATAACACAAACTTTACTTCTGAAGATGTAAAATTTACTATGGATATTATAAGAAACATAGGAAACACAATTTATAATGATAATTTAAGATATATATCTGATTTTGAGGTTATAGATAGTAACACATTAAAAATATATTTATCACAACCAGTTGCTTTTTTTGAGTATAATTTAACATTTCCAATAATGTGTAAAAATTATTATGAAGGAGAGGAATTTGCAACTAGTTCTAAAACTCCAATAGGAACAGGTCCTTTTAAGATTGCTGAAATAAGTAGTAATATAATAAAGTTAGATAGAAATAGTATCTATTGGAATTCTCAAAAAGAAATAATGCCTACTGAAATAAATATAAATTTATACGGATCAATTGGAGAAGTATATTCAGCATTTAAAAATGGCGAAATTGATATCTTATCAGTGAAAAGTTCAAATATTGAACAATATATTGGTACTTTAGGATATAAGAAAATCGAATATAAATCTAGAGAATATGATTTTTTATCACTTAATAGTGCTAGTGAAAAATTATCAGATCCAGCAGTTAGAAGAGCAATAAGTTTAGTTATAGATAAAAATAATATTGTGAATTCTTGTTTAGGTAGTGGATATGTATCTTCTAATTTTAGCTTAGATATGGGATGTTGGCTTTATACTAAAGATCTTAATATTGGTGTAGATACAGAACAAGCAAATCATCTTTTAGCTTCTAGTGGTTGGGAACGTTCAAATAATTCTTGGATAAAACAAGATTCTGGTAAAACAGATAAACTTTCTATATCATTAACTGTAAATTCGAGTAATGAAATTAGAGTTAGAGTTGCAGAAAATATAAAAGAACAGCTTGGAAATTTTGGTATACCAGTTGCTATCCAATATTTATCAGCAGATAGTTATGCAGATGCTATAAACAATAGAAATTATGAAATGATATTAACAGGTATAAAATTGGGATATTCACCTAATTTAAATACTTTTTTTGGAGAAGGAAATATAGCCAATTATTATAATCCAGAAATTTCCGAAATAATGGGAATTGTATCAAATACAAGTGATGATAATGTATTATATGAAAAATACAATAGATTATATGAAATATATCTTGAAGATGCACCATATATAGGATTGTATAGAAATACAGATATAGTAATATATAATCAAGGGTTAGTTGGAAATATAAAAGCTAATTCATTTAATATTTATCATAATATAGAAAAATGGTATAGACAATAATATACAAAAATATGTTTGTTTTAAATATGTTTGATATAAAGCCAAAAACTTCAGTTAGCTATAATTGGAGAAAAAATATTTTTTTAAAAAAAGTATTGACAAAAGAAAAATTAAAGATATAATAAGAACATAAGTTTTACGAACGAATATTTGTAGGGAGGAAAAAATGGGAGATAATTCAGAAAAAAGAAAAGCATTAGATGCTGCAATGAGTCAAATAGAAAAACAATTTGGTAAAGGTTCTGTTATGAAATTGGGAGATTACAAATCAATGGAAATCGAGGCAATTTCAACAGGAGCATTAAATTTAGATATAGCTTTAGGAATAGGAGGTATTCCTAGAGGAAGAATTATAGAAATATATGGTCCAGAATCTTCTGGAAAAACAACACTTGCTTTACATGCTGTTGCAGAAGCACAAAAAATGGGAGGAGAAGCAGCATTTATAGATGCAGAACATGCATTAGATCCATCTTATGCCAAAAAAATTGGTGTAGATGTAGATAATTTAATAGTATCTCAACCAGATACTGGTGAGCAAGCATTAGAAATAGCAGAAGCTTTAATTAGAAGTGGTGCAATAGATATTATAGTAGTAGACTCAGTTGCTGCTTTAGTACCAAAAGCAGAAATTGATGGAGATATGGGAGATGCTCATGTTGGTTTACAAGCTAGATTAATGTCTCAAGCATTAAGAAAATTAGCAGGAACAATTAATAAAACTAATGCAACAATTATTTTCATAAATCAATTAAGAGAAAAAGTTGGTATTATGTTTGGAAATCCAGAAACAACAGCTGGTGGTAGAGCATTAAAATATTATGCTTCTGTAAGAATGGACATAAGAAGAATAGAAGCAATAAAGCAAGATGGTGAAGTAGTAGGAAATAGAACAAGAGTAAAAGTTGTTAAAAATAAAGTAGCACCTCCATTTAGAGAAGCTGAATTTGATATAGTATATGGAAAAGGTATTTCTAAAGAAGGAAGTGTATTAGATTTAGCAGTTAATTTAGATATTATTGAAAAAAGTGGATCTTGGTTTAGTTATAATGGAGAAAAAATTGGACAAGGTCGTGAAAATGTAAAAAGACAACTTGCAGAAAATCCAAAATTTATGGCAGAAATAGAAAAGAAAGTTAGAGATAACTTTAACAAAGCTTTTGAAAATGCATTAGTCGAAGAAGAAAAAGAAGACGAAGAAGATGATGAGATTAATAATTAGTTTTATAATAAATAATTATTATAAAAAATAACAGTATCTAAAAATTGCTTGTTAAATTATCATTAATAATTATTTATTATTAATAATCAATCATCAAACATCAAATATAAAAAATAGTTAGTATCAGATTTTCTGATTTATAAATTCTAGTTTAACATGATAATATTAGGTGGCAATAGTCACCTAATATTGTTATATTATAAGAAAATTTTAATTCTCCTATAATATAAATTCATTATATAGAAAAATTATATTAAAAAAACAGTTAATTGTTAAAAGAGTTATAAAGTATGTTTTATTCTAAAATAAATTGATAGAATATAAAATAGCGAGGTATAAAAAATGGAATATATGAGCAAAGAAAAATTTGAAGAAGCAGAAAAAATAGAAAAATTTAGAAACAGAATGCTAAAATATATAGTATATAAAAAAAGAACTGAAGAAGAAATAAGACAAAAATTTTGTGAAGAAGATGAAAATATGGTAGAAGAAGCTATAGAGTATTTTAAAGAATTGAACTATATAAATGATTTTGTTTATGTGGAAAGAGCAGTAAAAGAATTTAAAGCTTTAAAAAATATGTCAATAAGAGAAGTTGAATATAAGGTTGCACAAAAAGGAGTTAGAAAAAAAATAATAGATGACTATATTTGCAAAAACAAAGAATCTATGTTAGAATATGAAATATCTTCAGCAAAAGCTATAATATTAAAAAAACAAGCAAAATCTGAAGAAAAAGATATAAAAAATTATTTATATAAAAAAGGCTATATGTCGGAAAGCATAAATATTGCTTATGATGATATAAATGGAAATTAAAGTAGGTAAAAAATGAACAATAAAATAATATCATTAGAATCAAAAAAATATGAATTAAAATTAGATAATTTTGAAGGTCCATTAGATTTATTATGCTATTTAATAGATAAAAACAAAATGGATATTTATAAAGTTAATATATCTGAAATTGCAGATCAATATATAAAATACCTAAAACAACAAGAAAATATGAATCTTGAAATTGCAAGTGAGTTTTTAGTTATGGCTTCTACATTATTATTAATAAAATCAAAACAATTACTACCAAAAGAAGTTGAAGATGAAGCAGAACTAACAGAGGAAGAACTAATAAGAAGAATTATTGAATATAAAAAATATAAGGAAATCTGTAAGACTTTTAAAGAAGAAATTTCAATATTTTCTAAAAGATTATATAAATTACCAGATAAAATTGAATTACCAAAACAAAAGTTAGAAAAAAAGTTTTGTCAAGACGATATTGTAAATAGATATAAAGAACTTATTGAAAAAAATGAAAATAAGAAAAATCACAATGCAGTAAATATTGAAAAGATTGCTGTTTATGATACATATTCAGTATCAGATAAAGTAAAAGATATTTTTAGAGAATTAGTAAAGAAACCTAAATTTGTGTTTGGGAAATTATTTTCTTTATCAGAGAAACCAAAAGCTGAAGTTGTTACAGCTTTTTCTGGTGTTTTAGAGTTAAGTAGAAGAAGTAAAATAAATGCTTATCAAGAAGAAACTTTTGGAGATATAGTTATTTCTAAAAGAAAAAAGGAAGAAAATTTTGAAAATAATAATGATAATGAAAATATTAATATAGAAAGTGATGCTTTAGTATAACTAAAGCATTTTTTATTTAGTAGGAAAGTGCTCTGCATTTCCTACTAAATATGAACTTCATTTATAACGAATAATAAAGTGGAAATAAGAAAATAATAAAAAGGAAAAAATTAGTAGATATATTATGGAGAGTATGTATGCCTATTGTTTTGGTATTATTTTTTATTATTATATTCTTGGAATTATTAATTTTAGGATTAATTTTTTCATCGATTATTATTAATGTAGAAAGTTTAGAAATTCAGTCAATAAATAAGAAAATATATGTTAATGAGATAATAATAAGTGTTGAGATTAAATTATATAGAATATTAAAAATATTAAGAATTAAGTTTTATAAAGAGTATTTTAAAGTTTGGGGAATAAAAATATATTATAGTAAGGCTTTAGATTATAAGAATAAAAAAGTATTAACTAGAAAAGTTATTAATTTGTTTAAGAAAATTACAAATATTAAACCAGATTTGGAATATTTTAAGTTTGACTTGAATTTTGGAACTGAAGATGTAATTATTACTTCATTTTTTACTGTAACACTTTCTGGATTAATAACATTATTATTAACTAAATGTGTTAGAGATTTTAATAATAATGATTATAATTTTAAAATTGTTCCAAATTATATTAATACTAATAATTTTAATATGAGTTTAAAAAGCAAAATAAATTTTAAAACTTTGCAATTGATGGAAAGTAATTTGAAATAAAAATTGTAATTTATCAGCAGAATTTTTGTATTCTTTATAATGATATAGGATATTATAATTTTTGTTCAGTATTAGAAAAATTATATTTTATAAAAGAACGCTCTTAGAGATTTTTATTTTTTATTCGCTCAGTGCTTCGCCATAAAATATATAAAATCCCTTCGCGATACTCTGATATAATAGATTGACAAAATAAATTTATTAATATTACTCCTACAATAATACAATATGAAAAATTTAAAAATGTGCTCGCTCAAGCTAAATTTCAT
>CASKJV010000046.1 GCA_949388605.1 uncultured Clostridia bacterium
TTAAATCTGTTCTTTTTGTATAATATATATTTATTACATTCTTTTCTTCATTTGTTGCTATTCTTATACTTTCTTTATCTACTGAATCATAATTATATCCCTCTATTGTTATTACTTCTTCACTTGCTTTTATCTCTGTATCAAATGTTTGACTTCCTTGGTTTTTTGCTGGATATATTATTTCATTTGTTCCTTTTTCTAAGTAATTTATTGTATAACTTAATCCTGTTACTTTTGTATAATATACATTTATTATATTGTTACCTGTTCCTATTGTGATTTTCTCTTTATCTGTTTCTACAAAATTATATCCGTCTATTTCTGCTACTTCGCTACTTGCTATTATTTCTTTTTCAAATTCTTGATTTGTTATTGTTTTTGCACTTTTTAAAACTTTATTGCTATTCTTTTCTAAATAATTTACTGTGTAACTTAAGTCTGTTCTTTTTGTATAATAGAATGTTATTACATTTCCTTCTACTCCTATTGTTATGCTTTGACTTGTAGGACTTACTTTATTATATCCATCTATGTTTATTGCGTTTTCTGTAATACTAGTTCCAAAATTTGTATTGGCTCCTGCTTTTTCTGTTGCTAATACTTTATTTGTTCCTTCTTCTAAATATTTTACTGTATATGGATATTTGTTTGCTGTCCATTGTGCATATATTGTTGTATTGCTTGTTGGTGTATATGTTGCTCCTGCATTTCCTACTTTTGTTCCACCTGATGTTGCTGTATACCATCCGTTAAATGTATATCCTGTTCTTGTTGGCGTTGGTAGAGTTACACTTGCTGAATTCCATTGGGCATATAAATTAACTGTTCCATTATTAGTTGATGTTAATGTTGACACTGAGGCATTATTTAAATAGCTTGTTCCTGTTCCACTTGCATTTGTATTCCAATTTTTAAAACTATATGTTGCTGTTGCTGTTGTATTTGTACTTCCTGTATAATTTGGATTGAATGTTACTGTATATGCTCTTGTAAATCCATTCGCTCTTAATGCACTTGATGTATTATAAGTATGTCTACTACTTGCTGTACTTCCTCCTGTTGCTCCATTTCCATTATATTGTACTGTATATGTATTTGCTGTCCATTGTGCATATACTGTTGTACTACTTGTTGGTGTATATGTTGCTCCTGCATTTCCTATCTTTGTTCCCCCTGATGTTGCTGTATACCATCCGTTAAATGTATATCCTGTTCTTGTTGGTGTTGGTAGGGTTACAGTTCCTCCTGTCCATTTTGCATATAATGTTCCATTTGCTGTATATGTTGTATTTGAAAATCCTGATGCTAAATATCCACTTGATGTTATTCTTTGGGTTCCACTTCCTCCTGTACTTGTATAATATCCTCCAAATGTGTATGTTGCTGTATTACTTGATGTTGAGCATGTTCCCCCATTTGCATTATATGTTAATGTATATGCTCTTGATGGTTTGGTTATTGCATTTGATGATGTTGTCATTGCTTTTGTTTGTGCTGAATCTAAGTATATTCCTGTTCCATATATTTCATATATTGCTGATGTCCCACTTGAAGTTGCACTTTGATTGTTTAATGTTATTGTGTATTGAGGAATAATATTATACTTAATAATAGAACTAGAAGTACCTATAACAAATCCACCATCACTTGTTGCTGAAACTGCATCAACTTGTTGAGATAACTGTAAATTTTTACTCCATTCTTGTTTATTTTCACTATTATATTTTGAAATATTTCCATAACTTCCACTTGCTAATATAAATCCATTATCATCTGTTTTTCTCCCAGCAGTAATTTGTAGGCTCGTTACTTCAAATAATTTTTCATTTCCATTATTATATTTATATAAATATCCTGCATCTGATGTTATAAATCCATTATCTTCCGTTACAGTTATGAAATTTCCTTTTGCTTCTACATTCCATTCAGCTGTTCCTATATTATTGTATTTTGTAAATCTATTAGCAGATTCAATTAAAAATCCTCCGTCTTTTGTAGCAGCTATTAATCTATTAGTATTCATTACTTGTGAATCTGAAGCGATTTCCTGATTCCACTCAACATTACCCTCACTAGATATTTTATCTATAAGCATATTGCTATTGACAGTATAACTTATAATAAGACCACCATCACTTGTTGCTACCATATAATTATAATAAGTGCAGTCTTTTAATCGCTTATACAATATTTGATTTCCTTCACTGTTATATTTAGATACATAATATATTGTACCATTACTTTCTAAACTTATAGCTCCCCCGTCATCTATAGGAATAACCATTGTTCCAGATTTTTCCCAACTTTTATTTCCTGAGTTATCATATTTTATGCATTGCGTATTATCACTACTTACTACTATAACTCCTCCATCTTTAGTTCCTAATACCGATCCTATAGTAAAAGATACACTTTTTTTCCACTTCTGAATAAAATTATCTCCTGTTGCCTTAGCTTCTTGTCTCTCATTTCCAATAATATTAAATTCAAATTTATTGTACAATAAAACTCCAATAATACTTGCGATTAAAATAATTGCTAATATTATTAAAACTCCTATTCTTTTATTAAATTTAAATTTTTTCTCCATAATAGTAGTTCCCTTCTAAAAAAATCTGAATAAGCTCTCCTAATTTTATAATAAAACATTTTAGTATAATTTTACATGGAAGTTTTTTCTTCTATTAGATTGATACCGTATATGTGTTTACAGCCACATGGCTTTCGCGGCACATTAACCTAGTATACTCTGTATACTTTTTTCCTTTTAATCTAATCTTTGCTTATTTTAATATACTATATTAACAATTGTTTGAATATAAAAACAATTTTACATTTTTAACCTATTTATATAATATCCTTACGCATTACCTACTTTTTTAACTTTATCATTTTTATTACAATATTTAATTATAAAATAAAAAATAATCTCAAATGTTAGTTTTCCCTAACATTTGAGATTAAATAATATTATTTATAATTCTATTCTTTATCATTGTCATCATTATTTTCTCTTTTATTTATATTATATATTTGAGAAGCAATATATTTACTAGCACTTGATCCAATTGCCATAAATAAGGCGGTATCTGAAAGAAATTCGTCATCCTCTGGCTTTTTTAAGCTAAACTTTTTCCCAATTGCTATAACAGTATTGAACGTCGAATCGTATAAGTCACTAAAAAAGTTTAAAGTTTCTTCTATAGAAGTTCTCTGAACCCTTAAATTTATTAAATGCTTTATTTCTGAAATTGGTAAACATTGTTTTAAAGTGCATATCATAATTAAATAAGCTATATGCTCTCTTGAATATTTTTTCTTTACAGGAGCTGGCATAATGCCTAATTTAACATAGTTATTTATCATTGAATGAGTAATAATTATTGAATTTTCATCTGTTTTATGAAATGATAAATATTTGTCCATCAAAACTATTACTTGATCCATATACAAATCTATTTCTGGTAGTTCTTCCCAATATGGTATTTTATGTTTAATTATTTTAAAATAATCTTCAAATTTTCTTTCTTTTTTTGCCACAATTTATTCCTCTTTTTTATAATTTTATATTATAATAGCATACTCTTTATAATTTTTCAAGATACATCTATTTCACAATTACTTTATCCCAAATTCCAATATATTAAATATATAGTTGTTTCAATATTAAAATAAAGCGGGGGGATCCTATCAGGATTCCCCCTATACGTTGACACTTATTTTACATAGTCCAGACCTCTTACGCCGAGCGTTCTCCATATTTTGTTACATGTTTCTCCCAAGTCGTTATTGTCATTTGGAACAGCCATTCTCTTATTGTGCATGTTTACTCCAAGTTCAAGATCGAAACTCTTAACAAACTCTTTCCAATCGCGTTCGCCTGGCCGATACATTAAATCATTTACTAAAATCGATGGTAAATAACAGGTTACTATGTCTGGCTTATTTATATTCATAACAAGAAGAACTTTCTCGCTGTTATGAATCTTAAACTCCTTAACATCTACTCCAATTTCATTCTTTAAGTAGTTGATGGTTTCTTTCAGTAATTCCTGCCGAAAATCGTCTGGGTCAATATCCATTTCCATCTGCATATGCAGATACTGGCTAATTAGCCTTGTGTTTCTGATTCCTTCCGCTTCAATGGGTTTCCAGAATACATTTTTGCCAACTTTGTTATTGTCGTTGAATCTGCCATAACTCCAATGAGCGTTAGGAATATATTGCACAGCATAAACTCTTCCCGCCTCCAACTCCTCATAATCTTTAAACGGTAAGATTACCTGTGGCTCCCCATTCAGCTGATTTATTAATATTAATGGGAAGTTGCCAATGAGGCTTTTTTCTGCAATTCCTTTGCTAAAACCATGTTCATCTGAACAGATCTGCGCTGGTTTTATTGAATAACCTACTAAATCTGTGAGTAATGAAGCTAAGGATTCTTTCCAAACTCTCCGTTCTAATTCTCTTTGTGATAATGTGTTCATAATGCTACCTCCAATTATTTTATTTAATTTAGTTTTATGTGTCTACGCATATACCTCATTAAAATTTTACTTTATGTCTCCCTCCTATTGTTAAAATGCTTGAGGTAAAAATAAAGTTGTATAAAATATCAATTATATTGTAGCATATATGAGATTATTCTTCAAGTCTAACTTTTATTTTATATAAGAAATATTGTTTTTTAATGAATTACATTAGCAAGAAATCCAAATGATACTAACATCATAATTATACTTGCCATAAAAATTCCAACTAATACTGCTAAAAATGTTTTCTTTTTATCCATATTAAGTACTGATGCAATTAGTGATCCTGTCCAAGCTCCTGTTCCTGGAAGTGGAATACCTACAAATAATATAATTCCTAAATATCCAAATTTTTCTATTTGTCCTTTATGCTTCTCCACTTTTTCATCTAACCAACTAGCAAATTTATTTAAAAATTTAATTTTGCTTTTTTTCATCCAAACTAATATTTTAGTTATTAGTAATAATATAAATGGTACTGGAAGAACATTTCCTATTATACTAATTATATAACTTTTTACTGGATCTAATCCAATTAAAGCTGCTGCTAATAATCCTCCTCTAAGTTCAAGTATAGGTAATAAAGATATTATAAATACTAATATTTCCTTTCCATAAGCAATACTGGTTAATCCTCCAAAAGCTCCTATCATTGCTCCTACTAATTTTTCACTCATTAACATTTCCTCCTAATAACACATATATTCAATAATTATATACACTTTTATATTTTTGTTATTCCATTTCAAGAATTTTTTTGGCTGTAAGTTCTCCAACAAATTCTTCTGGAAAAACAACTTCATTTACTGATATTTTCTCTAAAACTTGTTTATGCATTTTATCTCCTGCTTTGGCTATAATATATTTTACCCCTGCGTCTTGAAGTGCTAAACAAGATAAAATACTTGCAGTAACGTTTTCTCCAAAACATACTACTCCTATATCGAAATTTTTTATTGGTAATCTTTGCCATGCCTCCTCTGAAGTAACATCAATACATATTGCTTTTGTTACATAGTTGCTTACTTTTTCTACCATTTTCATATCATTATCTAAGGCTAATACTTCGACTCCTGAGTCAGATAACTTTCTTGCAATACTTATACCATATTTTCCTAATCCGACAATTACACATTGTTTATTCATTTTTATTCTCCTTTATAAAACTATATTTTCTTCTGGATATTTTAAAAATTTATCTGTTTTATCTTCATTTACAAATAATAAAACCATTGACAATGGGCCTACTCTTCCAATAAACATTAGAGAAATTAATATATAATCACCTATAGGATTAAGTTGATTATAGTCTGTAATAGTTAATCCTGTATTTGAAAGTGCTGAAGCAGATTCAAATACAATATTTATAGCTCCAATATTATTAAAATGACCAAATAGTAAACAACTTACTAATAATAATGTTACAAATAGTATACATATTGTAAATGCTTTCCTTACTACTAAAGTAGGTATTTTTTTCCATAATATAATAGTCTCACTTTTTCCCCTTAATGTAGATATTATTGTAAATATTATAATAGTTAATGTGATAATTTTTATTCCACCTGCAGTAGAAGTTGGTGATCCTCCTATCATCATTAATACTATTAATATAACTTTACTTCCAAAATTAAATTTGCTCAAATCTGTTATTGTAAAACCTGTTGATCTACTTGATACAGTTAAAAATAAACTATTTAAAAACGAAATATCTTTTTCATATAAATTAATCAATATTGCTGGTAATATAATTATTATTGCTGAACCTATTAATGTTATTTTAGTTTGTAATTTTAGTCTACTGAATTTTCTTAATTTATTATTTTTTATATCTTCTATAGTAAAAATTCCTATTGCTCCAATGAACATTAACATTGTTATTATTATTTGAGTATATACATCATTAGAAAAATTTGCTAAACTATTTCCACCAAATAAATCAAATCCTCCATTGCTAAATGACGATATTGTCATAAAAATGCTATGCCATATTCCTTGAAATATTCCAAATTTAGGGATAAATCTTAATGATAATAATATAGCACCAATTATTTGTACTTTTATCATAAATTTCCCAATAAAAATAGAATGTTCTTTTATAAGACTATAATTATCTCCACTAATATTATCGTTAATAACTAACATATCAGACATTTTTATTTTTTTATTTCTAATACTCCAAAAATAAGAGAAGAATATAATAAATCCTAATGCTCCTATTTCCATTAAAATAGCAATTACTACTTGTCCTAAAAAACTAAATTGCTGAACTACGGATCCTTTTGATAATCCACATGTTGTAATTGCTGAAGTAGTTATGTATAATATATTTCTGAAATTTAATTGTGTTAAATTGCAAATTGGTAAATACAAAATAATAGCTGAAATTAATATTATAGTAGCAAATCCAACTATTGGTATTAAATAACTTTTTTTATTTCTTAACATTTTGTCATCTCCTATTTACTTTCAAAGTACATTATATACTTAATCTTATATAATTGTAAATATAAATATACTGTTTTTAATATTCCAAATTAGATATAAGCTTTTTAATAATAATTCAAAACACTTTAAAAATATTAATTATTTTATTGGTTTGTATTATTTAATTTCATATTATACAAAATAAAATAGCTAAATATAATATTTAGCTATTTTACATTATTAAAATCTTCTTCTATTTATTACATATGTACTACCTGGAATTGTTTTTGCTTGATGTTTTATTTGTCCTGCCATTTCACCTATTTCTAAAGTTGTTTTATAGATTTTAGAATCTACTTCTAAAACTGCTATTGATATCGAAGTTAATGGAAATTGTTCTATTATTCCTCGTCTGTTGGCAACTTCTACATATCCTCTTTCAACATCTATTTCATTATAAAAATCCACTGTATATTTATCAAACTCTAAAATTATATTCTGACAAATCAAATCATAATCTGTTTGGTTTATTATTGCTACAAAGTCGTCTCCTCCAATATGCCCTACAAAATTATCACTATTAGGTATTTGATGTATATGTTTAGTTATAGTTCTAGCAGTAAATTTTATAATTTCATCTCCATTTGCAAATCCATAAACATCATTATAAGCTTTAAAATTATCTAAGTCAAAATAAAGTATTGCAAATGTTTCTTTATTTAAAAGTCTTTTTTTCATTTCAGCTTGTATTTGAACATTTCCTGGTAAGCCTGTAAGTGGACTTATTCTTCTATTCTTTGTTAATAAACCAACTATATTTTTAATTGTATAATAAAAGTATTCTTCATCAATTGGTTTTTTTATATAATACTCAACATCTGTTTTTAATATTTCTACAATATGTTCTTTATTTCTATTAGAACTTACTACTATTATTGGAGTAATACTATTATCTTCATTTGATCTTATTGATTTACAAAATTCAACTATATTTACATTTGCTGTATCTTCATCAACAATTATTAAAGATGGAATGTTTCTAAGTGCAACTTCAATTTCAGTAGCTTTTACTGATTTAAATTTATATTCATTAAGTTCTCTTTTAAAACTTTCATTTAACTTTTCAATTAATTCATTATTATTATCTATTAAATATATTTCTTGAACCATATAAACTCCTATAAATACTATAGTTATTCTCCAGGTATTTCTTCTATTTTAACATTTCTTGTATCATCTGTTCCTATTATTGTAAGTGTAATTCTATTATTGCCTTGAACTAATGGTAATTCGATTGAAGTATTTTTTGGATTTTCCTCTGGTAATGTTACTGTATAATCTACATCATTAACATTTAATAATACTTCTTTTATTCCTTCGGAATAATCTGCAGATAATATTGCTTTAGTACTATCTGTTTCTGATTTTACAATATTAATTTTAATATTTTCATTTAAAGTTTCTTCTGATTCATCTGGAACGATTTCTTCAGTTGCTTCTGTCGTAGTACCATCAATACTTTTTGCTGTTACTTTTACTGTTACATTTCCTTCTGGTAAATTATTGTAATCAAAGTTAGCATCTTTAGGATTACCTTCTGGTAAAGTTACTGGAATATCTGTACCATTTACATTGAATTTTATTTCTTCTAATCCATTTTCATGAGTACAAATTATATTAACTGATTTTTTATCTGCTGATACTGTTATTTTTACTTCTGGTTTTGTAACTCCAGCAAAAGCTTTTGATTCTGTAGTTGTTCTATTATTAGCATCAACTGCTACAACTGTTAAGTCATTATTTCCTTTTAAAATATCTATTTCAAATTCAATTTTTTTCTTATCATCTTCTGAAACGTCTACTCTTTCTTCTTCTTCATCATTCCATTTATAAGTAACATACGCTATTTCTGTCTCATCTGTTGCTGTAATTTTTATCTTCTTTTCTTCTGTAACTGATATTTCGATAACTGGATTAACTATATCTGTTCCATTTTCTGAAGTAATTGTTTTTTTATAAGATGTTTCAACTCCATCTACATCTACTACTTTAACATTTAGAGTATGTTGTCCAGCAGGTAATTGAACTTCAATTTCTCTCTCAGAAGAACCATTTACTTTATCTGTTGTTTCTTTATCATTGTCCCAACTATAGATAATTTTTTCAATTGCCTTGTCATGTGAAACTCTTATTATTGCTGTTGTATCATTTTCTTCTATAGTTATTTTGGCTTGTGTTGGTTCATTTGTATTTGCTGTTAATGCACTTTTATTCTTCTTGATAAAACCATATCCGCCTATTCCAATAAAACATAATGCAAAAATAATAAGTATTATTGCAAATATTCTAACTATTTTATCTGAACCTGATGAAGATCCACCAGAATTTTTATTTGAACTATACTCTAATATTTGGTTCATAATATAACTCCTCATCTTATTTAACTTCAAGAAAAATTATATCATATGCATTTTTTCTTGTAAACACAAAAATTTGCCTTTTTATACAAAATTTTCTAATCCAAAATAAATCTTATTATAATTGAAAAAGATGAAATTATGTACATATTGGAACTAAATATTTATTTACTCTAAAACTTTAACAAACCTTTCTATTAAGCAAAAAACAATTCCTAAAAATGTATTTTTTTTCATTTTTTGTAAATCATAGTAAGAAATAAACTATATTTACAAGGAGAATTATATGAATATAAAATCTATATTATATATATCTACAAATGATATTTTGAAAATAACATTACTATCAGTATTCTCAGAGATTGCTCTATTTATATTAACAAAATTGATGGGAAATAAAGAAATGTCCCAGCTTAGTATGTTTGACTATGTAATAGGAATTACTATTGGATCAATTGCTGCTGAAATGGCTACTTCTTTAGAAAATAATTATCTTGAGCCACTACTTGCTATGACTGTTTATGCTATAATAGCTATATTAATATCTGTAATTTCATACAAATCAATGAAATTTAGAAGATTTATTTATGGTAATTCACTAATTTTACTTGATAATGGTGAATTGTATCGCAAAAATTTTAAAAAAGCAAAATTGGATTTAAATGAGTTTTTAGTTCAATGTAGAACTAATGGATATTTTAATATAAATGATATTCAAACAGCTATATTAGAAGCAAATGGAAAAATAAGTTTCCTTCCTAAAGCTTCCAAAATGCCTGCCACTTCCGAGGATTTAAATTTAACTCCTAAAATAACTCGCCCTCAAATAAATGTAATTTTAGATGGACATGTTTTAACAGAAAATTTAGAGCATACTGGAAACGATTTAATTTGGTTAAATAAGGAACTAGTAAAACAAAAAATCGATAACATTTCAGATATTTTTCTTGCTATTTGTGATTCTGATAATAATTTAAGTATATATACTAAAAAAGATATTAGTAATTCGCATAATTTTTTTGATTAGAATTTTAATGAAATTTGGGAAAATTCCTAAGTTTCATTTTTATTTTCATAAATTGTAATTTGTAGGGCTAATTTAATAAATTTATTAATATTACTCTTGCAATAATACACTATGAAAAATTTAAAAATGTGCTCGCTCAAGCTAAATTTCATACAAATTCTAAAT
>CASKJV010000047.1 GCA_949388605.1 uncultured Clostridia bacterium
CTCTTTCAATATTTTATTTTCAATTTACATGTGACATATCTATTTTAAACCTATACAAGTTTTTTTCATAAAAAGGAACTGAATGAATATCAATTCTCAAACATTTTCTTAATAGCTTTTCTATAAATATCTTTTGCAATATTATATCCATTTGGAATTCTTTCAGTAAATGTATTCATACATACACTTGCATTAACTTCCATTACTAAAACTTTTTTATTCTTAGTTAATGCTATATCTATACTAGCAAAATTAATATTCATTGCCTTTCCAGCAGATAAAGCAATACTTTTAATTTTATCTATATATTCTTCATCTTCATTAATTACTATAGGAATAGCGCCATTGCTTAAATTATGTTTCCACGATATAATAACTTTTTCTCCATTATATGGAACATAATTTAAATCTAGAAAATTAATAATTTCAATATTTATATTGTATTCTTTATTTTTTTCATTAATTAATTGTTTTAATGTTTTATTTCCATCACCTAAAACAAATGGTTTTTCCTTTTTGTAAACATACAAAATTTCACCATAAAAATAAATAACTCTATATTCATAATCGATATCTATATATGGACATGCGCTTAGTGTATTCTTATTTTCACTAAATAATTGTTTCACAGTATTTTCAATTTCTTTTTTACTTGAACAAAAATACACATCTTTTCCTTTAGAAGAGTCATTTGCTTTTATAACTACTTTATTATCATTTTCTAATAGTAATTTTTCTGCATCTTTAATAAACTTGTCCTCATACCAATTACTCCTTGTTTGAGGATTAAATATCATTCTATGCTCAATTGTAGGAATATTATTTGAACTTAAAACTTCATATGTAGCAAATTTATCATTTGAAATATTATATGCATTTGCTGTATTTAAATCTAACTGATAGTTTATTATATGATGAGTTATATCTCCTTTTTTTAATTCTCTAATCCAATTATATGAAAGCATTTTTTCTTCTATATTTTGTTCTTCACATATTTCTTTAATTATTTTAGAAAATGGCTTATCTACATTCATATATTATTCCTTTCATTTAATTAATTTTATTAAATATTTTTATTTGTTTCGATTTTATGTATCTTCTAATAAATACTATTCCAATTATTACTGTAATAAATAAAATACTTTGTGCTTTTTGCAGACTTAAATATCCACATATACCTACAATAATCCCACATTCAATTATAATAATTATAAATTGAAAAAGCATATTAAAGTTTTGCTTAACAACTGCATATTCACTTATCCAATTTAATTTAGGATTTTTTAAATCTATTAATATAACTAAATAATTATTGAATATATTAAATAGCATAGAAATAATGCATACACTTAGTATCATTTCTAATGATACTTGACTAATTAGTATTTTTTCAAATACAAGCACATATAATGTTGGAATTATATTTAAAATAATTCCTGGTAATATTTTATAAAAAATTTGTTTTTCCATACTTAATGGTATGTGTTTCATAAATAAAGCATCTCTTCCATCTCTCGAAATAGCTGTTATAGATATAAAATTAAATATATATAAAACAAGTATTATAACTAAAGTAATTCCAAATCCAACAGAATTATTTATATCACCAGCAAAATACTCTGTAAGTATGCTTATATTTTGACTTTCTGTTTTTTTAAATTCTACAACTAATGGTATAGAAAAAATAAATGGAAATAATATGGATGGTAAAATACACTGCATAAAAAATATTGGATTTCTTACTAATATCTTAAATTCTTTTTTTACATAAGTTTTCCATAATTTACTTTCAAAAAAAACTTTAGAAGAATTTATTTTTTTTCCTTCCTTATTTCCTTTTGATATAAATGAAGTAACTGATTTTATGTATTTTTTTGCAACAATATAACAGACAGTAACATATATGATAAGCGATTCTATAAATAAAATAATTAAATTTTTTACTCCATTTAAATTATTATAATTAATAATTGAATTTATTGCTGGTTTTAAAGTAAATAAAAATTTATATGAATTATTTATTGTATTTTCTTTTGAAACTAAATTTTCTGCAAGTTCCATATTCGTTATATTATTACCACTTGTAGAACTACTTAAAATTTGAATTCCTATTACTAAAGCTATTGTAAGGAAAACAGATAAATATTGAACCGCTTCTTTATTTTTAACAATTTTCGTAGCTTTCATAACAAGAATTATTAGAAATGATGATATTGTAACTGGTACAATTGGTAATAATGCTATTATTAATAAACTCACTAAATAAAATTGAATTGCACAATTTAATAAAACTCCATATGTAATAAGAACTGGAAATAAAATAGCAGTACATACAAAATATTGTGAAATAATTATACAATTAAATTTAGACATAATAATTTTTAGTGGTGTAATTGGTAATGGTAGTAAATTTTCTATGTCTTTAGAAAAAAACAAAAAATTTAAACTTGTGAACAAAGTTTGAATAATTCCCAAAAAAATCACACCAGAAAAACATATATTTAAGAATAAAATTTCTTGATTTAATGAAATTAAACTTGATATACAAGCATATGAAACATATGCAACAATTCCAACTATATATCCATAAACTAAAATATATAAAATTATTTTTCCCTTTTCACTATTTTGTTTACCATTATTTTTATTTAAAGAATTTTTCAGTAATATTTTGGTAAGTCGAAATACATCTTTCATAATTAATTTTATTCCTTTCTAAAGGCAGAAATCTAGTTGAAAATAATTAAATTTCAACTCAAATCTAATTTAAAAAACTACATATATAATCACTTTTTAAATACAATTTAATATAGTCAAAATTAGATATCTTACTCTGTAATTTCTAAAAATAGTTCTTCCAAAGAAAGATCTTCTTTAAATTTTTTCTTCATTTCTTCATATGTTCCAACAAAAATCAATTTTCCTTTATTTATAATGCCAATTCTATCACACAATTTTTCTGCGACTTCTAGAACATGTGTAGAAAAGAAAACCAAATTTCCTTTATTTGCATGTTGTTTCATAAGTATTTTTAAATCATGAGCGGATTTAGGATCTAACCCTGTCATTGGTTCATCTAATATCCAATTTTGGGGATTATGCAACATTGCACCAATAACAGTAATCTTTTGTCTCATTCCATGAGAGTAACTTTGAATTCTATCATTTAAATTATCATACACACCAAATAATTTAGAATATTGTTCTATTCTTTCTTTTCTATCATCTTTAGATATATGATATATATCTGCCAAAAAATTTAAGTATTCTATGCCTTTTAATTTTAAAAACAAATCAGGATTATCTGGAACATATCCAAAATTCTTTTTTGCCTCTACTGGATTTTCTTTTATACTAACTCCATCTATTAATATATCTCCATCATTTATATCTAAAATACCTGTAATCATTTTTATTGTTGTTGTCTTTCCAGCACCATTTGGCCCTAAAAATCCAAATATCTCTCCATTTTTTATCTCCAAATTTAAATTCTCTATAATTCTCTTATTTTTTACATAAGATTTACTTACTTTTTTTATTTCTATCATAAAAATCTCCTAAAATAAAAACAAACGAGCCACTTTTAAAGTTCTCAAACATTTTAAATAATTTTAAGTGGCTCGTCTTTTTTGTGAAACTTATTTATTCATTTTCGTTATAATTTTTAATACTTCTGATACACTCCATGCTTGTGAAATTGTTCCGCCTGCTTTAAAAGGAGTTTCTGAGTTATACAGTTCCGAAATAGTTCCAATTCCAACATCCTTTACTTCATTTTTAAATGTTGAATATACGTTTTTTACAAATTTTTCATATTCTATTAAATACTTTTCTTTTTCCAATCTGTCTTTTTCGTCATTAATTATATTTTTTAAAGCATCATGATATAATCCTAAAATCCAAACCCAAACTACTCCTTGATGATATGCCATATCTCTTTCTTTACTATTTCCCTCATAATATGGAATATAACCAGGTTCGTTTTTTGCTAAAGTTCTTAATCCATACCTAGTTAGTAATTTACTTGTACAAGTTTTAAAAATAGTTTTTCCTATTTCAGAAGATGGTTTTATTACTGGATATGTAGTAGAAATACTAAATAATTGATTTGGTCTAATTTTATCATCACCAATAACATCATATAATGATTTTTTCTTTTCATTATAAAATTGCTTTTGGAATTCTTTTTTATGCTTTACAGATAATTTTTTATACCTATCTGCAATTTCTTTTTCTTCAAATTTGTTTGCTAATTTTTCTAATGTTTTTAATGCGTTATACCACAGTGCATTTAACTCTATAACTTTACCATTTCTAGGTGTTACAGCAAAATCTCCAATTTTAGCATCCATCCATGTATTTTGTGTAGTTTCTGTACCAGAAGATAATAATCCATCTTTATCTATATAAATATTATTACCATCTAAATCTATCCCATTTAAATAATTTTGAATAATAATTTTCAATTTTGGATAAATACTTTCTTTTATAAAATCATAATCTTTTGTATATTGTAAATACTTATTAACTTGTTCAAAAAGTAAAAGTGAAGCATCTGCGCTATTATATAGTGGTCTATTATCAAATCCAGAGTATCCATTTGGAACTAAACCATATTTAATATCTCTAGTAAATGTTATTAATATTTCTTTGGCTAAATCATATCTTTTAGGAATTAATAATAATCCTTCATAAGCAATTAATGTATCTCTTCCCCAATCTAAAAACCATGGAAAACCAGCTATTATAGAATGAGTTCCAAAAGATTGTCTATTTATTATAAATGAATCTGTAGCAATAAGTAAATCTTTAACTAATTCATTAAATTCTTTTTCACTCTTTGTGATTTTACTCTTTTCAATTATTAATCCAGAATCTTGAATATGTTTTTTTAATCTAGAAATTTCATTTTTAAAAACTTCATTACTATCTATTTGTTCTGTATTATCTTCTAAAGACGCTACAAACGTAATTACTTTTTCTTCTTTTGATTTTATATATATTTCATATCTTCCAGGTACAATTAAATCTTCTTCAGCATCAAATCCTCTTTCATCTTCCTTTAAATAGTACATAGATTTAAAAATATCATTTTCATGCTCAATATATTCACCATCATTTACAAATATATAAATAGGTGTGCTTCCTTTACCATCAATTTCAATTCTAATTTTATTTTTATCTTTTTTCTGCTTTAATGAAAATTGATGATTTGGTGTCATATAGTGAAAATCTCTAAAATTTAAGATTGGCGCTAAAGTTAATCTTGAGTCATTTTTCCCATTTTTTATCTTATATTGTATTACAACTGTATTTCTTCCATAAATCATAGAAATTGTTTTTACAATTTTTATATCTTTAACTTTATAAGTAAAAATTGGTAAATATTCTTTTTCAAAACTATCTAAAACTTTATAACCATCAGAAATATAGTTTTTACATATATTAGTATATAAATTATATTCTTCTCCATTAATAGTTATTTTTTCATCTACTTTAGAAACAAGTAGATGTCTTTGTGCAGGTGGTATTAAAGGTGCAACTAATAATCCATGATACCTTCTAGTATTTGCACCAATCGCTGTTGATGAACAAAAACCACCTAATCCGTTAGTTATTATCCACTCTTTATTTAAACACTCTTTTAAATCAATTTTTCTCTTATTTATTCTCATTTGTATTTTTCCTCATATTTACTACTTTTTTTTAGAAGACTTTTTATTTGTCTTTCTCTTATTAGATTTTTCTTTTGAATTTTTCATTTTTTCTATTTCTTCAGCATTTTTTTTATTTTGAGCTATTTTCTTTTCTGTATTTTGAATTGAATCTACTCTGTCTTTATACTTTTCTTTAAACTTACTTGGTTTCTTATTATTAATAGCTCGTTTCTTTTTAAAAGGACTATTGGAAACTTTTACTAAACGTTTTTCATTTTGTGCAATTATTTTTTTCTGTTCTTTCAAAACTGATTGCATAAGTAAATATTCTGTATTGTTTTGCATGTCATGGAATTTTAAATCATTACATAACATTTCAATTATTGTTGCTGCTATAATTTCTGGATTATGGCATATTTTTCCATCTTTTATAGTAGACATATTTCTTTGAATTATTTTTATATTATAATCTTCTAATTTTCTATTATCAATTTCGACTAAATCTGAACCTTCTTTATTATATTTCCTTATATATTCAGGTACAACTTCACCAGTATCTGCTAAACAGTATTCTATTACATCTGTTCCAATATGTTCTTTGATTGCTCTAAAATGTTCTGATAATGGATAATTATCTGTTTGACCAGGCTCTGTCATAATATTTGAAATATAAAATTTCATTGCTTTACTATCTTTGATTGATTTTACAATATTTTTTACTAATAAATTTGGTAATACATTTGTATATAAACTTCCAGGTCCAATAACAATAACATCAGCGTCTTCTATTGCTTCTACAACTCCTGGAGCTGGTCGGCAATTTGAAGGTGAAATATATATTCTACTAATTTTTTCAGCTTTTTCTGCAACAATATACGGAATTCTATCTTTTTGTTTTATTGTTGTACCATCTGCCAATTCTGCACAAATAGTAATTTCATCTAAAGTAACTGGTAATACTTTACCATTGATATTTAATACTTCACTACTTTTGGCTACAGCTTGAGAAATATTTCCGTAAATTTCATTCATTGCAGTAAAATAAATATCTCCGAAATTTAAACCTCTCAATCTTTCATTGGCAAAATTTAAATTCATTAATTTCTTCATTTCCTCATCTTTATCAGACATAGAAATTATACTATCTTTTATATCTTTTAATGGGTGTATTTCTAAAGCTTTTCTAGAATCTGTAGCAATAGATCCATAATCAGTCATTGCAACAACTGCTGTAATATTATTTGTATATTTTTTAAATCCTTCTACAACTGTATTTAATCCTTTACCAACACCAATTACTACAACTTTAGGGCCTTCTTCATAAACTTTTTTATTAAAAATTAAAGATTTTATATTTAATTGAGCTTTTTTTCCTTTATCTGTAGAAGTATTATTTGCTTCTATAATTATTTCTAAAGTTCTTTTTTGTATAAATACAACACTAATAACAATTGAAATAAAACCAACTACAAATATAACTACTGTTTTTCCTAATTCAAAAAAGGTTATTTCTTCTGAAACTAATATTTTGGCAATTCCATAACATACCAATACAATTCCAATTAGAATTAAAAATATCCATCTTTTAACCTTTGTACTTGCTTTAAACCATTCTAAAAACGACTTCATTATTTTTCATCTCCTAATACTATTATTTCTAGTTCTATATCTATATCAAATTTATTTTTTACTTCTTTTTGTATATATTTAACTAGATTTAAAATATCATCTGCTGAAGCTTTTCCTTTGTTTATAACAAATCCAGCATGTTTAGTAGATACCTCAGCATCTCCAATATTATATCCTTTTAGTCCACATTCATCAATAAGTTTAGCTGTAATATATCCATCTTTTCTTTTAAAAGTACTTCCTGCATTTGGATATTCTAAAGGCTGTTTTTCTTTTCTTGCTTTTGAAAACTCATTTACTTTTTCATTAATATCTTTTCTTATTCCTTTTTCTGTTTTTATGGTTGTATCTATAATTATTGCTTCTTTTAATTCTGAAAAAATACTATATCTATAATTAAAATTATGTTCTTCTAAATTTAGTTTTTTAATTTTTCCATCATAGGTAATATATCTTGTTTTAACAACTATATCTTTCATTTCTTTTCCATAGGCACCAGCATTCATTCTTATAGCTCCGCCTATAGTTCCTGGAATACCAGAAATAAATTCTAGCCCTGCTATTTCTTCTTTTTCTGCAATTACAGAAAGAGCAGAAAGAGACATTCCAGATTCTACTGTTATAATAATTTCGTTAGAGCTTCTTTTTATTTTAAAATTATTTAAATTTGGCTTTATTACAAAACCTCTAATTCCACCCTCTCTTACTAAAAGATTTGTTCCATTGCCTACAATTGTAATTGGTATATTCTTTGTTTTCGCAATTTTCAAAACATCTTTCAATTCTTGAATAGAATTAACTATTATAAAGTAATCTGCTGGTCCTCCAACTCTGAAAGAAGTGTGTTTAGACATTGGTTCATCTTTAAACAGTTGCTTATTAACATTTATAACATTTTGTAATAATTTTTCAATATCATCCATTTTTGCCATCCCCTTTTGTATGTTATATTTTCTTTTATAAATTATATATATACTATCATTTTTTTATGCTTTTTACAATAACTAAACAATAGTTTTTTATATAACAATAATTTTTTTATTATTTATATTTCCAAGATTTCTATAATAAGAATTACATATAAATTTTGTATTTGTAATACTTCAGAAACACTTCTATAATATGTATTTCGAAAAAAATTCCTATTACAAAACAATATTTAAATAAGTTTAATGCATACTATTTGTTTTTTATAATTTATCAGCTACATTCATTCTAATCTAAGCATAAATTAGCTGTACCAATTAAAAATTCTATAGCTAAAATAACAAAAGAGTGTTAACAAATATTTTACTTTTGTTAACACCCAAAATTTACTTTTTTAATATATTTAAATTTAATTTATTGTATTAGAAGAAACTTCTTCTATATTAATATCTCTAACATGTTCGATTTTTTCCCAAGTTGTAGTTGGCTTTATTAAACATTTTATATTTATTAAAATCCATGAACCTAGGAATAATGGATAACATAAGATTCCTTTTATCATTGGTTTAATTTCTTTTTTCTCTAATGCCATAATTAATGTTCCAGTAACTACTGGTAATATAAAAGTTGCAATTAAATATCTTGAAAAGTTTCCAATTAAATCAGCAAATGTCATTTCAGCACCAATATATAATAATGTATTTATTCCTAATAATAGAAATGTTAGTAACATCATTGGAATACCAAACATATATAATAAACCATCAAAATTCATTAATGTTTTATTTTCTTTTACTCCTTTTGCCAAATCCTTTGTATATCTTTTCATGCATTGTAAATGCCCAACTGACCATCTAGAACGTTGTGACCAACTTGCTTTAAAAGTAGTTGGTTGTTCATCATATACTATTGCATCTACTGCCCAACCTAATTTTCTACCTTCAGCTATATTTATTAAAGAATATTCTATATCTTCTGTTAATGTTTCTGTTTGCCATCCATCTGGTTTTAATAAATCAAATTTTACCATAAACCCTGTACCATTTAATAATGGTGATAAACCTAAGTTATATCTAGCTAAATGATAAAATCTATGCATCATCCAATAGAAAATTGCATAGCCAGATGAAATCCAAGAATCTGTAGGATTTTTTATATCTCTATATCCTTGAACAACTTCCTCACCTTGACATAATTTTTTGTTCATATTTTTTAAGAAATTTTTATCTACAATATTATCTGCATCAAAAACGCAAAGCGCATCATAATCAGCATCTTCTTCTATTTTTTGTTGTAAGAACCAATTTAATGCAAATCCTTTTGTTTTATGTTCTTCATCAAATCTTTTTAGTACTATTGCTCCTGCATCTTTGGCAATTTTAGCAGTATTATCGTTACAATTATCTGCAATAACATAAATGTCATATAATTCTCTTGGATAATCTTGTTCCTGTAAACTATCTACTAAATTCTTTATTACGGCTTCTTCATTATGAGCTGGTATAACTGCCATAAATTTATGATCTTTTTCTATTAATAATTTCTTGTCTTTTAATTTAATTAATGAACAAAAACTTACTACAATTTGATATGCCCAATATATAGTTATTATCCATATCAAAGATTGTTGTAGAAGATATAAATACTTCATTTTTCAACCTCACTTTATATATAATATTTGGTACTTAATACCATTTATGATATACACCTTTTTTATTATACCATTTTATGCATTTCATTTCAAGTTTTTTAATAAAAATTAAGAATTTTGTAGAATTACGCCTACATGTATTATAGGATTTTTTCAAAATTTTATTAGTAAATTATATGCATGATTTTCAAATTTATCCTTTTAAATTGTAATTTGTAGAGTAAATTTTATTTTTCAAAAATTATTAACATGTATATAAAAATTTTATTGTTATATTGCTTTAATTAAATTTTACTTAATATCATAATTATTAACAAAATT
>CASKJV010000048.1 GCA_949388605.1 uncultured Clostridia bacterium
ATACGCTTACATTTTTTCATTTTTATATTGTATTATTTGCATGATAGAAAATTTTTTCAATTATCTAAAATTTATATTATACAACAAAAGAGCTAACCATGCTTGTTAGCTCTTTTTATTTATACATATTTTATATGATTAAAATTAATCTTGTGTATAAGGTATAATAGCAATATGTCTTGCTCTTTTAACTATTGTTGTAATTTCTCTTTGATGTTTAGCACAAGCTCCAGTTGCTCTTCTTGGTAATATTTTACCTTTTTCGTTGATAAATTTTCTTAATTGATCAGCGTTTTTATAATCTAATTCAAAGTTTTTGTCATTACATAAAGCACAAACTTTTTTTCTTATTTTTCTAAACTTTGGATTAAAATCATCATCTTGATTATTTCTATTGTTTCTTCTATTTTGTTTTTTATCAGCCATTTTAAATCCTCCAATCTTCTAACTTTATATATTAATTAAATTAGAATGGTAAATCGTCATCAGAAGATGTAATTTGGAATTCAGCATTTTGAGCAACTGATTCACCAAATGTATTTTCAAATCCTCCTGATACTTCTCCATCTCTTTTACTATCTGCAAAATATGCTTCTTCAGCAATTACTTCTGTAACATAACGTTTTTGTCCTTGTTCATCATCCCAAGTTCTTGTTTGGATTCTTCCAATTATTCCAACTTGTTGACCTTTTTTAAAGTATTTGCTACAAAATTCTCCAGTTTTGTTCCAAGCTACAATATTAATAAAATCAGCTTGTCTTTCTTCACCTTGTTTAGCAAATCTTCTATTAACAGCTAAACTAAATGAAGCAACTAAAGTATTATTTGTTTGAGTATATCTTACTTCTGGGTCTCTTGTTAGTCTTCCCATTAAAATTACTTTGTTCATATGCGCTTCCGCCTTTCTTACTATTCTTCGTCTTTTCTTACAACGATGAATTTAATAACTTCGTCTGTAATTCTGTATACTCTTTCAAGTTCTTTTATTAAACCTGGAGCAGCTTCAAAGTTAATTAATATATAATTTCCTTCTGAATTCTTTTTGATTTCATAAGCTAATTTTTTCTTTCCTAACTCTTCAACTGACTCAACTTTTCCATCATTATTAATAATGTCTGAGAATTTTTGAATTAATTCTTTAACTCCTGCATCTTCAACATTTGGATTAATAATGAATATTGTTTCATATTTATTCATTATCTTTCACCTCCTTTTGGATATTAAACCCATACTTTATTGTATGAGTAAGGTAAAATGTCTTTTTGACATTTTTATACTGGAATATTTTAACACAGATTTTTCTTTTTGACAAGTTTTTTATTTAATTTTACCATTTATAATTTACAATTTGTTACTATTCACGGTTAATTTATGTTTGTTAAAGGCTTTAATATATTATTTTTTCGAAATGAATGTGGGGAACAACAAGTTACAGTTTGTAAATAAAATTTGAGAGCAACTGCACCGCAGAAATTTATCTATAAACTGTTAGTAGTTGGGAATGGAGGAAAAATAATATATTAAAGCTCTTTACTACTCTATTAATTTAAATATTACTGTGAATAGTAACTACCATTTATAAATTTTATAATTTATTATGTATAAATTGTCTATTTAGCAACTTCATCATATTTTTTAATTATAGACATTGTTTTTTTTAATATGTAATATTTCTTTTCTTCTTTAAAAAATAAATACCATAAATATATTAATAATATTACAATATATATATTTTTTATTTCTAAAATTAATATACTATAAATCAAAGAAATTATAGCTAAAAATATTTTACTAAATCCAATCATAATATTGTTACCAATTTCTACTCCGTGCTACTGAAATTAAAATTTCTTTTAATATTTTACCTCCATCTAATGGTAAGATTGGTAATAAATTAAAAAAACATATTGCAAGATTTGTATAAATTAATTTTTCCTTCAAAACTAAATCTAATTCTAAATGTTCAAATATAATTGCAAATATAAAATTACTTAATGGACCTATCAAATAAAATAATATTTTATTTAATGTTTTGTTTTTTCTATAAGAATAAATTTCTAAAGATATTCCAAAAGGATTTATATATAATTTTTTGGGTTTTCCTCCAATTAATACTCCAACAATTAAATGAGTAATTTCATGAATAAATACAAAAAACAAAAACATTATATATAAATCCAAATTATTTAAAAGAAAGAATAAAATTATTACAAACAATATTTTTAAATTTATTTCAATTTTCATATTTTACCAAACCTTATTAAAAATCTATTATTTTGGAAGGATCTACATATCTATCATCTACTCTTATTTCAAAGTGCAAATGTGATCCTGTACTATTTCCTGTGCTTCCGACAGCACCAATAGGCTGTCCTTGTCTAACAATTTGTCCTTCTTGTACAAAAATACTCGAGCAATGAGCATATAGAGTTGTTATATTATTACATCTAATTTTTATATGTTTTCCATAATCTCCTTCACTTGAAACAAGTTCAACAATCCCTTCCATAGAAGCATTTATTGTAGTCCCTTTTTCAGCAGCTAAATCTATTCCTGTATGATAACCAGTTACATTTTGATACTCTGACTCTCTTGCACCAAATCCAGAACTAACTATATAACTTAATAATGGTTTAGTAAGACTATATGAAGATTTAATATTATTAGCATCTATTTCCATTTCTGAAATTGAACTACTTTTTTCTTCTGTTATCTCTTCTTTAATATTTTCTTCTTTACTAATTTCTTCATTATTACTTTCAGAGATTACAGCATCACTTCCAGAAGTATTAATATTTTCATTACTGTTATCTAGCTTTTCTGACTTTAAAAATTCTTTTATTTGTACTCCTATACTTGCTGTATATTTATCAATTTCTGATAAAAATTCAGTAGCAAATATATAATCTTTATTTTGTACAACAAAAACAATTATTACTAAATTAATCATCAAAAGTAAATTCAGTAATAATTTATTTTTAAAATTTCCTTTGTTGTTAGTACTATTTGTACGTCTTATTGGCATCATGTTATTTCTTCTTAAATATATTTCTTCTGCCCTTTTTATTTTTTCGTCTTCACTTAAAATTCTTTCCAAAAAAATACACCTCTCTTACATGTTTTAAATATATTCATGTAAAAAAGGTTTATGATTATTTATTTTATAAAAGTTATAAATATAATAATTGAAATAAGTGTTATATTAACAATTTTTAAAAATTTATATTTTTTACTTAATTTTTGAAATTTGTATTCTTCAAATTTTAAATTATTTATTTCTAATTCGTTGTTTACTAAAATTTCTGCTTCACCCAAAATTGTTTTTTTATCATCTATTGATTTATTAGGGTGATTTTTCAATTTTTCAAAATTAACATTATCTTTCAAAACAATAAAAGCTTGATCAATAATATTTGATTCTAATTCTTTTAAAAAAACAATATTATCTAATTTATTTAATTGCATAACATCTCCTAAAATATAATAATTACTTTTGTTGTTATTATATTTTCCAAATTTGGAAAAATTATGCAAATTTTTTTATTTGTAGAACAAAAAAATTTATATCATATTAGTAATGTTATGTTCTTTGTCTTTACTCTATATATCTTATTTGTAGCTTCTTCGTTTTGTACAACTAAGAAAGCTACTATATAACTTATTTTTATGTCATTACCAATCCTAGAGCTACAAGATGTACAAAATTTGCCAAAGGTTTTATATTATAGAAATTGAAGAGTAATTTTCAATAATAAAAAATTGTATTTTCCATATTTATTTTGTAATAAACAATGAAACAATTCATAAAATTTAGTATATTGGGAGGTCCATATGGAGAGTAAAAAAGGTCTAGATTTTAAACATAAGGAAGTTATAAATATAAAAACTGCTAAAAGATTAGGTTTTGTTCAAGATGTAACTGCGGACTTAGAAACAGGAAGAATTAAAGAAATTATTGTTCCTGGAAGCAATAAATTTTTTAATTTCTTCTCTACAGGCAATGAAATAGTTATTCCTTGGACTTCTATAAAAGTAATCGGTGATGATATAATTCTTGTAGATTTAGAATAAAAGAGCCACTTATAGAAAAAACAGTCTATTCAACAATTAGACTGTTTTTTCTAAATTTATTAATACTACAATTATTTATATAATCTTTTAATATGATCTATTGCTGTTTTCTCTAATCTAGAAACTTGAGCTTGTGAAATTCCTATTTCTTCAGCCACCTCCATTTGAGTTCTACCAAGGAAAAATCTTTTGTCTATTATCATTCTTTCCTTATCATTTAATTTTTTTAAAGCTTCATTCATTGTTATATTTTCTGCCCAATTTTCATCTGTATTTTTTTTATCTTTCACTTGATCCATAATATATAAACTATCTGCTCCATCATTATATACTGGCTCTTGAAGAGATACTGGATCTTGTATTGCATCTAAACTCAAAACTATTTCTTCCTTCTCAACTTCTAATTCTTTTGCTATTTCTTCTATTGTAGGCTCTCGTCCCTTTTCTCTAGAAATTTTTTCTTTAACTTGTAGAACCTTATAAGCTAAATCTCTTACAGATCTACTAACTCTAACCATATTGTTATCTCTTAAATATCTTCTTATTTCACCAATAATCATTGGTACAGCATACGTAGATAATTGAATATCAAGACTTGTATCAAAATTATCTATTGCCTTTATTAAGCCTACACATCCTACTTGAAAGAGATCGTCAGCATTCTCTCCTCTTCCACAAAATCTCTGAATTACACTTAAAACTAATCTTAAATTTCCATTTATTAATTTTTCTCGTGCTTCTTTGTCTCCATTGTTCATTTTATAAAATAATTCTTTTGTTTCTTTTTGTGTTAATAATTGTAATTTAGAGGTATTTACATTAGCAATTTCTACTCTGTTAATCAAAATAAAAACCTCCTTTAGAAATAATCTTTATATTAATTATTTCCAAAAAAGGTTTTTTTATTCTTTTAAAATTTAATCTTCATCTATTTCTGTTTGTTTTAATCTTAAATGACCAAGTTCTTCCCATCTATTATAGGCTAAATTTAGTCTGAATAAAACAGTAGGTTTTGCACCAGCTCTATTTTTATCTACTACACATGCATAAAATCTAACATCTGTATCTTTAGGAACATCTATATTTGAACATTTATCAAATTGATCTGTATCTGCATATTCATATTTGTGTAATGATGCCCTACTTATTTGTTTTATTAAACATAAAGTATCTAAAACTTCTTTTACAGTCTTACTTGCTGACATTTCATTAACAGTTAAATTTACTGGTAATGTATTACTTTCAATTAATTGCATTGATGAAGCAATAAATATTCTGAATTTTTGAGCTAAATTTGAAAGTATTGTTGCAGTTTTCTTAACTTCATCACTATTACCAATATTAGCTGTATCTGCTTTTAATGTATCATAGAACATATAATGAATTCCTTCTTTATAGTAGTAATTCATTATAATTTTCTTTAGGTCATCATTTGTATGCTCTGTAATATGAATAAAGAAAATTGAATTATTCATTTGAGTATTTACCCAATCTGTTACTTTTAGAGTCTGATTAAATACACTAGAATTTTTCTTTAATCTATCAATATAATCTTCTTGTGTTTCTCCATCTTTTCTTAAAATGTATCCTTTTTCATCACATTTTACTCTTTTTCCTTTATCTGGTCTAAATTTCAACTCTAGTAGCTCACCTTCAGTTACACATACATTTTGCCCATGAAGCTGTTGTATTTCAGGATTATTAAGAATTGTAGTAATCATACATAATTTCATTTTATCTTCTGCCATCTCATTTGATATAATTAAAACTTTTTCTTTATGAATAAATGAAATATATGCTGCTAAATTAATTGTAAATCTACTTTTTCCTGAATTTGATGGCATAGCATAACACATAGTTTCGCCTCTTCTTAATCCTTTAAATACTGTTGATAAAATATTGAAAGGAATTGAAATACCATTACTTAATTCATTATCTCCTGCAAGTAAGAAATTTGTAGTATCTTCATTTAGTCTTCCTTGTGTTAATCCTGTAGTAACTGTAATCTGTTCTAAAGCACTTTCAACTTCTTCTACTGTCATATCTGCATATAATTCATAATGCTGAATTTCTAGTATTTTTTCTTGTATTGCATTAGTTGCTGCTGTTAAATAATTTTTCTTTAATATAAATAATTTTTTCAATTTAACATATATAGTTTCTAAATCATAATTGCTAGCTGCTGCGATTTTTCTTACTTTTAATTTTAAGTCATAAGTATTTGGATTTTCTCTTGGTAATTGATATTTATTTTTTGCAATAGCTGGTGCATATGCTTCTCCATCTCTAAACAATACTATTTTATAAAGATTTGTTAATTCATTATCTGAAAATCTACAATCATCATATAATAAATAAAATCTAGACATTGCTTTAGGATTATTAAATAACATTCCTATATAAATACATTCAAGCTCAATATCTATTAATTCATCAGGATAAATACTACTTTCATCATCTTCGTTCTCGTCTTCATAGTCATCATCTTCATTCTCATCTTCGGATTCATCTTCATAATCATCTGCAAATTTCATTTCGGATTCACCAGTTATATCTTCTTCATCTAATTGATCAATCTCTTCAACTTCTTCAATTTCTTCGAATTCATCTTCATTTTCTTCTTGACTGTTGTATTCTTCCTCAATTGTTTCTTCAGAATTTTCGAAATTTTCTACTTCTTCTATTTCATCTGTATCGTCATATTCTTCTACTTCTTCGATTTCCTCGAATTCGTCTTCATCTTCTAATCCTGGTAATAAATCTTCGTCTTCTTCTATTTCATCTACATCGTCATACTCTTCTACTTCTTCGATTTCCTCGAATTCGTCTTCATCTTCTAATCCTGGTAATAAATCTTCGTCTTCTTCTATTTCATCTACATCGTCATACTCTTCTACTTCTTCGATTTCCTCGAATTCGTCTTCATCTTCTAATCCTGGTAATAAGTCTTCGTCTTCTTCTATTTCATCTACATCGTCATACTCTTCTACTTCTTCGATTTCCTCGAATTCGTCTTCTTCTTCTAATCCTGGTAATAAATCTTCGTCTTCTTCTATTTCATCTATATCGTCATATTCTTCTACTTCTTCAATTTCTTCGAATTCGTCTTCATCTTCTAATCCTGGTAATAAGTCTTCGTCTTCTTCTATTTCATCTACATCGTCATACTCTTCTACTTCTTCGATTTCCTCGAATTCGTCTTCATCTTCTAATCCTGGTAATAAGTCTTCGTCTTCTTCTATTTCATCTACATCGTCATACTCTTCTACTTCTTCGATTTCCTCGAATTCGTCTTCATCTTCTAATCCTGGTAATAAATCTTCGTCTTCTTCTATTTCATCTACATCGTCATACTCTTCTACTTCTTCGATTTCCTCGAATTCGTCTTCATCTTCTAATCCTGGTAATAAGTCTTCGTCTTCTTCTATTTCATCTACATCGTCATACTCTTCTACTTCTTCGATTTCCTCGAATTCGTCTTCATCTTCTAATCCTGGTAATAAGTCTTCGTCTTCTTCT
>CASKJV010000049.1 GCA_949388605.1 uncultured Clostridia bacterium
TATGAATAATATAATTTTGTTAATAATTATGATATTAAGTAAAATTTAATAAGAGCAATAAAAAAATATATATGTTAATAATTTTTGAAAACAAAATCTGCCCTACAAATTACAACTTGTAGGGCTACTATATTTATAAATTTTTCTTATTAAAGTATAAATAAAACCTTTAATCTAAACTTTAACTTATCTCATTAAATAAGAGAAAATTACTGAACTTAGTTTTAAACTGTTATGTTTTAAAGTTCCATCTACTGTTGTTAATAAATCCTCTTCTATAAGCTCATATTTAGATTTAACTATATTTTTATAGTCTATTGGAACTTGGCCTTTTTGCTCTTCAGTTTCATATTTTTCTAACATTTCTTCTGAAATTTTTGTATTACTTGCAATAACAACATCTATAGCATCTTTTCCTAAATATTGCTCTAATACATTTATATGATCACTTACTCCAAATCCATCTGTTTCACCAGGTTGAGTCATTGCATTACAAATGTACATAACTTTCGCTTTAGATTTTTTTATAGCTTCTACAACATCTTCACATATTATATGTGGCATAACACTAGTATACAAGCTTCCCATACTTAAAATAATTAAATCTGCATCTGCAATTGTTTCAAATACTTCTGGTAAAACATGTGGTTGTTCTTTATAAAAGAACTTTTTATATTTTTTATTTGCTTTTGTTATTTCTTCTTCACCTTCAATAACTTCGCCTGTAGTTGTTTCTCCCATTAGAGTTAAACAATCTTCTGAAAGTGGTAAAACTGTATGTTTAACATCTAATATTTTACTTAAATATTGAATACTTGTTTTTAAAGTTCCAGTTTCATTTATTAAAGATGTTAAAATTAAATTACCAAGTGCATGACCATTTAATTCACTATATGTAGATAATCTATATTCCATTACATCTCTAACTTCATCTGGTAAAGTAGATAAACTACTTAAAACTTTTCTAATATCTCCAACAGCTGGTGTTGAAAACTCTTTTCTAAGTCTTCCTGTACTACTTCCATCATCTGAAACTGTAATAACAGCAGTTATATCTATAGGGAAATATTTTAATCCTTTTAATACAAATGATGTTCCTGTACCTCCACCTAATATAACAACTTTCTTTTTTTTCTGCATATTACACTCCTTTGTTAATATATGTATCGTATAAAATCTATAGTTTCAAATCTTCCACTATTTTAACTTAACGATTATAATATATTATTCAAAAATTTTTTTATTAGTTCCATGTACTAATAACATACGTTGCAAATTGGTCAAAAATGTCCAAAAACTAACGTCCCCAATTGGTCATATTTCGCTTCTACCTTCTAAAGCCTTTGTAAGTGTTATTTCATCTGTATATTCCAAATCTCCACCTACTGGTATTCCTCTTGCAATTCTAGTTGTTTTTATTCCCATTGGTTTTAGTAATTTTGAAATATACATTGATGTTGCTTCTCCTTCAACTCTAGGATTAGTAGCTAATATAATTTCTTTTACATTTCCATTCATTACTCTTGTAAGTAATTCCTTTATTTTTATGTCATCTGGTCCTACTCCATTCATTGGAGAAATAGAACCATGTAAAACATGATAAACTCCGGTTAAATTCATGAGTTCTTTCCATTGCAATAACATCTCTAACATCTTCTACAACACATATAGTTGTTTCATCTCTTTTATTATTAGAACAAATATTGCATGGATCTGTATCTGATATATTAAAACATTTTGAACAAAAATGTAAGTTCTTTTTTGCATTTAAGATTGAATTAGTAAATTCTTCTGCTTCTTCATTTGTTATATCCAACATATAAAATGCTAATCTCTGAGCTGTTTTATGACCTATACTAGGTAATTTTTCAAAACTTTCAATTAGTTTTTCTATTGAAGGTGAATAATAAGACATGACTCAATTTTCTCCTTACATTAATCCTGGTATATTAAATTTTCCAAGTGTTGCAGATTGAGCTTCATCTACTTTTCTTAAAGCTTCATTTATTGATGTTAAAATTAAATCTTGAAGCATTTCAACATCATCTGGATCTACAACATCTTTTTGTATTTTAATTTCCTTAACAACTTTATTTCCTGTAACTTTTACATAAACAGCTCCACCACCAGCTGTTGTATCAAATTCCATGTTTCCTAATTCTTGTTGTGATTTTTCCATATCTGATTGCATTTTTTGAGCTTCTTTCATAAGTTTGTTTATATTCATTCCTCCGAATCCACCCATTCCTCCTGGAAATCCGCCTCTTTTTCCCATTTTTATAATCCTCCTTTATTTTTTTACTTTTAAAATTTTATATTATTGAAAAATTTCTATTTTCAGATAATTAATTTTCATAATTGTTATGTATAATATAAATTTAATAATTATAATATTAAACTTATAGATAAAACACTCTAAGTCTGACCGATATTTTTAATTGGCTATTTTATCCAGTTGTCAAATTAGCCAAAATATTTATATTAAAGAAGTCGCAGAGCAATTTTCTATAATATAAAAAATGTTTTAATTTATTCTATAATATTTACATCTATTCCTAAATCTTTTATTGGTGATTTAGTATTACTATTGTTAGTAGTTTTGGCCATATTTTTTACATCTTTAAATTTTAAATGAATTTCTTTACCTGTAATTTTATATAATTCTTTACCTAATTCACTACTATTTGCTGCATTTTCTAAAATATTTTTATTAAAATCTGTTAAGCCATTTGGAAATTCTACTTCCCACATTAGATCATTAACTTCGTTTATTCTGGTGTTTATTAAAGCTGTATATAATCTAATTTTCCCATTTTTCTTTAGACTATCTATTACTCTTTTCCAAACTTCTGAAGTTTTATTTATATTTGTAGAATTTACTTTTTCCTTTTTTTCTTCTAATTTATAAACGTCTACATTAGTTTTTATACCTTTAGCAATTTCTTGCATTCCAATTGTTGTATCTTGACCAAATTTCAAATTTGCTAATTTATTTTCAAGTTCTATTAATCTTTTTTCCAACGCAGAACCTGAATTTGAAGATGTCATATCTTCTCTACAGGCCTTAATTACACCTGTTTGAAACATAATAGTTTTTTGTGAAGACCACTTTAAATCATTTTCTAAATCTGATAATTGATAAATTATATTTAGTAATCTCTCTTCATCAGTTATATCTGCTAATTTTTTTATTTCTATAATTTCTTCTTCAGAATATAATTTTAAATTATTTGTAGTCTTATAAACTAAAATATCTTTAAAATACTTAATTACTTCCCATAAGAAATTATATAAATCTTTTCCGTCTTCTATTATATTGTCAATTGTTTCTAAAGCTAAAACTGTATCGCATTCTAATATTCCACTAGCTAATTTATTTATATATTCTAAACTTGGAAGTCCAACTAAATCTTTAACTTCTTTAGTAGTAATATTTTCCGAATTTTCTTGACTACATCTTTCTAATATACTAATAGCATCTCTCATATGTCCTTCTGATAGTACAGCTATTATTTTTAGAGCTTCTTCATCAATTTTAATATTCGCACCTTCACAGATAATTTTTAATCTTTTAATTATATCTCTTTCAGGTATTTTTTTAAAATCAAATCGTTGACATCTTGAAAGAATTGTCATAGGAAGTTTTTGTGGTTCTGTTGTAGCTAAAATAAATTTAACATGTGAAGGTGGTTCTTCTAAAGTTTTTAAAAGTGCATTAAAAGCTCCTGTTGAAAGCATATGAACTTCATCTATTATATATACTCTAAATTTTGCTTTTGTTGGCAAAAAGTTAACTTCATCTCTAATTGTTCTAATATCTTCAACACTATTATTTGATGCTGCATCCATTTCAACAACATCTGTTAACGAACCATCTAAAATTTCTCTACAAATTTCACATTCATTACAAGGTTCACCGTTTTGAGGATTTAAGCAATTTACAACTCTAGACATTATTTTAGCAGAAGTTGTTTTTCCTGTTCCTCTTCCACCTGTAAATAAATATGCATGACCAACTCTTCCTGACATTACTTGATTCCTTAAAGTTTTTGTTATATGTTCTTGTCCAACCATATCAGAAAACTTTAGTGGTCTAAAATTCCTATAAAGTGCTGTATATGACATTGTTTCCTCCTTTATGTCCAACTGGACGTAAGTTTTCAATCTTCTTGAATATTTAAATATATAGAACAAAAGCACACAATATTTAATTTGTAAAAGACAAAACTTTATTGAATTGTCTGCGTATTTGTTCTGTATAACTTATCTGTATGAATTAAAATTCTACAGCTAAGAAATGTGTAAAATTGGCCGAAGTTATATTATGGGAATTACCAAACATTTTCCTATAATATAATAAATGACTTCCCTTAAGGAAGGCATGCGAATCACATAAATACACTACTTATCGCTGCTTTCTTCCGAACCTGACGAGATTCATAGCTTTTTATTGAAGCATACCTTCCTTAAGAAAAGCCATCTTTAATTTTTATTGATTATATAATGGATTTCCTTATTTTGCAATACTTTTTTCCTATATATTTTAGTAAATATATAGGAAACTTTGGTAAAAATATCTTTTTTAAAATGAATTATAACAAAAGTTATTAGACCCTTTTAAACACTATACTTTCAAGTCCTGTAATTTCTTTATGTGATGAGCCTTCTTCTATAATAGTGTCTATAGGCATCTCTAAATTAATAGTTCCTTTATAGTTAATATCATCACTTGTTGTAATTATAATATCGAAACTAACACTAAACTTTATTTCTTCAAGTGAAATTCCAAGATTTTTTAATAAATTACCATCATAAATAATTTCTTGATTTTCATTTGAAATATAATTTCCTAAATCATCTAAAGCAAATCTAAAACCTAAAACTCCTCCATTATTAGCAATTTCTAAGGATTTCATATCATCAATTGCTGAGCCTTGATATACAATTTCAGAATTTAAATAATCTTGTTCACTATAAGTATATAAATTTGAAAGCTCTCCTGTAGGTCTTAATAGTTTTACATTTCCTTTTTGTGGCATAGTATTTATAATAAATTTTTCTAATTTAATTTCTTTAATTGTCTCATCTGTTTCTTGAGTTTTATCAATATACATATATACATCATTTACTTGAGTAATATTTATATTCCATATATTATTAGGATCGTCAACAATATCACCATTTACAGTACTTACAAGAAGAATTTTACTAATTGAAAAAGGTAATGTCTTTTCTCCTTCTGCATCATATTTAATTATAATAAATGCAACAATTATTAGCGAAATTACTATAGTTATAAAAAATAGAAACTTTTTTAAAAAGTTTTTCATAATATTAATCTCTCCTCTATCTGTTATACATAAATTTATTGTGAATAAAAATCACTCTTAAAATTTTAATTGTTTTACTAAATTTATATAGCTTGTCTTTACTATGTATAACTTTATTATCTCTTGTGCAATTAAGATTTCTTTTTTGATTTATTACGTTCTCTTAAATATTTAAAAAATTTTTTAAGCTCGTCTTCACACTCGTTCTTTAATATATATTTTTCTATTTCGATTTTATGATTAAATTTATAATCTTCTAATAAATTTAAAACTGATCCACATGCACCAGTCTTGTTATCATCAGTTCCAATATACAATTTTTTTATTCTTGAATTAATTAGTGCACCTGCACACATAGAACATGGTTCTAATGTAACATACATTTCACAATCTAATAATCTCCACGCTCCTATTTTTTTACAAGCCTTTTGTATTGCTAAAATTTCTGCATGACATGTAGCATCTTTTTTTGTTTCTTTAGTATTATGAGCTCTAGCAATTATTTTTCCATCTTTAACAATTACAGCTCCAACAGGAACTTCTTCTATTTCTAAAGCCTTTTTTGCTTCTTTTAAAGCTTCTCTCATAAACTTTTCTTCCAAAATTGCTACTCCTTTATTTAAGAATAATAAACTCTCTTTATACTCTAAAATATGTTTAAATATATGTCCTTTTCGAGTCCCTTTTATTTTTATAATGTTATTACTTATATTTTTTAATAAATTTTTATAAATATGGTGTGCCCAGAGGGACTCGGCGAGCCGCGTCCTAAAAATGAT
>CASKJV010000050.1 GCA_949388605.1 uncultured Clostridia bacterium
GTATGAAATTTAGCTTGAGCGAGCACATTTTTGAATTTTTCATATTGTATTATTGTAAGAGTAATATTAATAAATCTATTTTGTCAATCTATTATATTAGTGTAGTGTGAATAAATCTGATATATTTTATAGTCATGTATTCCATTATGATTTCTGAATACTATTAATTAATAAATTTGCCCTACAAATTACAATTTATAAAAACAAAAAAAGACAGTTCCTAATAGGAACCGTCTTCGAGTTTAAACTCTTTTGGTTACAGTGTTTCGTATTTTGCTCTTATTTCTTTTTACTCTTTTTTTGGATCCAGGCCACTTTGGTTTCTCCGACTATACTACTTCTTTGAAACCGTTTTCCCATTCCTTCCAGGTGCATCCTTCCCCTTTAAGTGCTCTACATTCGTTTTCTACCATTGCAGGGCATCTGTCTTTAAAATACTGTATAACCCTTCTATTGGATGGGAATGCATATATCACAAATCTTACTGAACCGTTTCTATTTTCAAAACGGTAACCCAGGTGACGAAATTCCTCTTCCCGGTAAAGTTTGTGGATGTACGCTACAACCTGTCCTGTTGCAACATGATGTGCATTAAAATCGATAACATCAACAGATACGGGTGGCTTAATTCCAAGTAAACTTTTAAATGACATATTTTTTCCTCCTGCTTTTAGAGCATTTATATAACTACACTTACTAAATTAATACCATTTATATTATACCACATTTTTAAAATTTTGTCTACTTTATGTAAAACTATGATATCTTAAAATTTTTTTCAAGAAAATTTTATAAAAAATATTTTTCCAAAACTATATTCTAAATAAACTACATTATACAGTCAGTCTGTTCAATATCTTTCTAAATCATTCTCTTTCTAATATTTTCTATTATTATTATTATTATATATGTATTAGTTCAATTTATTTTGAAATTGTGTTTATAAAAATTATAATATATATTTTTTTACCAAAAAAAGAAGCATAAATAAAATTTATACTTCTTCATAATATTAATATTTATTATTTATTTCATTTTTCTAAATACTCCAGAAACTTTTCCTAGAATTTGACATGTAGGAACAATTATTGGATCCATTGTAGAATTTTCTGGTTGTAATCTAATATGATCTTTTTCTTTATAGAATGTTTTTACTGTTGCTTCATCTCCTATTAAAGCTACTACTATTTCTCCATTGTTTGCAGTATTTTGTTTTCTAACTAATATGTAATCTCCACTTAAAATTCCTGCTTCTATCATGCTTTCACCTTTAACTGTAAGCATAAAACTTTCACCTGTTCCAACAAAGTCTAATGGAATTGGGAATGTATCTGTAACATTTTCTACTGCAAGAATTGGTTCTCCTGCAGTTATTTTTCCTATAACTGGGACATCTACCATTTCTTTACTTGAATATACTTCTTTATCAAAAGTTGAAGTTTGTCCTTCTATTGCTCCACCTTTTAATAATTTTAAAGTTCTTCCTTTTTGACTTTCTTTTTTAATATATCCTTTTTGCTCTAATGAATTTAGATATCCATGTACTGTTGCTGTTGATTTTAGATCTACTGCTTTACCTATCTCTCTAACAGATGGTGGATAACCGTTAGAATTTACTTGTTTTTCTATAAATTTTAATATTGCTTTTTCCCTTTTATTTAAAGAATTTGGATCTTTTTTCTTCATATTACAAATCACGTTTCCTTTCTAGATTTATTTAGAATAATAATGTACCTAAATTTATATATTTGTTACTTTCTATTTAAAGACTTTCTATTGTATAAAAAATAATATCACAAAACATTTGATTTGTCAAACAAAAGTTTTGTGATTTTAAAATTTATTGTTTATTCTATATTTTATTCATAAGATTGAAGCGAATTAAATATTTTTATATGATTTTCTTCATCTTTAATTATTCTTCTTAATAAGTTTTTTATACACTTTTGATCTGTAAGTTCTATTAAGTTTTTGTATTCCCTTATTGCATCTTTTTCTCCCTCTATATTATATTTCAGCATTTCATCTGTAGAATAGAATTTATATTTTACATTGTCTGAACACCATTTATTATTTCTACTTCCCATATAATATGGTGTAAATCCTAATTTTACAAGTAAATCTCCTAAAATCTTTAGATGATGCATTTCTTCTATTGCTATTTTTAATAAAACATTTTTCATTTCTGTACTAGTTTCACAACTAATATTTTCATTAATGTATTGTAATATTGTTGTAAGTTCACTTGTTGTTCCACTATACGAGTTATATAGTCGTCTACCAAATTTATAGTCTTGTTTTATTCCTTCCATTTTTGGATATGGTTCAGCTTCTTTTGAATATGAATTATTATCAAAAAAATCCATAGTATACCCCCTTAAAAGTATACTATGAATTTTCTCATAATATGATACTATTATTTATTCATACCATTCAAATACCCATTCTAAAAGCTTAACTGTATCGCCTTCTTTTACTCCTTTTTCTCTTAAAGCATTTTCTATTCCAAGTCTTTTTAGCATTTTTTCCATATAATGGTATGATTCATTATCTCCTATATTTACTCTTCCCATTAATCTTTCAACTGCAGGTCCTTCTACTAAAAATTCACCATCTATTATATCTATTGTAAATTCTTCTGAATCGTCTTCTAAAGTATATACAATTCTATCTTCGATTTCTACTATCTCTTCTCTTGGTAAGGTTTTTATAATTTTTGCTACATGATTAAATAATTCATTTAGTCCTTCTCCTGTTGCAGCAGAAATTTTAAAAATTTCCATATCTTTTTCTTTTGCAAGTTTCTCTAAACTTTCTAAATTAGAGTTATCTTGCATACTATCTATTTTATTAGCAACTATTATTTGTTTTCTTCCAGCTAGTTTTTCACTATATTTTTTTAATTCATCATTAATTTTGTTAAAGTCATCAACTGGATTTCTTCCTTCAGTTCCAGCAACATCAAGAACATGTAGTAATAATCTTGTTCTTTCAACATGGCGTAAAAATTGTGTTCCAAGTCCAATTCCTTCACTAGCACCTTCTATAATTCCAGGAATATCTGCTAAAACAAAACTATCTCCATATTCTGTTTTTACAACACCTAAATTTGGATCTATTGTAGTAAAATGATAATCTGCAATTTTAGGAGTTGCTGCAGTTACTCTTGAAAGAATTGTGGATTTTCCTACATTAGGAAAACCAACTAAACCAACATCTGCTAATAACTTTAATTCTAATATTACTTCTTTTTCTTTTCCTTTTTCTCCATCAATTGCAAATCTTGGAGCTTGTCTAGTAGAAGTAGCAAAGTGAGAATTTCCTTTTCCTCCTTTACCACCTTTTAATATTAATTCTTTTTGTCCTTCTTTAGATAAATCTACAATTACTTTTCCTGTTTCTACATCTTTTACTATTGTTCCTAAAGGAACTTTTACTATACAATCTTGACCGCTTCTTCCAAATTTATGAGCACCACTACCATTTTGGCCATTTTCAGCTTTAAATCTTTTAGTATATCTAAAATCAATTAAAGTATTTGCATTTGGATCAACTTCAAAGTAGATATCTCCACCTCTTCCGCCATCTCCTCCATCTGGACCTCCTGCTGCTACATATTTTTCTCTTCTAAAAGTGGCTGCTCCATTTCCGCCATCTCCTGATTTAATTATTATTTTTGCATAATCAACAAACATTTTTATCTCCTATTATTCTATAACTAATCCAACTTTTTTATAAACATCTTTTAAAACTCTATTTGCTTTTTCTTCTGCTTTTTTTGCACCTTTATTACAAATAGCCATTAATTTATCTGGATTTTCTAATAATTCGTTATATTTATTTTGAAGTGGCTCTAATCTTTCAATAACAGCTTCTGCAACTGCTGTTTTAAAAGCACCATATCCTTGACCTTCAAATTGTTTTTCAATTTCATCCATTGTTTTATTTTTTATAATTCCATATATAGACATTAGATTACTTACACCTGGCTTTGATTCTCTATCAAATCTTACACAATTTTCTGAATCTGTAACAGCCTTTTTAAATTTTTTTCTTATTTCATCTGGTGAATCTGTTAAAAGAATTTTATCCATTGGATCTTGTGAACTTTTACTCATTTTTGCTGTTGGATTTTGAAGTCCCATAATTCTAGCTCCAACCTTTTTTGTATATGGTTCTGGAATTTTAAATGTTTCTCCATATAAAGAATTAAATCTTTCTGCTATATCACGTGTTAATTCTAAATGTTGTTTTTGGTCATCTCCAACTGGAACTAAATCTGCATTATATGCTAATATATCTGCTGCCATTAATACTGGATATGTAAATAGCCCACTATTTATATTATCTGCATGTTTTGAAGATTTATCCTTAAATTGTGTCATACGGTTTAATTCTCCCATATATGTATAACAATTTAAAATCCATGATAGCTGTGTATGTGCTGGAACATGTGATTGAATAAATATTGTATTTTTTTCTGGATTTAATCCAGATGCAATATATAATGCTATAAGTTTTAAAGTATTTTCTTTTAATGTTTCTGGATTATTTCTTATAGTTAATGTATGTAAGTCCGCAATCATATAATAGCAATCATATTCTTCTTGCATTTCTACCCAATTATTTAAAGCTCCTAAATAATTTCCTAAAGTTAAACTTCCTGTTGCTTGTATTCCACTTAATATAGTTTTTTTATTCATAATATATATTCTCCTTATTTTTATCTATTTTAATATTAAACTATATTAATTCTGCCATCGTTTCATTCTATATATTTCTTCAAAAATTTGTATTTTCATTAATATGTCCTTTCTTATGTACTAAAATTTGTTCATATACATAACTTATCTATAGTACATTTCATTTTACACAATTAATAAATTTGTAATATCTGCCAAAGGCTTTATATAATAAGAAGATAATACTTTTATATTATCTAAATAAAATATACTTTTATATTATACTGTATATTTAATAAAAAATCAATGTTTCTTGGTTGAATTTTATGTAAATCTATGATATAATTTTTTCATTGTAAAATATTTTGTCTCTGATATCAAATTCGATATTAGACAATCTAATTAGTGCCCAGGCTATTTTACAAAATAAAAGATTTAACTGGGATACAATGGGCTTACCATTGGGAAAGGATAGTGTATGCAGATATTTCTTTGGAAAAGTAACATGAAATTTAAACCAAACGAATTCACTAAAATTACTTTCGATGGTACAAATCTACGGACATTTTTAAACAAAAAGGAAATTGATTGCAAAAAAGCAAAAGTTGGCGAGTGCTTTATAGTTGAAGACTTAGAAGCTGGTAACAAACCGTATGTTACTAAGCAAAAGCTTCCCAAAACACGTGGCAAAAAAATTGCATGGGTTCTTGGGTTTGATAAAGAGAAAAAACAGGCTGAATCTTTAGCCGATTACAGAAAAAGAATACCTTCTGTTTTAGAGAACGCTGACTCAGAGTTAGTATTATTCTCAGACAAATCTTCGGATTACGCTTTTACAGTTGGTAAAAATTATACTAAAAGTATTCTTGGTAAGCCAGAATCTTTGCTTTGTTGGGTTTCTGATACCATATCAAGTAAAAAATTGGATAAATTGATTCGCAGTCTTTCACGGTATCAACATTTTGAATGTCCAATCGAATTCATCAAGACACTTTAATTATCTGCAATAAATATCCCCCGGCTAAGCCGGGGGTTTTTTACTTTAACGCCCATAGGGCTA
>CASKJV010000051.1 GCA_949388605.1 uncultured Clostridia bacterium
AATTTTGTTAATAATTCTGATATTAAGTAAAATTATATAAGGGCTTTATATACAAACTTATAATCTCCCCTACAAATTACAATTTAATATCTATTTTTTATAAAATTAAAAACGTTTCTAGAAATATTTTTATCATACTGTAATTCATTGTAAAGTAAGTCTTCATTATCTTCATTATAGATAATAAAACTATCAATAATATGTTTTGGTTTTACCTTTAATGCATTACAAATTAATACAAACTTTAATAGCGATAATCCATTATTTCCTTGTTCTATTTGGCAAGCATATGAATTTGAAGTAATTGCCATACTAGAAAAAGCTTCTAATGGGATTTTTCTATAATTTCGTATTTCTTTAATTACTGACCCTACCTCCTTATAAAAGTTATTTTTATGATTTACTAAATATTGATTAATTGTAATAATATCTTCCATATTTTTATTTACCATAAAATTTCCCCCTAATAATAAAGTACATAAATATTAGCACACAAAACATATGTTTGTCAATATAAGTATTTTAATTTACTTAAACAATTTCTTTAATAGAAAAACTTCTTGGCAAAAAAAAATTATTAGGAATAATATCCTAATAATTTATAAGTACATTTAACAATATGTTATTCTTCTACTGGAGCATTTTGTGGGCATACAGCAGCACATGTTCCACATGAAATACATACGCTTTCATCTATAACATATCTTTCTTCTCCTTTAGAAATACATTGCATTGGGCAAGCACCTTCACAAGCTCCACATGAAATACAATTTTCATTGATTTTAAAAGCCATTTTTAACTCCTCCTTTCATAAAATTTTGAATTTTCTATTTTTTTCTATTTTCATAGATTATAATAGTCTTTTAGCAATTTTTTTAACTTGACGCATAACTTCTTTTTCATTTATATTTATCATTTTTCTATTTTGCATTATTAATTTTCCATCAACCATAACTGAATCAACATCAGCCCCATTTGCTGAATATACAATATTAGAACAAATTTCATTATCTGGACATAAGTGAATTGTTTCAGTTTTTATAAAAATCATGTCGGCTTTTTTTCCTGGTTCTAAAGTTCCAATTTCCTTTTCCAAACCTAGTACTTTAGCACCATCTATTGTTGCCATTTTTAGAATGTCATATGGTAATATTGAATCTGGCTTTTTGGTAATTACTTTCTGCAAATATGCTGCTGTTTTCATTTCTTCAAACATATCCATAGTAGATGTACTACCAATTCCATCAGTTCCAAGACCTATATTTATTCCATTTTTTCTAAGTTTTACAACATCACATATTCCAGAAGATAATCTACAATTGCTTACTGGATTATGTGATATTCCACCTTTTATATTTTTCAAAAGTTCAATATCACTATCAGAAATATATATACCATGAGCTAAAACTACTGGGATATCAAAAACATCTAAATCTTTTAAATATTCTGTGCTTCGTTTATTATATCTAGATTTTATTTTTCTTTCTTCTGACATTGTTTCTGCTAAATGCATATGTAAACCTGTATTTAGTTCTTTTGCTAAATCTACACATAATTTCATTGTTTCTGGATTACAAGTATGCGGTGCATCTGCTGAAACATATATTTTTATTTTGCTGTTTTTATCGTGATTATATTTCTTAGCATATTCTCTAGTTTTTTCAATTTTGTCTTTTATAGAATCATCTTTAATACACCAACCTACTACTGCTCTTAAACCTGTGTCTTGAATTGCTTCAATAGTTTTATTCATTCCAAAATACATATCATTGCAAGTTGTAGTACCAGATTTTATCATCTCTAAACACGATAGGTAAGAGTTCCAATAAATGTCTTCTGGTTGCAATTTGTCTTCAACTGGATAAATTGCCTTTTCTAACCAATCAACTAATTTTTTATCCCCTTTATATCCTCTAAAAATACTCATTGCTAAATGTGTATGAGTATTTATAAGACCTGGCATTACTAACATATTTTTAGCATTTATTTTTTCATCTATTTTTATATCTTTATCTATACATTTATCTATCTTTTCTATTATATTATCATTTATTAGTATATCTTTTTTTTCTATATTTGCTGTATTTCCTACCATATCTAGTACAAATGCATTTGTTATAAGTGTCTTCATCGATTAGTTCCTCTCAAGTTTAAATCTTCTTTTGTTTTTTCAATTTTGCCATAATCCTTGTTCTTGCTCCAATTTTACTTTATAAAATTGAGAGTATTATTTTCTGAAAATATTTCATAATAGAAATTTTGGAAAAATTTCCTATTATGGAACAATACAATTTTTAGATATCTAAATATTTTAAACAATTTAAATGGCTCAACTTTGTTCATATATTTAAATTATATATCATTTTGTGATGAATTCTTTTTGTCATCTTTATCTAATTTTTCAAGTTTTCTTAGTTCTTCTAAATCTGCTTCTGTTTCAATATCTAATGCATCATAATCTTTCTCTGAATCTTTTATGACTATTATATCTTTAGCATCATGTTTCTTAAAATAAAATTCGTCACCATCTTGATATTTTACTCTTACGACTTCTTTTAAAGTTTCTAAAGATACAACTTCTCCTGTTCCTTCTCCGAGTTTTTACTATTGCACCAATTTTTGGTAGTCCTTTTAATTTTTCTTCGTATACATCTTGTTCATATTTTAAACAACACATTAGTCTTCCGCAATTTCCCGAAATTTTAGATGGATTTAATGAAATATTTTGCTCTTTTGCCATTTTTATCGAAACTGTTTCAAAATTACTTAAAAATGAACAACAGCATAACTCTCTTCCACAAATTCCGTTTCCACCACATCTTTTCACTTCATCTCTTACACCTATTTGGCGAAGTTCAATCCTAGTTCTGAAAATTGCTGCTAAATCTTTAACAAGCTCTCTAAAATCAATTCTTCCATCTGCTGTAAAATAAAAAATAAGTTTTGATCCATCATATTTAAATTCTGCATCAATAAGTTTCATTGGAAGTTCATGTTTTTTTATTTTTTCAAGACAGGTTTTAAATGCTTCTGGTTCTTTAGATTTATAATTTTCGCGCATTTTTTTATCTTTTTCTGTTGCAATTCTTATAACTTTCTTTAATGGTTCTGTAATATCTTCATTTTTTACTTCTTTTTTTGGTATTATTACTTCTCCAAATTCTTCTCCCATTGCTGTATCTACTATAACACTAATACCTTTTTCTATATTTAAATCTCCTGGGTCAAAATAATATATTTTCCCAGGTTTTTTAAATCTAACACCTGTCACAATTTTCATCTAATTTAACTCCTCCCACATTTTAAAAAGCAAATTATCAATGCTCATATCAAAATTACTATTTGCTTTTAATCTATTTGCACATTCATTTACAAAATCAATACAATTTATATACTTTTGATTTACATTTCTTTTAGAATATAATGCCACAATAATATAATCTAACATATCATTTATATTTTCTTTATCATAAAGTATTCTACCATCTAGCATTATATCTACTAAGTCTTTATTCTCCAGATTTGATATTAATAAATCTATCTTATCATAAATTTCTTTATTATCTTTTAATTTTATTGCTTTTCCTATACTTCCATCGAAAACTTTTAATAAATTTTCAGTTACATTTTCATATTCTAATACATTTATTGCATAATCTAGTAGTTCTTTATCATTAATATTATGAAATTTAATTGTCATACACCTTGATTTTATAGTATTTAATATAATATTTTCATTAGAAGATATTAAAATTATTACAACAAATTCTGGTGGTTCTTCTAACGTTTTTAATAAACAATTTTGCGCTTCTTTAGTCATTTTATCAAAATCATTTATTATATATACCTTTTTTGAAGAAAGTATTGGTTTTTCATATATTTTTTCAGTTATTTTTCTTATTGTATCAATTTTTATGCTTTCTCCTTCTTCATTAATACAATAAAAATCTGGATGGTTTCTTCCGTCAAAACATGTACATGATTTACATGTACATGTTTCTTCTATATTATTTAAACATAATATTTTCTTTGCAAACTCTTTTGCAATAATTAATTTTCCAATTCCATTTGTTCCTAAAAATAAATAACTATGTAAAATATTTTTTTTATTTATACTTTTTATTAGATAATCTTTTACTTCTTCATTTCCAATAATATCTTTAAATTCCAATTATTTTACTCCTAATCTATTGTCCCAAATACATTAAATGGCCAAAATCTAAGACAAACAATTCCTTCTACTTTTTCAAGAGGTATACAACCTAAAGCTCTACAGTCTGTACTTTTAGGCCTATTATCTCCCATTGCAAAAATATATCCATCTGGAACTATAAAATCATAAAACACATCTGATTCAGTAGTAACATCCTTCTGTAAATATTTTTCTTCTTGAAGTATTCCATTTACATATACTTTATTATTCTCAATTTTTACATGATCTCCTTCAAGAGCTATTACTCTTTTTATATAGCTTTTCTTAGTTACTTCTAAACTGTAGTAAATAAATTTATTTATTATTCCTTTTGGTTCATCATCGTATATGGCCACAGGATTAGTTTGGTCTGCTTCCCATTTTGAATATTGCTTTGTAGGTGCTTCAAATGTTATTATATCTCCTACTTCAGGATTTTTATGTGTTATTCTAAAAGTTCTATTCAAAATTAGTCTTTGATTTTCTTTTAATGTAGGATACATTGATCTTTGTTTTACTATTGTTGGTGTTCCTACAAAATATCTAAACAATAAAGCAAGAGTTAATGCTATTATTATACAATATCCCCATTCAAATATCTCTTTTAATTTTATATTCATTCTACTACCTTTCTTTATAACTTAATTTTAAGCTACACTTGGCTTATTCATAATTTATTTATTCACATAATTAAGATCTGTAATATATAGAAAATTATATATTAGATTTTCTATTTTTTCAAGGTTATATTACTATTTTAATTTTTAACATATGTAGGTTAGTCAATCATATGTCACACTTTTTTGAAATTTATATACTTTGAG
>CASKJV010000052.1 GCA_949388605.1 uncultured Clostridia bacterium
TCAAAATTTATATTAGAATTTCTATGAGAATTAGCTTGAACTAGGAACTGAATATAAATAATATAATTTTGTTAATAATTCTCATATTAAGTAAAATTATATAAGAGTAACAAAATTTATATATATGTTAATAATTTTGGAAAATAAAATTTGCCATATAAATTATATTTCAATTTCCCCTTCAAATACAAATTCTGCTGTTCCTTTTAAATATATATTCTCATTATTATAATCTATTTTTAAAGTTCCACCTTTTAATTCCACAGAAACTTCACTATTTGTGGATTTGTATATATTAGAAATAACACTAGCAGCACATGCACCTGTACCACACGCTAAGGTTTCTCCTACTCCTCTTTCCCATACTCTAACTTTTATACTATTTTCATTTTTTATTTCTACAAATTCTACATTCATTTTGTTAGGAAAATATTTATAATTTTCTATTAGCTTTCCACTCTTTTCTATATCTATATTATCAACATTATCAACAAAACATACACAATGTGGATTTCCAATAGATATTGGATATACTGTGAAATCATCAATTTTTATGCCTTTAACATCTTCTATTACTTCATCATATGTACTTTCTGCCTTCTCTTCCTGATATATATCCTCATTATTATTTTCATAATATACTGGGATTTTACTAAATTCTAAAGTAGGTTTTCCCATACTTACTTCAACAAATGTTACTGTTTTTCCTTCAACTTTTAGTTTTACATTTTTTATTCCTGCTAAAGTTTCTATTTCAAATTCTTCGCTTTCTACTAGTTTCTTTTCATATAGATATTTAGCAAAACATCTAATACCATTTCCACACATTTCAGCTTCTGAGCCATCTTGATTAAAAATTCTCATTTTGTATTCTGCATTAGTTCCTTTGTCTAATATTAAAATACCATCTGCCCCTACTCCAAAATGTCTGTCACATAGATATTTAGATAATAACTTAAAACTATATTCAAATTCATTTTCTAAATTATTTATAATTATAAAATCATTTCCTGTAGCTTGCATCTTAGAAAAAAAGAACATACAATCACCTCTTTCTTTAAGTAATTGTATGCTCATAAATTTTATTTATTCTAAAGTTTTATTTATTGTCCATCTTTTAGTTGTTCTTTTATAACTACATTTATAACAGTTCCTTCTTCCACTTCTGTTTCATATATTGGATCTTGTGATACAACTATACCTGTATCTCCTTCAACTGAAATATTTAAATTTGTAGCTTTTAAAGTTCTTGTTGCTTCAGATACAGACATTCCTTTTATATTAGGAACTTGAACTTTTTTTCTTTCAGTATCATTGGCAGTATATAAACATATTACAGAACCTTCCTTTAAGGCTGCTCCTGACTTAGGTACTTGATCAGCTACTAGTGCAGTATTAATATCTTCTGTAGTGTTTAAAATAACATTAAATCCAATTGATTCTAATCTACTTTTCGCTTCACTTATTGTCATGTCTTTTACATTTAATAATAAAATTTGTTTTTCATCATCACTATTATTATCATTTTCTATATTCTGAGTTGAATCTGAGGCAATTCCTAAATCTGGTAATACTTCAGATAAAATTTGTGAAGCAACTGGTCCTGCTTGCATTCCACCTTGATGGTATATAGAATCACTTATTCCATATAAAGTTACCAAACAGACTATTTGTGTATTTTCTATTGGCGAAATTGCTATGAAAGATGCTACATAACCTTCATCTTCATGTCCTTGTTTAGGTTCTGAAGTACCACTTTTACCACCTATTGAATATCCTGTAACAGCTGCATATCTTCCTGTACCACCTTGCACAACTGATTGCATCATATTCTTAATTTTATCTGATGTTGATTTCGAAATCACTTGTCTAATTTCTTCTGCTTCCATTACTTCAATACTTTTTGTATCTGTATTTTCTATTTGTTTAACAATTTTAGGTTTTACTAAAATACCATCATTACAAATGGCAGATACAACAGTAATTAATTGTAATGGTGATATTTCAAATCTTTGACCAAAAGATGTAGTTGCAAGTTCTACTGGACCTACTTTTTCCAATTCTGTAAATTGACCTTTATATGCTCTAGCAATATCATTTCCGATTGGTTCAAATAAACCAAATGCTTGATAATACTTATATAATGTTGGTGCACCAATTTTTTGTCCTAGTTGCATAAATGCAGGATTACAAGAATTCATTAAAGCTCCTCTTAAACTTAAATACCCATGTGGTTCTTTTCTCCAACAACTAATTGCAACTGGTTCTCCATTGTCTTGAGCAACTACATATGAACCTGTACATAAAAAATTATTTTCTATATCTGTTTCTACAATATTTTCTTCTAAACCAATAGCTGCTGTTAATAACTTAAAAGTAGAACCTGGTTCATATGTTCCTGAAACAGCTTTGTTTATCCATAAATTTTGTAATGCATTATTTCTATCTGCTTTTTCTAATGAGTTCCAGTCTTCTTCTGAATATCCTGTAGCAATATAATTAGATGGTTCATTCAAGTTATAATCTGGATTTGTTGCCATTGCTAAAATTTCACCACTTTGTGGATTCATTAGAATTACATTACCACCTGTTGCAGTAGGATTTTCAACCATTGCTTGTTGTAAATATTTTTCTGCTATACTTTGAATTGATGCGTTTATTGTTAAGTAAATATTTCTGCCATTTTCTGAAGCAATATATTGTTCGTCTTCATCTGAAATTGCTTTTCCATTAACGTCTGTAGCTGTTACAATTTTTCCTGCTGTTCCAGTTAAAACGTCATTCCATCTTTGCTCTAAACCAACTTGTCCTTTATTATCTGTTCCACAAAACCCAATTAAATTTGATGCTAAATTATTATAAGGATAGTATCTCTTAGAATCTTCATCTATATTAATTCCCGCAGTTATACCTGTTTCTGACATCCATTTTTTTAGTTCATCTACTTTATCCTTTTCAACTTTTTTTTCTATAATTATTACAGATTTTGTTGAGTTTAAATTTTCCATCATCTTTTCATATGTAATATTAAAAATTTTAGATAATCCATTTGCAATAACTTCGTTTTCAATTTTCTTTCCTTTAGCATTTGTAACTTTTCCTGGATTTAAAGATATAGTATCAACTGTAATACTTTGAGCTAAAATTTCCCCTTTACAATCATAAATTGTTCCTCTACTCGGACTTAGTATTTGATTTTTTACCTGTTGACTATAAGCTTTTTCAGTTAATTCTTTTCCATCCACAAATTGTATTATAGCTAAGTGACCTATAACTATAATAAAACATAGTATAGCAAAAATAGCCACAAAACATAATCTTAAATTTGTCCAATCAATACTTTTTGTTTTTTTAGTAGTTTTCTTTATTTTAATCACCACTCTTTACTATTTAAATATATTTATTATACTATTAAATATAATTTTTATAATATCCACTAGTGCTTTAATAATAATGTTTTCATTATATAAATTTATTAATAAGTTTCTAATAGGTGGAATTAACCATGCTATAATACAAACTAATATAGTAACAAGAATAAATATAACAACATTAATAACTCTTTTTAATGTTAGAGGTTCTTTAACATTATAACCTAGTTTTTTCATATAGCTATTGTAAACTTGATTGTAGGCTTTATTATATTCTTCCTCTACTTTTTGTGCCTTTTTTAAATTAGTTCTAAACTCATTTTCAGCAGCCTTCTTTATTCTTCTTTGTTCATCTTCTGATAAACTTATATCTTCATCTTCTGTAAAATTTTGGGAGATATTTTCGTTATATTCATTGTTTGAATTTTTCATAGAATTACTTTTTATAGAATTCATATTATTTTGATTGATATTTGTTGATTTATTATTTTGTTTTTCTTTATTAGTAGATACATTTTTTATTAATTCCTCTGCCCTTTTCTTTCCTAAGTCAGAATCATATTTTGCTCTTTTTGTATCATCTATTAATATTTCATACGCAATTTTTATTTTATTTAATATGATCTCATTATCAGCATTTTCTTCTTCTGTAAGTTTTGGATCTTTATGATATTCTAAAATTAATCTCTGATAAGATTTTTCGATTTCTTGTTTTGAAGCCTTTTCATCAACTTCTAATAAATCATATATTGTAACCATAATATTACCTATCAACTTTCTTTATAATAAAAAATTATATCATTTAAAAAAATTTATATCAATTAAATATCAAAAAAATATGTTGCCTCTAAGTCAGCCTCATGAACAAGTAAAGCTAATGGGTATTTTTTAAAAGCTAATCCTAAAGTTGTATATTGTTCTTTTGGCTCTGTAAATCCCATATGCCATCTTATACAATATTTTTCTTCACTTGTAAGTTTTAAATATTCTGTAATCATCATAACACTTTTTTCTCCATGTCCATATGGAATTGTATCATCAATAGTGTAATAAGGAACTTTTTCCCATTCTCCAAATTCATTTTTAGCATTTCTATAATCTACTTTATAAAAATTCACTTTACATATATCATGTAATAGAGCAATAATAATTAAACTTTCATCTGATACATTTATTTCTATTGCTGCTGTTTTTACTTTTTCTTTTAATATCTCATATACCTTCATACTATGCTCTAATAAGCCACCTTCGTAATTCCCATGATATCTTGTGCTTGCTGGTGCTTTAAAAAAGTCTGTTTTTTCTATAAATTCTATTAATTTATCCATTCCATCTCTATTTGTACTTTTTAATAAACTTAAAAATTCTTCTTTCATTTTTTCCCTCTCTAACTTTTTTTCAAATTTTATCATATACATTATGATATTACAAGAAGAATAGTGGGCAATACATAACTTGTAATATAATAATCTTTAGTTTTAGATTTATTATAATTTTATAAATAAGTTTTACTAGTGTAAATAGTATTTGATAACAACCTATATTTATTCTTGTAGTATCATCTTTATAAATTGTAATTTGTAGGGATAATTTAATAAATTTATTAATATTATTCTTGCA
>CASKJV010000053.1 GCA_949388605.1 uncultured Clostridia bacterium
GAGATATGTTACCAGTGATGGCAGGAGTAGTAATAATCTTAGTAATACAAGCAAACATTGTTATAATATTAGTCAAAAGAAAACAAAAGAAAAATAAATTTATAAAATAGAAATAACTTTTAAATATTAAATAATAAATTTAAGACTATGAGAAAATTTGTGTAAATCGAATCTGTTTTCAATTTATAACTAAAATAAAGAAATGAGGTATTTTAAATTGTAAAATACCTCATTTTGATTATACCAAGAAGTTTGTGAATTTTGATTTATACCAATAAGTATTAAATATTTACATTTATCTATAATTCCTTTTTTGAAACTTAAACCATCACCAAAAAGAAGAATACCAAAAGTGTTCCTTAATGATAATAAACTAAGATAAAGTTGTAAGGGGTGAAAAATTTGCACAATATGCAATAAAAATATTATGTAACATATAAAATTTAAGAAAGGTTGGATACAACATGAAAGAATTACACATATTATTAATGAGCCCCAAAAATGAAGAGCAGGTCGAAATATTAATTTCTGGAATGAAAGATTTTAGAAACATTGTAAAACATTCCAAAAATAAAAGAAACATTCGGAAGAATATGAAGGGATACAGTAAGTGCTTGCCAGCGATTTGCGGAGAAAATGTTACGGAAAAGATAATACTGAGAATGCTTATAGAAGATTTTGTTAAAAAAGATTCTAAATACTTAATAAATAAAGTCTTATATTAAAATAGAGTATCAACAAATTCCTATAAATTTTTGATACTCTTAAATATTTATATAATAAAAAAAGTTCATATATTTTGAAAAATTATAATTCCTTTTTTCCTTTTTTGAAACGTAGATCATCACCAAAAAAACGAATAAATCTATAATTACCTGCTAAACGAGAGCCAATTCGTGTAGTATAAGTTTTAAACAATTCATCTACATTTAAATTAGTTGAAATAATAGTTCTTGTGATTTTATGATTTTGGTTTAAAAGCCTTGTATTAATTATTGTAAATAATTCAGTAATTTTGGTATCAGTAATTTTTTCAGTGCCTAAATCATCTATTATAAGTAAATCAACATTCAATATATTTTCATATAAATCAAATTTAGCATTTTCTCTACTAAATTTTGCATTATTAATTTCATCAAACATTACTGGTGCAGTTTGATAAAGAACTGTTTTTCCTATTTTTAAAGCTTCATTAGCTATACAATTTGTTAGAAAAGTTTTTCCAGATCCAGTACTTCCTGTAAAAATTAGGTTTTTTTCTTCTGGATTATCGAAATTTTCTATAAATGCTTTAGCTTTTTCTCTAACTATTTGTATATTTTCACGTGGTGAAATTTGAGATTTGTATTTTTCCTTATCTGGTTTATCAGAAAAAATTCTTAAATCAAAATTTGAAAAATTTTCTCTTTCTAAATTTCCCATATTGGACTTATTATAAGCTATGTCGAAAATACGTTGTTTTAAGCATGAACACATAGAAGAATTACCATCTTTTTGAATATATCCTGTATCTTTACACAATTTGCATTCAAAATGTGGATTAAGATAATTATTTTCTTTAGAAAGATTTTTAATAAATGTATTTTTTTCTTTTATTAAACTATTATTTTTTTTCTTCAAGTTAGCAATAATAGACGCTTGTTCTTTTTTATTAGACATTAAGATTGTTTTTGAAGCTTGTATAGAATTGGCAGATAATTCATTTTCAATTTCTAATAATCTAGGATTTACTAAAAGTAATTCTTTTTTTCTTTTTTCAGCTTCTAAAATTGCTTTGTTACGTTTTAATTCATATTCATGCAAAATTTGATTTAATAATGAATTGTCCATAATACAATCCTTTATATATATTTAAGTTTTTATAATTATTTTGTTATGGATAAACCTATAAACCATTATAATTTGACATTTTAATTTTCATATAAAGCTTCTAAATTATCAAAAGTACTTTGTGTGTATTCAAAAGCAACTTTTTGAACTTGTTTTGCTTTTTGATCTTTTTGTTTTAGTGAATTTAAATATGTGTTTACTTCATCTACAGAATGTAAATCTTTTTTGTGCCAGTCTGTAAGTAATGTATCTATATAGTCAAAACGTATTTTATTTTTTGAAGATGCATTTTTTAATGCGATATCTATTATGTCTATAGAAAATCCATAATTTTCAGTCCATTTAGCAATATCTTCTTCTTCATAAGTTGTAAGCTTTCTATATAAATTTAATTTTTTACTTATTTGATTGTTTAGACTATTACGTTTTTCTTGTTTTTCAAAATAAGATTCTAAATCATTAAAAGTTTTTATATTGCTTTTACTCCAAGCTTCGGCTGTTGCTTGAATATAATTTTTGTGTAATGCTCTCTTATCAAAAGCATAACTAAAAAGAGCAAGCATAACTTGTTCATCAAATCCATATTTGTTAAACCAAAGATCAATGTCATTATACCAAGTAGGAGACATTACTCCTTGGAAAAATTGTGAGTTTATATTATCAATTGCTTTTGCTCTATATTGATTTTGGGAATTCTTAATAGCATCTTCTGGTGAAGATGTTACTTTAGGAGAATATAGTTTTGATAATTCGATTTCTTGGATATTGGCTAGAATATAGCCATCAGTTTTTTTCACTAAAAGACCTTTTTCTTCCCAAAATTCAATTGAATCTTTTACTGTTGGAAAGTCTAAGGATAGTGTTTTTGATAAATCATTTATCTTTATTTCTTTATTATATTTTGATAAAAAAAGCATATAGAAATATACTTTGATATAATCCCCTTTTGCTTCAGGTAAATACTCTGTAAAAAAAACATCTGATATCTCTGTACTAGAAAATAGAAGAGACTTATCATTTTGTGATATCTTCATATCAAAACCCCTTTTCAAACCCCTTTAAATTAATTAATTTTCTTTAGTACAGTTTGAAAAGATTATATCATTTAAATTTATGAAATACAAGAAGTAAAATTATTATTTGTGTGATAAGTTTATTGATAGTTTTAAAGGTTTGAATTGTAATATTATAGAGAGTATGAGCTAGAAACAGAGGCAATATGGATAAATGTTAATAAATTTAAAAATAAAGAACTTATTTTTTATCCAGAAGAAATTTTTAAATATTTATATTGAAATTTGGAAACATATTTTAAATTTCACAAATAAATTGTAAGTTGTAGGGGGGATTTAATAAATTTATTAATATTACTCTTACAATAATACAATATGAAAAATTTAAAAATGTGCTCGCTCAAGCTAAATTTCATACAAATTCTAAATTTAT
>CASKJV010000054.1 GCA_949388605.1 uncultured Clostridia bacterium
ATAGAAAATATATAAAATGAAAAATAAATAAAATAGAAAATATATAAAATGAAAAATAAATAAAATAGAAAATATATAAAATGAAAAATAAATAAAATAGAAAATATATAAAATGAAAAATAAATAAAATAGAAAATATATAAAATGAAAAGTATATAAAATAGAATTTATATAAAATAGAAATAAATTTAAAATATTCAATAGTAGTAAAAATATGTAAGAAAAATAAAATATAAAATGGAATATTATAAAAATAAATGTAAAATATTGGTAGAAAATCTGTTAAAAGACTTGAATTAATGTCATAAATTGTGTATACTTGACAATGGAAAAAAACTAAAAAGTACTTTGTTAGTCATTTGAGATGTCACAGTTTTGAAAATTGTTTAGTAATTTTTAAAGTGAGCATAAATTTTTTTAACGAAGTAAAAAAAATTTAAGGAGAATAAAAATGAAATCAAATTTAAGAAAAACAAAGATAGTTGGTACTATAGGACCATCTAGTGAAAAAAGATTAGAAGAATTATTCGAAGCAGGATTAAGTGTTTGTAGAATTAATTACTCTCACGGAAGCTATGATGAGCAAGAATGGAAAACAAACGAAATTATAAAAATAAGAGAAGAAAAAGATTTACCTATTCCTATGATTCTTGATATGAAAGGTCCAGAAATTAGAACAGGAATGTTATATACTGGAAAGAATGATAAAATAAAAATTGAAGATGGACAAAAATTCACATTAGTAAATGAAGATATAACAGGAGATGAAAATAGAGTTTCTGTATCTTATAAAGATCTATATAAAGATGTAGAGCCAGGAACAAAAATATTAATAGATGATGGAGCAATCGAATTAAAAGTAGATGAAATAGTAGATAAAGATATAGTTTGTACTGTAATACATGGAAATCCTTTAGGAAGTAGAAAAACAATGAACTTACCAGGTACAATAATTCGTTTACCAGCACTTGCTGAAAAAGATATTGCAGATTTAAAAACAGCTTGTGAACACGAATATGATTATGTAGCAATTTCATTTGCAAGAAATTTAGACGATATTGCACAAGTTAGAAAAGTATTAGATGAAAATGGTGGAAAAGATATCAAAATAATCACAAAAGTTGAAAATGTTGAAGGTTTATCAAATATGAATGATATTGTTCGCGTTGCTGATGCTCAAATGATTGCTCGTGGTGATATGGCAACAGAAACAGATTTTACAGAACCACCAGTAATGCAAAAAAGATTTATTAAATTATCAAATAAATTATATAAACCAGCTATAACAGCTACACAAATGTTAGAATCAATGATGAGTAATCCATTACCAACAAGAGCTGAAGCATCAGATGTTGCAAATGCTATCTATGATAGAACAAGTGCTATAATGCTTTCAGGAGAATGTGCTATGGGTAAATATCCTTTAGAATGTATTCAAACAATGGTTAAAATAGCAAATAGAGTAGAACCAGATGTTAATTATTGGAAAAGATTTGAAGATAAAAAAATTGAATTAACTTCATTAGAAGATAATATTGCATATTCTGCATGTGTAATCGCTAAAAATACAAAAGCAGATGCTATTGTTGCTTATACTCATACAGGAGATTCAGCAAGAAGATTATCAGGTATGGGAGCTGGATGCCCAATTTTAGCTATTACAGATAATAAAAGAACTTTCCGTCAATTAGGTTTAGCATGGAATGTTCATCCAGTATATGTTGATCCACAAGATTCTATAGATAATACAGTAGAAGCTGGATTAGAAAAATTAAAACAAAAAGGTATATTAGAAGCTGGAGATAAAGTAGTTATTTCTGGTGGACGTAGCTATGTAAACAATGCTAAATCAAGTAAAATGATTGGTGGATATGTAGAAATCTAATTATATAATGAGAAAGATAAGTCACTTAAATATATTTAAGTGGCTTTTTTCTATAATAGGAAAGTTTTTCGGACTTCCTATTATAAAAATTTTTTTGGAAATATTGCACATTATTGAGCTATATGAAACAAATGGAGTTAGACTTCTTATCTGTGAATTTTAATTCTACAGATAAGTTATGTGTAGTTTAGAATAAACGTAGATAATGAGTTATGAAATGAGAACATTTTTTACATATTTGAACAATGTAAAATTATTAATAAATCAAATATTACTATTTTATTACTTGTATATTAAGTTTATATTATATTAGTAGAATTGCTTGAAACATTATAAATATAAGGATATCATATATATGGGAGAAAAGGTTTTATGAGAATAGAAAATGGTGTATTAATAAATATAGATAAATCAGATATAATAAATGAAACAGTCGTCATTCCAAATGGTGTAACAAAGATAGGTAAGCATGCATTTGCATTCTGCACAAGTTTAAGAGAAATAAGCATACCAGATGGTGTAACAGAAATAGGTGATGAAGCATTTGAGGAGTGCGAAAATTTAACAAAAATACATATACCAGAAAGTGTAACAAAGATAGGTAAGCTTGCATTTGCATTGTGCAGAAGTTTAGCAGAAATAAACATACCAGATGGTGTAACAGAAATATGTATGAGTGCATTTTATGGATGCAGAAGTCTAACAAAAATACGAATACCAGATGATGTAACAGAAATATGTGATGGAACATTTGAATTATGCCAAAGTTTAACAGAAATATATTTACCAGATAGTATAAGAAAAATAGATTATTATGCATTTGAACACTGTAACAGTTTAGAAGAAATAAATATACCAGATGGTGTAACTGAAATAAGTTATGGGGCATTTAAAAATTGTGCAAATTTAAGAGAAATAAACATACCAGATGGTGTAACAAAGATAGATGGTTGGGCATTTTATAAATGCAGTAGTTTAGAAAAAATAAACATACCAGACGGTGTAACAAAGATAGATGAATGGGCATTTTATGAATGCAGTAGTTTAGAAAAAATAAACATACCAGATGGTGTAACAGAAATAGGTAAGAAAGCATTTTATGGATGCAGTAGTTTAGAAGAGATAAACATACCAGATAGTGTAGTTGAAATAGGCAAAGAGGCATTTATAAACTGTGAAAATTTAAATAATATAATAATTTCTGATAAAGCTTTAGATAAACAT
>CASKJV010000055.1 GCA_949388605.1 uncultured Clostridia bacterium
CGAGGAGGAAATACCTGTACCCATGCCGAACACAGAAGTCAAGCTCCTGAGTGCCAAAGATACTTACGAGTTACCTTGTTGGGAAAATAGGACATCGCCAGATTTTTTTATTTTTATTAAAAATCAATTTATGAATAAGAATGAAAAGAATTCGAAAAAGTATACAATATTTTAATGTATATTTTCTCGAATTCTTTTAATTTTAACCTCTTAGAATTTTTTTATGTTTTATAATAGGAAATATATAATTCTTCAAAAAACTAAAGAATTCTACAATATATAATTTTTCAGAAATGCAAAAGAATTGTATAATATATAATTCTTTAAAAATGCTAAACAATTATATATTATATAATTCTTTAAAAATGCTAAAAAATTCTACAATATATAATTCTTCAAAAATACTGAAAAATTATACAATATATAATTCTTTAAAAATACTAAACAATTATATATTATAGAATTATTCAAAAAGTTAGTGAAATAAGATTTTTGCATTTATATAAAATATATGATAAAATATATGAATCTATATAATGTATTGATAAATGAATTATATAAAATAAGGAGGAAGATTATTATGGCAGAATGGGAATGTGTTAAATGCGGAAATAAAGAATTTGAAAAGGATCAGTTTCAAGCAACAGGCGGAAATTTTGCGAAGATTTTTGATATTCAAAATAAAAGATTTATAACAATCACTTGTACCAAGTGTGGTTATACAGAAATTTATAAAACAGCAACAGATAATGGAATGGATATATTAGATTTTTTTACAAATTAAAATAATAATTAAGTAGTTAGCAATAAAAGTAGTAATAAAAATGAAGGAGTAAATATGTATAAAACAATAATATTTGATTTAGATGATACTTTAACAGATGATTTCCAAAATACAAAAAATGCATTTAGAATTATAATGAATTATAGAAAACAAAAATTTACAGAAGAAGACTTTTTGAGATTTCACGAAATAGATGTAACTACTTGGAGAGATAGAGCTGCTGGAAAAATTGTTACACCATATGAAGACGATAAAATAAAAAAAACAGAATGGTTAAGAGCAAGCAGATTTATAAAATTTTTTGGAGAAGATAATATATCTTATCAAGAAGCAGTAGAGCTTAACAATGTATATATGGAAGGAATGAAAGAAAAAGTTGTTAGTCGTCCAGGTGCTTTTGAAATAATAAAATATTTAGCAGAACAAAATTATAGACTTGCAATTGCAACAAATGGACCTAGAATACCTTTACAAACAAAGATTGAGAAATTAGGAATTACACCATATATTAATACAATATTTTCAGCAGAAGAAGTTGGTTTTATGAAACCGCAAAAAAAATTCTATGAAGGATTAATAACAAAAATTGGAATATCCAGTAAAAGCGAAATTCTTTTTGTTGGTGACGATTTAGAAAAAGATATTAAAGGCGGAATAGAAAATGGATTAGATACTTGTTGGTGTAACTATAATAACGATGTAAATAATAAATATGAATGCAAATATGAAATAAAAAGCTTATATGAATTAAAAAACATATTAAAAGGAAGAGAAAAAAGTATTAATCGTGAAGAAGAATTTTCACTATAAAGGTATTACTAGAAAGTAAAAAAAGAGTCACTAAAATATTTAAAAATTTAAAAGTGACTCTTTTATTTTTATAAGACTTATTATTTTGAAGCATATTTTCACTTTGTACTAATAAAAATGTATATAATTTGTTGCAATTATAGTTTTTGTGTAAAGAGAAAGAAATTTTGCCAAAGAAATAAATTGTTTAAAAAATAAATAAAAGGAAAAAATAAGTTTGGAGGATTAAATATTGAATATTACAAATAAAATATTACATGTAAGAAATTTTTTAAAAAAATTGCAGGATGATCATATAAGTGAATATGCTGCAGAATGTGCATATTTTACAATTCTTTCATTTATTCCATTTATAATTTTCTTTTTGACTTTAATACAATTTACTTCTGTTGATAAAGAGAATATATTTTATTGGATAAGACAAGTTGTTCCAGTTTCCATGAATGAAATGATAGTTAATGTAATAGAAGAAGTATATTCAAAATCTCTTGGTACAGTTTCCATATCAGCTATATTTGCTTTATGGTCATCGAGTAAAGGATTTTATTATTTGAGTAAAGGATTAAGACACATATATGGAACTAAAAAAGAAAAAACCAATATTATTGCAAGAATTGAAGGAATTTTGTATACTTTAATTTTTATAATTTCTATTATTGCTTTTTTATTAGTAATGGTTTTAGGAAATAGAATCCATAATATATTTAATAATAAAATTGAAGCTTTGAGTTTTGTAATATCTTATATTTTAAAAATAAGAGGAATATTATTAATAATACCAATCTTTATAATATTTTTATTTATATATAAATTTATTCCAAAACATAAATTACCAATATTATCTCAAGCTAGTGGAGCTGCTTTTTCTTCTATAAGTTGGTATGTAATTTCGTGGTTTTTTTCACTATATATAAATTTATTTGAAGGCTTTTCTAATACATATGGTAGTTTAACTACTATCATATTAATAATGATGTGGGTATATATTTGTATGTTCATTATTTTAATTGGAGCAGAAATAAATTATTTTGTATATAATATAAAGGTAAAAAGAATTTCTAATAGTAGTTCTAAATAAAAGTCAAAGATAAAGTATAAAAAATATGTAAAATAAAAATATATAAAATAAAAATATATAAAATAAAAATATATAAAATAAAA
>CASKJV010000056.1 GCA_949388605.1 uncultured Clostridia bacterium
ATACGCTTACATTTTTTCATTTTTATATTGTATTATTTGCATGATAGAAAATTTTAAATAATTAAAAAATTTCGAGTGACGCGCAGTTTGGGAGTTTGGTTTGTCTTTGCTAATATTTAAATAACATTTAATTATTAAACATTATCTTAGATTTTTTAATCTTAAACGACCAGTAAGGAACGGTAAATTTTTTCAATTATTTAAAATTTATATATTAAAATATAACTATTCAATTTACTTTTATACTTTATGATCTCTAATAATTTTTTCTAAAATAATTTCTATTTTTATTAATCATCCCTTTTTTCAAAAAATGGGAAAATTTTATTTAAATCCTCCAATCTTGCACAAAAAAATATGGTGTGCTTTTAATTTACACACCATATTATACATGATCTATTTTTTAGTCCTAAATCCCTTCTCATATATGCATTTGCTTAATTCTGTCCGGTTATCAGTCTATTGTGATACTGTCCATACTCCGTTTATTAATTTTGCTGAGGTACTAGATGGTAGAGAAACTACTGGGCGTACCCCCATAAACATCCCCCCAAAGTCGTGCGACTTATCCAACGTAAAATCGTAAGCCACAAACATCAACTCAGAGTCATAGTCTCCGTACGAAGCCAACCAATAGCCGCTGCAATCATTTATTCGACTTGTGTGTGGTACATATAAATCACAGTCTTCTGTTGTATTGTCTAATGTTGGGTAACTTGTATAATTTAAATTTGTTCCATTTTTTGCATTATAACTACTCATTAATAATTCTGCTGTTGGTGTTCCTGTTACTGTTGCTTCTGATATTCCATTTGCAAAACTATTCCATGCTGTTGTGTTCTTTAATCCATTTAAGAATGTAACGCCACCTGGATACATCTCTAACCATACATTATATGGATAACTTGTTGGTTCTGTTTGTAAACCTGCTGATGCTGGTACTTGAGTAGCTGGTAAATAATCTGCTAATATTGCATATACTGTATCTCCATCTCTATAAAGAATTCTCCAGTCATCTGTTGTGGTTTCAGTTCCTACTACATTGTTTCCTAAATCTATATAATCTCCTATGTTAGCATTTGTTACTAGTCCTAATGTATATTCTGGTGTTTGAGATGAACCGTTTATTCCTTCACTTGTTCCTTCTTTTCCCGGTTCTACTGGCATTGCTATTAACCTAACTCCTATTGTTGTACTTACACTTTCTGTAATTGGTATTTTTGTTAATTCTACTGTTACTTTTACTGTTGTTGCTTCTCCTGCTGTTAAACTTGTTTTCGCAAGTTCTGATTTTAATGTAAAATATTCTGTATTACTATTTGTTGTTGCTACAGATAAATCTGCTGATATATCTGTACTTACGTTTTGTACTGTATATTCTGCATTTACTGTTTGTCCTTTTTGAGTTAATCCACTTACACTTATTGTTGCATTTATATCATCTGTTATTCCTGCTGTTATATATGTGCTATCAGATACTTTTGGTGTTCCTGTGAACTTTACGCTAAAATTTGATTGGCTTGGATCTGCTGTAGCTGTACCTTCAATATTTAATGTTATATTTTGGATTGCTGCATATCCTATTCCTAATAATAACATCGCTACTATTACTGATGTTATTATTATTTTGTTTGTTTTTTTCATTTTTCCTCCTTTTGTTTTGGTTTTTCTTTATATAAAAATTTGTTTTAATTAATTTAAAACAATATTTTTAACAATATGAATAAAAATATGTATTTTTCACTTAATGTTAATAAATCTGAAAAATTTCCCATTTTCTGGTGGATTTTTTACACTAAATTATATAAAAAAACACAAAAAGGCTCATATTAGCTAAACATTTTTGAATAACACAAAAACGCATAGATAATATAAGCCTTTTTATATTCTATACCTAATTTTATTTTTCTATTTAATTTCTTAATACATATGTTGATATATATATATATATATATATATACAGTCTCAAGGGTTCTAGCTCTTATCATAATTCTAGTACTTCCTATTAGATTTTGTTTTTTTAGTATATCATACCAAATTTAACTTTTCTATATTTTTATAGTTTTGTAATATAATTGTAAAAAGACAAGTTAAGAATACATTTATTAATTAAATTTTTTCTACAATATAGAAAGTAACTGGTTTTCTAAAATCTAATAATTAATATGAAAAAATACTATATATTTTATTTAAACTTGCAATA